>CAZMLI010000139.1:0-1904 GCA_964566865.1 uncultured Planctomycetota bacterium
TTGTAGGCTGCCATGTCGCGCACCTCGCTGCCTTCGGTCAGCAGGGCCTGGTCGTAGAGCAGCTCGATCCAGTTGCCGATCTGGGCAGTCAGGGCCTCGCCACCGACCTCGCCGCCGTCGGGCAGGGCAATCTTGACCGCGGTCTGCTGCTTCTCGATCAGCGCCTCGAGGTTCTTGATCAGCGGATGGCCGCCGTTGAGTTCGAGGATGCGCGGCTGGATCGGCATGTCGGCATGGGTGTGCTTCAGCAGCCGCTCGAGGTTGGCGGTCATCGCCATGTCGTCGGCGACCAGACAGGCCGGGGAGTCGGTCAGTCGTTCGGACAGCCGGACTTCCTTGACGTGTTCGCCGAGGGCTTCCTTGATGTGCTTGAAGACCGGGCCCATGTTCTCGCTGAGCTTCTCGCGACGCTGCTTGGCCTCGTCGGTCTCGTCGAGCGAGATCTCGCCCTGCATCGCGTTGATCAGCTTCTTCTCGTCGAACTCGGGCAGCGCCTGCACGACCCACTCGTCGATCGGATCGACCAGGTACAGCACCTCGTATTCGCGCTGCTTAAGCGCCTCGATGTGCGGGCTGTTGGCGACGGCGGCCCTGGACTCGCCGCTGATGTAGTAGATCCCCGGCTGATCTTCTTTCATGCGTCCGATGTAGTCGGCCAGCGAGGTCAGCCCGTCGGCGGTGGAGCTCTCGAAGCGCAGCAGCGCGGCGATGCGGTCCTTGTTATCGCCGTCCTGGTACACCCCCTCCTTGATCACGCGGCCGAACTCGCCCCAGAAGGTGGTGTAGCCCTCGGCATCCTCGGCGGCCATCTCGTCGAGCAGGCCGAGGGTCTGCTTGATCACCTGCTTGCGCATCATCGAGACGACCTGATCCTTCTGCAGCATCTCGCGCGAGACGTTGAGCGAGAGGTCGTCGGAGTCGATGATGCCGCGCACGAAGCGCAGGTAGTCGGGCACCAGCTCGCGGCACTCGTCCATCACGAAGACGCGCTTGACGAACAGCCGCACGCCGCGCCCCTTGGCGTCGGGATCGAACAGATCGAACGGCGCGCGCGCCGGAATGAATAGCATGCCGGTGTAGAGCAGGGTGCCTTCCATCTGGAAGTGGGTCCAGCGCAGCGGCTTTTCCCAGTCGTGCGTCAGGTGCTTGTAGAACTCGACGTACTGATCCTCTTCGATGTCGGCCTTCTTGCGGGTCCAGAGCGCGCTGGCGGTGTTGACCTGCTCGAAGGGCGAGCTGTGCTCGGTGTCGGCCTCGCGCTCGATCTTGAGCTTGATCGGATGGCTGACGTAGTCGGAATAGGTCCGGACCAACCCGCGCAGTTGCTGCTCCTCGAGGTAGTCGTACTGATCTTCCTTGAGGGTCAGCAGCACCTCGGTCCCACGCTCCGCGCCCTCGCCTTCGCTGATGGTGAAGCCGCCCTCGCCGCTCGACTGCCAGACCCAGACCTCGTCAGAGCCGACGGCCCGGCTGGTCACGCGCACCTGATCGGCGACCAGGTAACTGCTGTAGAAGCCCACGCCGAATTGACCGATGAAGCTGGCGTCGTCGCCCTGGGCCTGCTCCATCGCCTTGGCGAAGGCCTGCGTGCCGGAGTGGGCGATCGTGCCCAGGTTCTGCATCATCTCCTCGCGCGTCATGCCCAGTCCGTTGTCGCGGATCGCGAGGGTATGCTGCTCCTTGTCCGGGATCAGCGTGATCTCGAGCACCTGGTCGTCGTCGAGCAGGTCGTGATCGGTCAGCGCCTGAAATTTGAGCCGATCGATCGCGTCCGAGGCGTTGGAGATCAGCTCGCGCAGGAAGATCTCCTTGTTGGTGTACAACGAGTTGACCACCAGGTTGAGGATCTGACTGACCTCTGCCTGGAATTCGTGGGTCTCGACCGTGGGGCTGCTCATCATTCC
>CAZMLI010000139.1:2004-4582 GCA_964566865.1 uncultured Planctomycetota bacterium
TGCGACGACGGAACAGGTACTGCGCGAAGCTGATCAACCCCGCGAACTTGTACTCGCCGTCGACGTAGTGCTCGATCACGTAAAAGGTGAAGTAGTAGAAACGGCTGAAGGCCCAGATCGCAATGGCCAGCAGCGCGGCGATTTGCCAGCTGCGGGTCTGCCAGAGCAGAAACCCGGCCGCCAGCGAACCCAGCAGCAGGAACAGCCAGCCCTTGGCCCAGATCAGCCGCGGATTCTGCAGGTCCCCCATCAGGACGTCTGCACCGAGCTGAAGTCGATCGGCTTGCGATCGCCGACATCCTGCCAGCGGCGTTGCAGCCGCGGCGCCTGCCACCACTCCCAGATGTAGACCTGAAGGCCGAAGATGATCAGGCAGCCCAGCAATACCGGCGGATAGACGAGCAGGCCGAAGAACACCACGCAGAGGTAAATCAGCAACAGCGTGACGCCCAAGAAGCGGCTGAGCGCCCCGGTCATACCCATCGGCGCGGCCGAGATCGGCTTGATCAACTCCGAGACCTCGACCGTGATCAACGCCTGCCGCAAGGCGAGCGTCATCTCGGTGGCATCGGGATAGCGCTCCTCGGGAGCATAGGCCAGCGCCCGGGTGAGCACGCGCAACAGCGGCGCGGGCACGCGGTCGCTGAAGTTCCCCGGATCCCTCGCCTTGTCCGGCCTGCGGAACAGCAGCACCTCGTGCAGCATCACGCCCAGCGCATACACATCCCCGGCCGGGCTCGGCTCCCCGCCCTTGACGCCTTCGGGCGGCAGGTAGGTCAGCGTCCCGCCGATCAAGCCCTGCTCGCTGTGCATCGAGTGATCCAGACGCTGCTCGCGGCGGTAGGCCTGCATCTCCTTGGCCAGCCCGAAGTCACTCAACTGGCAGCTGCCGTCCTGCTCGTCGATCAGCACGTTCTCCGGCTTGAGGTCCCCGTGCACGAGCCCGCGCCGGTGCAACTGTCGAACCGCGGCCAGCACGCCGAGCAGCCGGCGAATCCGGTAGAACCGGCCCTGACGCATCCCGGCCAGGATGTCCTCCTTCTCGGCCCGGCTGACCCGCCACTTCAGGTCCAGACGCGCGGTCTCGCCCTTCGCAGTCAGCTTGATCCGGCCCCGATCGATCAGCAGCTCTCGCTGTCTCAGATGCGCCTTGGCCGAGAGGATATCGCGCAGCGTCCAGGACCCGACCCAGGGCATCACGATGTGCGGCCGCGGACTCTCGCCGTGACAGATCACCTCGACGATGCCCGGCAACCGTTCGCCATCGAAGATCGAGCTCTCGGCCTCCAGCATGCGCGCGCCGATCTGCGTCGTCGCGATCTTGACCGCGACCGGAATGACCACCTTGTGCCTGCCCCGCCAGACCTCCGCGAAGTTGCCGACGGAGATGCGTTCGACCAGCTCGTAGCCCGAGTAATCAACGCCCCGCGCCAGGGTCGGATCCTGATCAACCATGGGCCCCAGTCCAGCGCTTTCGCCGCCGCGCATCGAGTCGCCGTTGTCGCTGCTGCTCGATCCGCCCGACGATCCAGAGGTTGATCCGCTGCGCCCCATGAAAGACCAGCATCAGCCCTAGCGGCACGCCGAGCAGCCACCACGGCTTGACCTCACCCGAAGCCATCAGCGGCCAGAGGTAGCGCGCCCCCACGCTGATCAGCATCAGCGGCAGACTCAGCTGCAGCAGCAGGCCGGCCCCTCGCCGCAGCTGGGCCCGGCCCGCCATTGCGCGCCGACGCTTCTCATGGCCGTCCTTGCGTTTCGAACAGATCCGCTCCTGCCAGACGAAGTCCGTCAACGGCTCGACCAGCTCGCCCGCCTCCGCGAAGCGCTCTGTAGCAGAGCGATGCAGCATGCGCTCGAGAAACGCCCCCATGCCCGGAGGCAAGTAGGGATTGAGCGTCATCGGGCTGATGCCGAACGCCGGTGGGCGGCCGGCCAGCAGCTTGTGCAGGATCACGCCCAAGCTGTAGATGTCGGACGCGGTCGTCGGCTCGCCCCCGCCGAGCAGCTCGGGCGCCATGAAATCCAGCGTGCCCGAGATCGAGTGACCGTCGACGCTGACCAGCGACAGCGCCAGCGACCGCTGCTGCTTGGTCTGGACCTGGATCCGCGCGAGTCCCAGATCCAGCAGCCAGATCTTCTGCTGTTCGTCGAGCCGCACGTTGCCCGGCTTGAGGTCTCCGTGAACGATCTGGCGCTGATGCAGCCGGGCCACGATCTCGGCCAGCTCGAGCATGCGCACCAGACCGGGCAGGATCTGCTTCGGCTCGGGCACGTCCTCGGGCAGCGGCAGATTGCAGCCGTCCAGCCAGGGCATCACCAGATACGGCGGATCGTGATCCAGATCGACGGCGAGCAGCGGCACCACCTGTTCGTCGGCAGCCTCGAGCAGCAGACCGGCTTCCTGCCTGAGGTGCTCGGTGAATGCCGGCACGCGCGGGATCTTCAGCGCGACCAGGGCGCCGGTCTCGACATGCTTGGCCTTCCAGACAACCGAGAAGCCCCCCGCGCCGGCACCCTCGAGCAACTCGTAGTCACCGAGGATTCTGCCGATCCGCGCGCTCTTCATCCTCCCAGT
>CAZMLI010000139.1:4682-10888 GCA_964566865.1 uncultured Planctomycetota bacterium
CGCCTGGCCAGCGCGAGCCAGACGGTCAAGCTACCTGGGCTGTATTTCTGCGATCACAGTTGCGACGCCGCCCACGCACACGCGCATCCGGCCGGATGCAAGAGCCACGACGCCTGCCCGCCGGTTCGCTTCGAAAAGAACGGTTCGATCGCAGCCGGCCAGAGCACCGACGGCTGTGCCGGCGCCCGCTGGGGCGGAACCGGCATCGTGCCCGCAATCGCACAGGGCGTGTCCCTCACCCGCCTGGTGACCCAGCGGCTCAGACAGGACGTGCGCCGGCGAACCGCTGCCGAGGCCAACAACATCCTGGCCCAGATAGCGCCGCGGGTTCCGGTCGACAAACGCGAGGCTGTCCGCCAGCGCCTGGCCAGCTTCCTCGGCGAGAAGGTCGATGCCCAGATCCAGCTGGACGCCATCCTGACGCAGGCCCAGGAGCAGCTACTGCGTCGTCTGCGAGTGCTCAAAATCGAAGGCGGCAAGCCCTTCGGCTGTGGCGAGCGGCGCCAGATCGGCCTCGAGCTGGAGATCAAGTCCCAGCTGTCGGTCGACTGGATCGGTCACTTCTCCTGCCTGGTGACGCCCAAGGGCGAGCTGACCTCGCTGACCTGGCAGCTGGAGGTCGAGCTGGTGCACCTGCGCATCAGCTTTCCCGTCGTCGCCGTCTCGGCCCAGTCCGGACGCAAACCGTCCCGCTGTAACTGCAAGAACTGAACGGGAGGGCGAGGCTCCCGCCCGGGGAATGTTTGACGGCCTAGTGCCTCACGTAGAAATGATAGTCCACCGTCAGGTCGATCACCTCGCCCGGCTTGAGCTTGACCGTCCAGCGCACCAGGCTGTGGTTGTTCACGCCCTCGTGGCCGTAGTATGAATTCCAGTCGTTGCGGTCGAATGCGCCGAGGGTCGCCTTGCCGTCGTGGCTGATGGTCTCCGCCTTGCCGCCGAAGCGGCAGCTGATCTCGACCTCGATCTCGACGTTCTTGTGGTTGCACAGGTTGAGCGTGCCGCGCTTGAAGATCTGCGCATATTGATAGCCCTTGAACTTGAGCACGCGTAGCTTGCGCGAGGTCTCCGTCTCGCTGTAGCTGCCGCGCACGTCGACGGAGACCGTCACCGGCACCCGCACCTGGTCCTTGGGCGAGGTGTAGGTCAGTAGCTCCTGGGCCAGCGGCTGCTGCCCCAGCATCAGGAACGCGGGGCCGGTGGTCCAGGGCTGGGCGGTCGCGTTGGTCAGCACGATCTGGTGCCAGGTCTGGTTCTTGGACAGCTTCAGCGGCGAGACGGACTGCGCGCCACGGCCGCGATAGGCCGGCTGCTTGAAATGCACGTCCCAGGTGTAGAGGTCTTGATAGGGCACGCTGGCGTTGAAGATCGGCAAGGCGGTGCGCGCCCCCTTGGCCAGGGTCAACTGCTTCAGGTGGTAGATGAACAGATCCTGCTTGCCACCGGCGGTCAGGTTGCCGGGCAACTGGATCGTGCCGTTAGGCTGACTGCGTGCGGCGCGCCGCCATTCGCTGCTGCGCTGACTGTAGAGGCTGTTGGATAGCTGGGCCCGGTTCTGCATCAGCCGGGGCGCGGCCACCGCCAGGGTATTGATCAACCGGCGTTCGAGGATCAGTGGACTGGGCAGCGACTTGAAGCGAAAGTTCGGCACGCCGACGACCAGGTCGACCTGCGTATCTTTCAGGTCCTCCGCCTCGTTGAGGATCTCCGCCTGCAGTTGCATGGCCGCGGTCTTCTTGCCAGCCTCCGGTTTCAGCGTGACGCGGTAGGTCGGAATCCAGCGCAGGCCGGGCCGGAAGTACATCACGGTCAGTTCACGATCCACACCTGGCTTGGCGAAGCGATAGGTCAGCCGCTTCAGCCGACCGGACTCGGTGATGGTGCGGCTCCACTGGGTGGTCATCTGCTTGATCTTCAGCGCGCGGATCTGGTTCAGCGGCAGCATCAGGTCGCCGTCCTGCGTGCGCAATACGAAGCGTGACCCCTGCAACGTCGAGATGACCCGACGCAGCCCCGCGCGCAGCTTGGACAGCCCCAGTTGCGTGGCCAGGCTTGCCGGGACCGGACCCGTCGAGCGGGTTGCGAGCACGCGGTGGATCGTGCCGCTGTGCTGCTTGTTGTCGGCCAGACTCACGCTGCAGAGCTTGCCCAGGTTGGCATGCAGCACCTCGATCGAGCTGGTGCAGTCGGCCAGCTTCTCGTAGCTGCGCTTGCTCTCGACCCAGCCGGCGGTGGTCGACAGCAGCTGGCCCTCCTTGGGCGTGGCCCAGAACGAGCCGAGGATCGCTGCGTCCGGCACCTGCTCGGTGAAGACCCGTCCCTGCTTGTCCGTGCGGGCGACGGCCCGCTTGAGCACCAGGCTGTAGCCGTCCTTGAAGATGACCACCTTGGTCGTGGTCAAGCTCAGGCGGCCATCCGGCTGCTCCGCCTGTGCGGCCAGGGTGATCGTCAGTACCAGCGCCGCAATGATCCAGTGTCTCATCTGAAAGCTCCCGTAGGTGAGGTTCTGCAGGCCCCCATCCTACCGACTCTGAACCCGCCGGGTGTAAAGATCATGTAACGACTGCGACTACCTCAGCAGCGCGAAAGAATGCCGGACGAAGCTGCGAACGAAGGAGAAGTAGGAGGGAATGAACGGCGCCCCCTGCGCGCGCAGTTGCGGGGCGAGCCTGGCATGCAGCCTGGGCAGGTTGTACCAGGGCACGGCCGGATACAGATGGTGCTCCAGGTGGTAGTTCTCGTTGCACATGAAGAAGGTCACCAGCGGGCTGGTCAGGATCGTGCGCGTACCACGCACGTCATGCTCCGGCTCCTCGAGCAGGGTGTGCTGGCTCATCCCGCGGATGTTGACCATCGTATTGATCAGCAGCATCGGCAGCAGCCAGGCGTGCAGCAAGATGGACATCGGCGTGAGCCAGAGCAGGACGCCCCAGCAGGCTGCCAGCAGCAGCAACTCGCAGACGATCGCGCGCCGGTCGGTGCGGTTGCCCTGCCGCCAGCCGAGTAGCGGGATCATCGTGATATAGACCGGATAGCCCAGCAGCAAGCGCCCCCAGTGCATGGCGAACAGCAGCCAGCGGCGCTCGGTGTAGCCGGCGAAGTGGTCTGGGTCGTGACGGGTCCCGGTGTCGTCGTGGTGCGCCAGATGCAGCACCCGGTAGGCGGTGTAGTTCTGCAAGACCGGCATCGCGCAGAACACGCTCAACAGATGGTTCCAGCGCCGGTTGCGCGAGAGGGTATCGTGCACGCCTTCGTGGGTGAACAGGCTGATCCCATGCAGCGAAGCGGCCGCCAGCAGGTACAGCGGCAGATTGAGCAGCAGGACCCAGGCGCTGTCGATCTGCCCGGCCAGCAGCACGGCCGCCGAGGCCGCGGCCAGGTAAAGTCCGAGGAAGATCAGCAGTCTCAGCAGGTGCCGCTGGTCCGACTGGCTGAGCGACCCGATCCAGGCTCGGGCGCTCGCTGAGCGAGAGATACGTTCGCGGAATTCGGCTTGTTTCACCTCGGCGCTCCTTGGTTTGACATGAGCTAGATCTGATCGGACCGGATTTTCAACCCGGGCCAGCGCACCCCTGCGGGGGCGTGATAGTAAGTGGTCGCGCCGGCGCTCGTCGACCAGCCGCGGTCGGCGAGCAGGCGTTCGGTGGCCGTGAACTGCCTGTCCAGTGCCCAGCAGAGATGCGTCGCGCCCGCATCTGCCGCGATGCGCATCCCGGCGAGGATCCCGGCGAGATGGGCCTCGGGCGACGTGGCCTGCACGCTCAGGTGGGCCAGCGCGAGCGCCCGATCGGTGGGCAGCAGCAGCAGATCCTTGACTCCCGAGAGCGATCGAATCTCGACCTGACCACCCGGATAGAGCCGCCGGCTCCCGCTGAAGCTGGCCCAGCAGCGGTGCGACGCCGGCAGTGGATTGGCCAGCAGGTAGATCCGCTGCCGGCCGGCGACCTCGAACCGTGGCGACTGCCCACGCCCCGAAAGCAGCCGCGCGATCCCGCTGCGCCCCTTGCCCTGCGCCGGATCGTCCATCGCGACGAAGTAGGCGCCGGGCGCCAGTCCGTCAGTCGCGCGCCACAGGCCGCGCAGTAGCTGTACGAGCACGCGTCGGTTGCCAGCCTGCGGATCGGTCTTGAGATCGCACAGATACCACCAGCCATCGCGACGGACCGCGGCCGCCACGCCCGTCACCCGCTGCGCGCGATCGAAGGCCAGCACGAAACGAGGGGCGCCGAGTGCCCTGGCGAAGCGGCTGTAGTCGACGCCGTGGTCGATGCGAAAGCGCGTCCTGCGGTCGAGTGGATAGCTGCGCTTGCGCTCCAGCGCAACCAGCTCCGCGCGGTACGGCGCCAGTTGATCCGAGCAAAGCAGCCGGACCGTCATCGGACGCGCCACAGGCAAAGACGACTGTAGAAGAAGCTGCGGTCACGGGCCAGCCAGTCGTCCGCCTCGGCCTCGAGCGGTTCGAGCGCATCTCGCATGACGGCGGGCAGCGCGCGCTGATTGTTGATCTGGCGCAGGACGATCCGACTGCCCGGACGCACCGCCCGCAACAACAGGCGGCAAACCCGTTCGATCGCCGGCTGGTCCATCCAGTCGAAGACGTTCGACAGACAGACCAGGTCATACGGCGCGCGAGGCCGTGAGAGAAACTGCTCGAGATCCGCCTGATGGAATGAGAGGCGATCCAGGCGGTCCGTCAGCGCGCAGGTCAGGTATGGCGGGCGACAACCGATCGACCGGCCGAGCAGAATCTGCGAGAGGAAGTAGTTATCATGCGTCGGCAACTGGGTCAGTGCGCGCTCGAAGGCCCGCTGAAAGTAGTGCGGGTAGCTGCCCGGCGGCGCGTATTGCGTCGCCTGATCGCCGAACATCGTCTCCAGCAATCGGTCGCCGAAGAACAGGCTGAAGGCCAGCGGCCAGAACTTGCGGTCGAAGCGCGCGAGCAGTCTGCGTCCGTCGAGCGAATCGTTCGGATCGAATAGCCGCGCGAGCTGATCCGCCGGACAGACCAGCCGCTGGACGAACTCACGAAAGCAGCCAAACAGCTGCTCGAACTGCCCCGCCTGCAGCACTCCCGCGCCGACGATCGCCGGATCGAGCGCGACGCCCAGCGATCGCCCCGTGCGCTGGCGCCAGCGCGGATCGGCCGGCGCGTCCCCCAGCAGCGCCCGCGCAACCGACAGCGGCAAGGCGCGCAGCGCATCCTGCTTGAAGCGACAGAGCGCGATCTGCAGCGGATTGGGATCGATCGCATCGACGTGGGTCACCTCGTCGAGCGAGAGCAGCGAGAGCGCGGTGCAGCCAGCAGATGCAATCGTCAGCACGCGACCGGCGCCAGCGCTGGCCCGCATCGACGCCAGTTCGACCCGCGGGTCCTCGCGCACCTGGGAGAACATCAGCCGCCAATCGGTGCGGGTGCGGGCCCCGAGCGGCCTCGCCCGAGCAGCCAGCGAGACCAGCGCCTGCAGGTCATGGACGATCATGCGCAGCGCGCCTGCCGCGACCCGCCCTCCACGGCGAGCTGCCGGTAGAGCTGGTCGAACAGATGGCCGCCCAGGTCGATGCCGCGCTGGACGAGCCTGCGCCCCTCGGCCGTGCGCCAGTCGGCATCGGCGATGGCGAACAGCGCCTCCGCATGTTCCACATCCAGCGCCGCGTGCAGATCGTAGTGGATCAACTGCTCGCGCGCGATCCAGCCGGCAGCCACGACCTGATCGGCCAGCTGCTCGGAGATCGAGGCGAACATCAACTCGATCATGCCGGCCGCGGCGGCCGCCAGCGCGATCGGTTCGTGCAGGCAGAGTCCGACCAGCGCGCTGTTGAACGCGCCGACAGCGGCCCCGGGCTGCGCGCGATGCAGCTCGGCCTCGGCGATGCCCAGCCGGCGCAGGAAGGTCTCGAAGGTCGCGGTATGGAAGCCGGTCGGATCGCCGCCGGCATGTTCGTCCAGCAGGTTCAGCACCACCGCCCAGCGACGGGCCGAGTCGGGAATGCGCGCCGCCAGATAGCTCAACGCGCGGGGCCACTCGCGCACCGCGAAGCCGAACTGGATCTGCGAACGGCCGAACCACTGTCGCTGGGCAGCGTCTGGCCGGATCCGCGAAAAATACGGGCCGTCGAGCGTCTGCATCATCTCGAAGCGACGGCGCGCTGCCTCAAATGGTCTGCTCATCCTGCGATCTCCTTGAAGGCGTGGGTCTGCAATGCCT
>CAZMLI010000140.1:0-4688 GCA_964566865.1 uncultured Planctomycetota bacterium
TCTCGAGCTGCTTCAGCACCGTCTTCAGTTGATCCGCCGCCTGATCCAGATCCTGCTGCATCACCTCCAGTGGATCGTAGGCCGCCTCGACCTCCAGCCGGACCTCGTAGCGCACGGGAGCGTCCAGTAGCAGTCCGGCGTCACAGCGGTCGCAGATCAGCTTGTGCGCCACTACTTGAGCCGCTTCTTCCACCACTCGTTGATCGTCTTCCACTGAAACGGCTTCACCCCGGCGTCGACCATCGCCTGCTTGACCTCGGGATCGAGCATCAGCTTGAGGTCGTCGTTGCGGGCGCGATGGGAGTTGGTGATGTGACGCAGCTCGTTGCCCTCCAGCGCGGGGTGCAGAATCACCTGAGTCACTCCGGGCTTCATCGTCTTGATCAGATCGATCAACCAGGCCTTGCGCTGCGCGTAGGTCTTGCCGCGCGTGCTGATCAGCCGGTCGATGATCGGGTAGCCCCGGCTCTCGGTGGCGGCGATCATCATCTGGGCCAGCATCAGCAGCCCCTTCTTCTTCAGATCCTTGGCCCGGTCGTCGGTGAGGCGCGGGATCATCGGCACGATGCGCGCTTGCTTGGCCACGTCGAGGTAGGCCATGAAGAATGTCGGATGCGCGAACAGGGTGCCCATGTGGCTGTCGATGTGGGTCGGCTCGAGACCAAATTTTCGCGCGCGCGCGATCTGCGCCAGGATCTCCCGCTTGACCTCGCTTCCCTTGCCGTGCTTGACGACGTCCAGCACCTTGCGCCAGAGAAAGCCGTCCGGATCGATCAGCCCCGGGACCTTGCCCCGCGGCGCGACCGGCCCCCAGCGATAGTGCTTCCACTCGCTGGTCAGCGTCAGGTGCAGCCCCAGGTCATGCCCTTTCGTGCGTTTGGCCCAGGCGGCGATCTGCGGGAACCAGGGACAGGGCACCATCACGCTGCCGCTGCTCATATGACCCTTGCTGAAGCCACGCTCGGCCGCGGTATTGGCGGCACGGCACATGCCCAGGTCATCGCCATGCAGGATCAGTAGCTTGGCATCCTTTCCCAGTCCCATCTTCTGGGCCAGGTGATCGGCCGCCAGCGCCGGCAGGAGGACGGTCAGCAACAGGCAGTACAACAAGCATCGGGCTCTCATATCTTTCTCCGTGCGAGGGTATCAGTCCGCGAGATCGATGTAGACAGGCGCGTGGTCGGAAGCGGTCAGGCCCTCCTTCTTCTTCCGATAATCCCGGTCGTGCTCGATCTGTTCGACCCGCTCGAGAACTCCCGAGCTGGCCAGCAGCAGGTCGATGCGCAACCCTTGTTTCCTGTGAAAGCTGCCCCCGCGATAGTCCCACCAGGAGAACTTCTGCAGCTCCGGATGACGCGCGCGGAAGACGTCGGTCAGGCCCAGCTCGAGCAGCTTGTTCAGCGCTGCCCGCTCGGCATCGGTATGAAACAGCTGGCCGACGGAGCTCTCACCCGCCCAGCTGTCGATCGGCGCGGCGCAGACATTGAAGTCGCCGCAGACGATGCGATCGCCGTCCTGACCGGCCAGGTGTGCCTGCAGATCCTCGTACCAGGCAAGCTTCTTCGGGTAGTCCTCGTGATCGAGGCTCTTGCCGTTGGGACAGTAGACGGTGGTGAAGGTCAGCCCGCCGACGCGGGCGCTGATCAGCCGAGCGCCAAACGCCTCCTGGCCGGGCAGGCCGCGGTCGACCAGCTCCGCCGGCAGGCGCGAGAGGATCGCGACCCCGTTCCAGCTCTTCTGGCCGTGGGTCAGCACCTGGTAGCCCTCCGCCTCGAACAGCGCCTGCGGAAAGCTGTCGTCCTGCATCTTGAGTTCTTGCAGCCCGACCAGATCCGGCTGGCGTGCGCGCAGCCAGTGCAGGATGAACTCCTGCCTCGCGCGCATCCCGTTGATGTTCCAGGTCGCGATTCGCATTGGCTGATTATCGCCGGGATTGTGCCATAATGTTAGCTCGTCCTCAGCAGGACGCCCGACACATGCCCAGGTACTCGATCGTCATTCCGAGCTACAACTACGCTGAATTCCTGCCGCGTGCAATCGACTCCGCCCTGGCGCAGCCCGAGGCGCGCGAGGTTCTGGTGGTCGATGACGGCTCGACCGACGCGACGGCGGAGGTCGTCGCGCCGTACGTGGCCGACGATCGCGTGAGCTTGCTGAGGCAGGAAAACAGCGGGGTCTCGGCTGCGCGCAACGCCGGCGTGGACCAGACCAGCGGAGAGTACCTGCTGTTCCTCGACGCGGACGACCGACTGTTGCCCGACGCGCTCACTCAGTTCGAGCAGGCGATCGATGCCGGTGGCGCGCCCGACTTCGTGCTCGGCGGCAATACCTCTCTCGAGTCAGGCGGGTCGCCGCAGGTCTCGCGCAAATCCTGCCAGCCGATCTCGACCGACCGCAAGGCAAACTTCACCGACTACCTTCGCAAGAAGTTCAGCGTGGCCACGGGCGCCACGTTGATCCACCGGCGCGTATTCGAACGGCTGCGTTTTCCCGAACAGCTGCGCAACAACGAGGACCTGGTGCTGGTGGCCCAGATGCTGGCGCGGCACGACGGCCTCTCGCTCGGATCCCCGGTGCTCGAGGTCCTGCGACATCCGGGCAGCCTGCGTTCGCAACCGCGTGACATCGACGCGGTGGTCGGCGCCCTGTTCGACCCGGAGATCTTGCCCGCCGAGTACTTCGATCTGCGCGACGAGTTCTATGCTGACCGCTGTCTCTCGCAATTCCGCGCGCTCTACCTCGCGGGCGACCAGGCCGCAGCAAGAGCCCACTTCCGCCTGGCCGTGCGCACGAGGCCAGCCAGCGCCTTTCGCCTGTCCTACCTGTCCAAGTACCTGCGGTCGTTTCTTAAATGAGCGTCTTCGAAATTACACTGGAAGACGGCCTGCTGACCTGCGACTCCTGGCTGCGCGTGGTCCCCGGCAAGCGGCAGGTCGGCGCCGGCCACTGGCAGGGTCAGCCCGTGGCGGTCAAGCTGTTCATCGACCCGCAGCGGGCGAAGCAGAACTGGCAGCGCGAACTGGACGGCGGCCGAGCGCTGGCGAAAGCCAGCATTCCGACGGCCACGCTCGCGGTCGCGACGATGGTCGACGGCCAGGGCATCCTGGCGACGCAGTGGCTCGAGTCGGCCGGCGAGGTGACGATGCCCCAGGCGGTGGGTGCGCTGGCGCGCCTGCATCGCGCCGGACTGGTGCAGCAGGACCCCCATCTGGGTAACTTTCTGGCGACGGCTGACGGCGTCGTGGCCTGTCTCGATTGGGGCAGCATCAGAACATCGTCGGCACCCGGGCTGGATAACCTCGCCGGCTTGCTGGCCCAGTCGCAGCCGACCGAAGACGATCGCCTGCCCGAGCTGTTCGCCCTCTACACCGCCGAGCTCGGCCGTGACCCGGGCCCGCTCGAGACGCTGCGCCAGGCGCTGCGCAAGCAACGCAAGCGGCGGATGAGCAAGTATCTGCGCAAGATCTTCCGCGATTGCACCGAGTTTTCCGTGACCCACCACGCGGACCGCTTCCAGGTCTGCCGGCGCGACCATCAGAGCGCCGGACTTCAGGCGCTACTCGACGACCCCGACACGGCGATGGCTGCCGGCACCGCGCTCAAACAAGGACGGACCTGCACCGTGCACCAGGTGGAGGCCGCTGGACTGCCGCTGGTGGTCAAGCGCTACAACATCAAGAGCCTCGGCCACCGGCTCCATCGCGCCTTCCGCGAGACGCGCGCGGCGCGATCCTGGAGAAACGCCCACCTGCTCGCGCGCCTGGGCATCCCCACCGCCCGCCCCATCGCGCTGGTCGAGCACCGTCTTGGCCCGCTGCGTGGCAAGGCCTACTTCATCACCGAAACCCTGACATCCGCCCGCCTCGACGAGCTGTTCGCGCAGCCGCCCGAAGGCCCTGCGCTCGAGCTGGCGATCGAGCAAATGGGCGTCCTGTTCGAACGCCTGTTCGCAGCGCGGCTCAGCCACGGCGACATGAAGTTCGCCAACCTGTTCTTCGACGGTGCGCAGTGGGCGATCATCGACCTGGACGGCCTGACCCAGCATCGCAACCAGCGCTCGCTACGGCGAGCCTTCCGCAAGGACGTCGCGCGCGTGCTGCGTAACTGGCAGGAGCAGCCGGAGATTCAGACGCAAGCCGCACAGCGGCTGGCGCAGTTCCGGTAGGGCGGGGGCTTGTCCCCCGCCGCTCCGACCCGTGCTCTTCCGGCGGGGGACAAGCCCCCGCCCTACGGGCCTGCGCCGCGCCCCATGGGCGCCTGCTAGCCCTTCTGGTAGTCCATGCAGTTCGAGATATGGACCGGCGTCTTGAAGGTCTGCCGGTTGCCGTAGCGGCAGATCACGCCATCGTCGTCCAGGCGCGCGCAGTGCTTGCAGGTCGCGCACTTGAACTGCGAATCGCCGCCCCCTCCGCCAGACGCGCTCTGATACAGGCGATAGCCGAGGTAGATCAGCCCGACGAGAATCAGCACTCGAAACATATCTTCAGTATCCCTGCCTTCTTCTGACAGCGCAAGTTCGAGTAAAGTGGGCCGATGCGAGAACGTGCCTGGGTACAAGAGCAGCTGGACCGCTTCGATCCCGAACTGCCGATCGAGCGGGCCTGGACCCCGCCGGCCTCCTGGTATCTCGACCCCGCATTCGACCAGCTCGAACGGGCGCAGGTCTTTGGCCAGAACTGGTTGCTGGC
>CAZMLI010000140.1:4788-10871 GCA_964566865.1 uncultured Planctomycetota bacterium
CCTGCCGCTCGGCTGCGCAAGCTAGGCCCAGCGAGGCCGACTTCTCCGAGCGTCTCGGCGAGGAGGCGATCTACGCCTGGATCCATCCCAACCTGATGATCAACCGCTACGGTCCGATGATGGATACCAACCTGGTCCTGCCAATGGGGCCCGACAAGACCCGGCTGATCTTCGACTACTATTCTCAGCCGGCACAGGCCACAGACGAGCCGTTCATCACTCGCGGCCTCGCGGCCAGCGACATCGTGCAGCAGGAGGACATCGCGCTCTGCGAGTCGGTGCAACGCGGCCTGGGTTCGGTCGCCTACGATCGCGGCCGTTATTCGGTCAAGCGAGAGATCGCGGCGCTGCACTTTCACCGGCTGCTCGCCGAGGAACTAAGGCTGCCGGTTTAGTTTCCAGCTGTAGTCCAGGTGATCGGTCCCCCACTTCTGGGTGCGCAGGGACTCGGCCAGCTTCTTGTCGGTGACGTGCTGCGAGATGAACTTCTGCACCGTGCCGGACTCTTTCTGGAAGTCGCCGGAGAACCAGTTGAAGATCTTCGAGATCTGCATCTGCTTCTTGGCGAGGTCGAACTTGACCTTGTCCGGATTGTTGATGAAGGCCTCGGCCGCGAACCGCAACTGCGCCTCGAGCTTGTCCGGCACGAAGGCCTCGGCCAGCAGCTGGGGACAGCCGCCCGAGGCGCAGACGATGCTGAAATGCACGCGCGCGTCGCTGAACTGCGGGCGCAGGATGTCGTGCTCGATGTTGTCCAGCGACATCTCCTGCCCCGAGACCTTGAACGCCTTCTTCTTGAAAAACCTGCTGACGTCTCGCACCGAGTAGTCCTTCCACTTGGACTTGTCGGCGGGCAAGGTCGCCAGCACGCGTTCGAGGCAGCATGCGTTGTAGGCATTGATCCAGAAGGCGAAGCGCTCGGATCGGTTGCGCATCTTCTTCCAGTCGGCGGAAGCCAGTTCGCTGAGATAGGACTTCAGCTTCTGCCGATCCGCCATCAGCCCGGGATAGTCCACGCGGCCCTGCTTGTCGACATGCTTGCGCAGCAGCGCGTCGAACTCGCGATGATCGAACGGCTTGGCGCCGGGGTAATCCTCGACCTTGACCGGCTTCTTGGTGCAGGCGCAGAGCAACAGGAGACATGGAATCAGCAGGGCAATCGTACGCATCTACCCGAGTCTACTTCAAGGACAACAGGTAGGCCACGAGCGCCTCGATTTCGTTCGGTTTGAGGCCCAGGTTCTTCATCTTGGTTTCGGGGTTCACCTTGTACGGGTTCTCGGTGATGGCCCAGACGAAGTCCGGCTTGAGCCGGCGAGCCACATGCGCCAGGTCCGGCCCGATCCGCCCCCCCTTACCCTTGTCGTCCAGCCGATGGCACTTTCCGCAGAGCTTGCTCTGGAACAGCAGCTTTCCACGTCCGATCAGCGCCGGGGTGATCTTCTTCGGGTCGAACCGCTGCGGAAAACGCTGGGGCTGACGCCTCGACGACAGGTAATGCGCCAGCGACTGCAACTCCGCCTGCGAGAGCCCGAAGCTGGGCATGCGCGCCTGCGGCCGTTCTCCCTTTTCGGCGTAGGCGATGCGGTGCGGTTTTTTCAGATAGCCGACCAGCCAGCGGCGCCAGGTTCGATCCCCTTGAAAGACCAGCGGCGGCGCAAAGTCCACCGGCACCGGCTCGGAGTCGTCGTGGCACTTACCGCAGGAGAGCGCGCCGTAGAGCAGCTTGCCGCGCTTGACCTGGGCCGGGTCGGGCGCCGACTCGCGCAGCAGCGGAGCCGCCGCGACCGGCCCGGGCTCCAGCTTGCGGAGCTGGTTGGCGATGCGCTGCTCCTGCTGTTGCACGGCGCGCCAGCCCGCCACCGTCAAGCCGATGGCGCAGAGCAGGCAGATCATTCCACCCGCGACGACCAGCTTGCGGGAGGCCATGCGCCGCTGCGGACCGCGATCGAGAAATGGCACGAGCAGCAGCAGGGCGATGCCGAGGTTGGGCAGCACGAGCGTCGCCATGTACTGCTGATCGGCAGGGAACAGGCGCATCAGGTGCTGCAACCCGAGAAAGTACCAGTCGGGACGCGGCACGTAGGTCGTGTTCGCGGGGTTGGCCTTGGGTCCCAGGCTGGCGGGCAAGAACCAGGCCAGCGCCGCGATCGTACCGAGCACGACCAGCACGGCGACCGAGTCGCGCGCGAGCTGCGCGGGCGCGAAGCGCTCCCCATCACGCTCCTCATGCGACTCGCCCTCCCCCACCTGCCGGCCGGGCGGGGTCACGCCCAGCTTGCGCACGATCGAGATGTGCAGCGCCGTCAACCCCATCAGCAGCAGCGGAAAGAGAATCACGTGCAACGCATAGAAGCGGGCCAGGGTGAGCTGCCCCACCTGCTCCCCGCCGCGCAACAGCCGCAGGATGTAGGGACCGACTCCTGGAGCGGAACCCGGAATGGCCGTGCCGACCTGGGTGCCGAAGTAGGCCTTCAGATCCCAGGGCAGCAGGTACCCCGTATAGCCAAAAGCCAGCACCAGCAGGAACAGCGCAACCCCGACACACCACAACAGCCGCCGCGGACGCTTGTAGGCGCCGGCCAGAAAGACCAGCAGCATGTGCAAGACGATCAGGATCACGAAGGCGCTCGCGCCATAGTGGTGCAGACCGCGGATGAACTGCCCCATCGGCACCTGCGTCTGGATGTACTGAATGCTCTCCCAGGCGGTGTGGGTCGAGGGCGCGTAGTAGATCGCCAGCAGCAGGCCGCTGACCAGTTGCAGCAAGATCAGCGCCAGCAGGATGCCGCCGGTCGTCTGCTGCCAGCCGACGCCGGTCGGCAGCCGCTCGGAGAAGAGCTTGCGCATCAGGCCTGCTTGTGGCCGCCCAGTTCGAGCTGCAACTCGCCCTGCTCGATCCGCAGTGGATAACGCCAGAGCGCGCGCTTCGGCGGACCGTCCTGCACCGCACCGGTCTGGCTGAACTTGCCGCCGTGACAGGGGCACTCGAACTGCTGCTTGTCCGCTGCCCAGGCCACGTTGCAGCCCATGTGCGGGCACTCGGAGTCGAAGGCGACCAGCTCACCCTCCAGCTCGGTCACATAGGCCACCTGCTCACGCGTCGAGCGGGCGTATCCCGCACCGCTCGCGCGCTCGACCGCGACCCGATGCACCGCGCCGCCGCGGAATCGTGCGGCCGGTCCGACGCTCGCCCAGCCCCGGTTACGGTCCCGGCGCAAGACCGGACCGAACAGGTAGGCGGCGCCTGGCACGGTGAACAGCGCGGTGATCGCCAGGTTGGCGATGCCCGCCACCGACCAGAGGGCGAACTCGCGTCGTGTCACTTGCGCTTCTTGCGCTTGAGCGCCTTCTTGCGGTCGTCGTAGACCTTCTTCAACTCGGCGCCGCTGAAGGCCTTGACCTTCTTCTGCTTGACGCCCGGCACGCTGCCGTGCCCGGCCTCCCATCCACCCTTGCAGGTGTGGCAGACCGACTTGCCCTCGGCCAGCCGCTTGACGCACGGGCAGTGGCCCATCGCCATCGTGCAGAAGGTGCAGCCCGGGGCGATGCAGCAGGAGTACTTGCCGTTGATCATCAGCTTGAGGTTGGTCTTCTTGGCCTGCTTGCGCAGCTTGTTGACCGACTTGTCGGTCTCCGACTCCTTCGGCTTGTCTTCCTCTGCGGTGACCGGCTGTTCGATCAGCAAGAAGCCGCCCAGAACCAGCACCAGGCCGATCGCAAAAATTGCAGCAAAACGTTTCATCTCAATTCACCCAGATGGTCTTGATGTTCATGAACTCGTGGATTCCTTCGTTGCTCAGCTCCCGGCCATAGCCGGAGCGCTTGATCCCGCCAAACGGCACACGGGGGTCCGAGCGCACGGTGCTATTGATGAAGACACAGCCCGCCTCGATCCGCGCGGCCAGCGCCTCGCCGCGGGCCACGTCGCCAGTCCAGAGGCTCGCCCCCAGGCCGTAGCAGGTCGCGTTCGCCAGCTCGATCGCATGGTCGGCGTCGCGCGCGCGCAGGACGGCCACCAGCGGCCCGAAGGTCTCCTCGTTGGCCGCGGCCATCTCGGGCGTGACATGTGTCAGCATCGTCGGCGGATAGTAAAACCCCGGCCCAGCCCGCGGCTTGCCGCCGAGCAGCAGCCTGGCCCCGGCCTCGACCGAGGACTCTACCTGGCGGTGCAGCGCTTCCCGTAGATCCTGGCGCGCGAGCGGCCCCAGCTGGTTGCTTCGATCGGTCGGATCACCCACCGAGAGCTCGACCAGCTGGCCCAGAAAGGCCTGTTCGAACGCATCGGCGATCGGCTCCTCGACGATGAAGCGCTTCGAGGCGATACAGCTCTGTCCGTTGTTGAGCAAACGCGCCATCACCGCGGCGCCGGCTGCTTCGATCGGATCGGCGTCGGCCAGGACGATGAACGGATCCGAGCCGCCGAGCTCCAGCACGGTCTTCTTGATCTGCGCGCCGGCTTGCGCGGCGACCGCAGCGCCCGCGGCCACGCTACCGGTCACCGCTACCCCAGCAACGGCGGGATCGGCGATGATGCCCTCGACCGCCTCGACCGGCGCCAGCAGATTGGTGAAGACGCCCGGTGGAAAGCCGGCCTGCTCGAAAACCGACTCCAGCGCGAGCGCGCAGCCCGGCACGTTCGGCGCATGCTTGAGCAGGCAGACGTTGCCGGCCATCAACACCGGGGCGGCAAACCGCAGGACTTGCCAGTAGGGGAAGTTCCAGGGCATCACACCCAGCACGCCCCCGATCGGCTCGTACCGCACCTCGACCCTGGTGGCGTCGGTCGAAACCTGCTTGGGCGTGAGCATTCGGGCCGCCTCGTGCGCGTAGTACTCGCAGACCCAGGCGCACTTGATCACCTCCGATTCGGCCTCGGCGATCGGCTTGCCCATCTCGGCGGTCATCAGCGCGGCGTGGCGGTCCTTGTCGTCGTGCAACAGCTCGGCCACGGTGCGCAGCAGCTCGGCCCGCTCGGCCAGCGGCCGCTGCCGCCAGTTCGCGAAGGCGGTGTGCGCCTGTCGTAGCCGCCGATCGATCTCCCCGGCGTCGTGCGCGGGATACTCGGCTGTTAACTCGCCGGTGGCGGGGTTGATCACCTGGAACATCGCTGTTCACTCTAACTGCTCTGGCAAGAACGCGCCAGGGCTGCCTGTTGCGCGAACCCGACCGGCGTCAAAGACCCAGTTCCTGCAGAGACGCTTCCTTCGCGAGCACGACGCGAAGCTCCTCTATCGGTCGATACGGTCCCTGATCCAGCGCCTGCCGCAGGGCGCAGCCGAACTCGGCGACCGAAAGTGGTCCATAGCCCGTCGCGAGAGCCGGCAATGCGACGCTGTGCGCCCCGAGCTCCCCCGCCTCGGCCAGCGCATTGCGGATCGTATCGCTCACCAGTTCGGTGCTGGAATCGTAGAACGCATCGATCGCGACGGCATGCAAGATATGCGAAACCTGCAACGGACCGGGTCCGGTGCGAACGACCGATCCCGCAACGACCGCAGTCTTGTCGCGCTGCGCCAGATAGCTCCGAAGCTCCGCCTGCACATCACTGCCACCCCGCTGCAAGATCGCACCATTCACACCGCCCGACATGTTGAGCTGGACATTGGCGCTGCAGATCAACACATCCACCACTTCGTCCAGGATGTCCCCGTGCTTGACCAGAACTCGCATTCCCCATTTTACCAACTGGAGTATGATTGCCTCATGCATGTATTCGACGCCATTCGCACGCGCCGCACCCACAAGTTCTTCAACGGCGACCCGGTCTCGCGGCCGCAGCTAGAGCAGTTGCTGGAGCTGGCGGTCTGGGCGCCCAACCATCACACGACGCAGCCCTGGCGCTTCCATGTGGTGACCCACGAGCGCATTCCGGCCTTCACTGAAGCGGTGCTCGACGCGATCACGCCCGATGCGCCGGCCAAGATGCAGGCCAAGAAGGGCGCCTTGAGCGAAAAGCTGATCAAGCTCGGAGCGCTGATCGTCGTCGGACGAATGCCGCTTGAAAACGACCCGCGGATGGATCGGGAAGATTATGCGGCCTGCTGTTGCGCCATTCACAACATCACCCTGGCCGCGACGGC
>CAZMLI010000141.1:0-5187 GCA_964566865.1 uncultured Planctomycetota bacterium
TCCGAGCCGCTACAGCCCTACTTGCTGGTGGAAGGGGCCCGACGCGAACTCGACCTGGCGCCGTACTTTGCGCCGTTCAATCAATTCGAGCAGCAGGTGCTCGATGCCGACGGTCCGCTCTATGCGTTCGCACCCGATGTCGTCTTCTTGTTTCTCAGGCTCGAGGACATGGATTCGCGCCTCGCGCTGCGTTACGTATCGCTGTCCAGTGACGAGATAGAGGCAGAGATCGACGCGGCGGTGGCGCGCCTGCGCGGCATCATCGCGGCTTTGCGGGAGCGCTGCGAGGCGACCGTCTTCGTCGCCAACTTCGCGCCCCCGGCCCGCCTGCACGCGGGGCTGGCGGACAACGCGCTGGCGCTATCGCAAACGGCGGCGATCACCCGGGCCAATACGCGTCTGGCGCAACTGTGTCGTTCGTTTGCCGCGGTGCATGTGATCGACTGCGCGCGCCTCGCCTTCGAGGTTGGTGGGCAGAACCTGCGCGACCCCAAGCTGGCCTATCTCTGGCGCATGCCCTTCTCCCAGCGGGCGCAGATCGAGATCGGGCGGCTGATGGCCCGCTGCCTGCGAGCGGCCTGCTTTCCGCCGCGCAAGTGCCTGGTGCTCGATCTGGACCACACACTCTGGGGCGGCGTGCTGTCCGAAGAAGGGCAAGATGGCATCGCGCTGGGAGAGGACTATCCCGGCAAGGTCTTCAAGGACTTTCAGCAATACATCCTGTCCCTGGCCGATCAAGGCGTTCTGCTGGCGGTCGCAAGCAAGAACAACGAGGCGGACGCGCTCGCCGCACTCGAGCAGCACCCCGACTGCCTGCTGCGCCCCGAGCAGTTCGCGGCGTTGCAAATCCACTGGCGCGGCAAGGACGAGAGCCTGACCGCGATCGCCCAGGCGCTCAACATCGGCCTCGACTCGCTGGCGTTCTTCGACGACAACCCCGTCGAGCGGGCGTGGGTTCGCTCACGGCATCCAGAGGTCGCTGTGATTGAGGCGCCGGACAGCCCGATGGGATACATCGACGCGGTCGAGAGCAGCGGTTGCTTCGACCAGCTGGTGCTGTCCCAGGAAGATCGTGCGCGGGCCCTGATGTATGCCGAGGAGCGCCAGCGCCGCGACTACCAGACCGAGAACGTCTCGGTCGAGGACTTCCTGCGCGGCCTGGAAATGAAGCTCAGCGTCGGATCGGTCGACGACCAGAGCCTGGACCGCGTGGTCCAGCTACTGGGGAAAACAAACCAGTTCAACCTGACGACCCGGCGGCACGGAGCCGCCGATGTCCGCAGCTTGCTGGACCAGGGCGCCATCGCGCTCTGGATGCGCGTCGCCGATCGATTCGGCGACAGCGGCCTGGTCGGCGTCGCCATCGCAGTCGCCGAACAAGAAGGTCGCTGGAGGATCGACAGTTTTCTGCTCAGCTGCAGAGTTATCGGACGCCAGGTCGAGCAGGTCCTGCTGGCGCAGCTCGCCCTTCGTGCGCAGCGGCGAGGGTGCGCCGTCCTGGTCGGGGAGTATCTGCAGACGGCGAAGAACGCACCTGCCGCGAGTTTCTATCCCGACAACGGTTTCACCCTACTGGACGGAGCGCCGAGCCTGTTCGCACGCGATCTGGGCGATGGACTCCCGCCAACCCCCGACTTCGTTGAGCTTCATCTGACTGGAGAGGATACGCATGTCTGACACGGATCTCGGCGAACGCATCGCCAAGGTCGTCGCCAAGGTGTTCGGTGTCACGCCCGAGAGTGTCAATGACGACTGCAGCGCAGACACCATCGAGCGCTGGGACTCGGTCACACACATCAACCTGGTGCTCGCCATCGAGTCCGAGTTCGGGCTCTCGCTCTCTCCCGAGGAAGCGATGGACATGCTGTCGGTCAAGCTGATCGGTCTCATTCTCGAAGAGAAGGAACTGTAGCAGGTGGTTCGTATTTCGATTAGCTTACGCCGATTGCAACCACGAGGAGCTGACTGAAATGCAGGAACGGAACGAACAGACTCTGAAGGAGATCTTCTCCGCCGTCTTCGAGATCGATCAAGGGGTGGATGTCACCACCATCCGCAGAGTCACGGAACCAAAATGGGACTCGCTCGCCCTGACATCGATCATTGCAGGGCTCGAGAGTGAGTTTTCGATCCAGCTCGACACCAGCGACTTCGGACGGATTTCATCCTACGCAGCGACCCGCCAGTTCCTGCTGGAAAAGGGCCTGTGACGCAAGCGGAGTTTCAGCTGGAAGTCAGCCCGGAAGACGCGCTGCGTTTCGCCGAGCTTTCGGGCGACTGGAACCCGCTGCACACCGATCCCGAACATGCCGCAAAGACGGCCTACAAGAAGACCGTCTTGCATGGCGCATTTTCAGCCGGCCTCATTTCTCGGATGGCCGGCATGCACATCCCGGGCGAAGATTGCTTGCTGCACAACATGCGTTTGCGTTTTGTTGCGCCGATCATCCCGCCCGCCGTACTCATCGTGTCGGGCCGACAGGTTTCCCACAGCGGCGGCGTTGGACGTGTCGAAGCCAGCGTGAGCGACGCCACCTCAGGCGTCCGCTACGTCGAAGCAACGTACGATTTCGGACACCATCAAATCGACGACAGCCAGACGACTGCGCCGGTCAAGACCCAGAGCGACAGCGAGGCGGTGGTGCTGGTCACGGGTGCTTCCGGTGGCCTGGGCAGCGCGTTGTTGCGCCAGCTTGGCAGCGAAGGCCTGGGGGTCTCTCGCGGCAGCCTGGACCAGGCGATCAGCGTTCCCGACTTATCACGCATTGGCGAGCGCGTTCGGGATAGACCGATCAAGGCGATTGTCCATTGCGCATGGCCGATGCCCGACAATGTCGCCTTCTGCGGGCTCGACCAGCCCGAACAATCGATCCAGCACCATATTGCCGAACCGCTGGCGCAGATTCAGGCGCTCTCACGACTGTTGATCGATCAGGGTCTGAAAAACGCGCCCCTGGTCTTGATTGGATCGACCTTTGCCGCTCCGGGAGCGCACTATTTCCGCATGCCGCTGTACAGCCTGGCAAAGTCGATGATCCCCGGCCTGTGCCAGATCCTGGCGCTGGAACTGGCGCGCTACGGACGACGCTGTTTCTCGGTTGTGTTTGATGTCATTGATGGCGGCATGAACAAGGGGCTGAACGAAGCTGCGCGCTTGTCCCATGCGGACCGCTCTCCTGGTGGGGTACTTGCCACACCCGAAGACGCGGCTTCGCAGATTGCCTGGGTACTGCAAAATCAAAGTCAGTTGATCTCGGGCGCGAGTATTTCGCTCTCCGGCGGAGCCATGCCCTGAATTTCCTGGGTGCCCGGAAACTCCTTCAAGGGTTCTCATCAGCAAACAGGCAACCCTTCCTGCTGGGAATGTCCGGAACCCCCGAGCAGCTCATGCTCTATGTTCGCGCTTATGCGGCGCGAGAGAACATCGAGGCGCAACCACGGACACTCGCCTTCGGCACGCTCGCTCAAACGCTCTTGCAGCCCGCAGAACCCGGAGAGTCAGAAGTGTTTCTGCTCTATCCATGGGATTTCATCCCGGAACTGGATTGGCGCTCGGGCTTTCCTGAGACACCGCTTTCCTGCGACACCCTGTTCGAACAAGCGCTGGAGCTGGCCCATCGCCTGACGAGCCGTTCACTGGCAAAACTGGTCTACATTCCCGCCCCGGTGCCGCCCATCTTCTCAGATGGCGAACAGACGCAGTCCCTGCTGAATTCGCTTCTCGGGCTGGTTCGAGGCCTGGATGCCCAGATTCTCTCACCGGACGTCTTCACACTGGGTGGCCACCTGTCGACAGGCAGTCCCATTCGCGGGGATCGCCTGAGCGAAGTGGCCAGGACCATCTGGGAGCTGGCCGGTGCGTCCGTCGCAACGGAGTTCAAGGTGCTGGTCACCGACCTCGATGGGGTCATGTGGTCCGGGGTCATTGGTGAGGATGGGGTTGACGGAATAGCGTGTGGCCCGGAAGGCCGCGGCTATTCCCACTTTCTCTACCAGAGCCTGCTGCGCAAGCTCAAGGCCTCCGGTGTGGTCCTGGCGGCCGTGACGCGCAATGATGACGCGCTGGCCCTCAGCCCTTTCGAGGCGGGCAAGTTGCAGCTCGCGCAAGACGACTTCGTCGCGATCATTGCCAGTTACGCGGCCAAATCGCCACAGATTCAGCTACTGGCCGAGCGACTGAACCTCGGTCTGGACTCGTTTGTCTTTGTCGATGACAACCCGGTCGAACTGGCCGAAGTGTCCACCGCCCTGCCAGCGGTGACCTGCCTCCAGTTCCCCAAGGCAGATGACGATCTGGTGGCTTTCTTCAGGCAGCTCGGCAAGCTGTTCAACCGCAAGACCATCACCAGTGAAGACCGTGAGCGTTCCGAGATGTATCGCCGCAGCCTGAAAGCCACACCGCCAAGCGGGGCCAAGGGTGCAGATATCCAGGACTTCCTCCGCGGGTTGGAAATGAAGCTCTGCTTCCACGACAGGAGCTCGGGTCACTGGGACCGTGCGCTGCAATTGATCAACAAGACCAACCAGTTCAATCTCAACGGTCGACGTCTGACCGAAGAAGCGTTCAAGGCCAAACTCGCAGCGGGCGCTCGCGTGTACTCAGGGAGCTTGACGGACAGGACCGGCAACCACGGTGAGGTCATCGCCTGCCTGGTCGAACCAGACGGCTTGCTTTCTTCTTTCATCATGTCGTGTCGGGTATTCCAGCGGCGCCTGGAATATGCTTTCGTTGCACTGGTCCTGCAAAAAACCGCTGTGGCATTACGCTTGGAATTTGCCGGCACCGAGAGAAACAGTCCCTTTGCCCAGTTTCTGGCCGACCCCGCATTTGGCCCGCCCGAGAATGATGTCTTCGAGCTGGCCCAGGCCTTCACCGAAGCCCATCGTGAGGATCTGAACCTCTTCGAGCTGGATGATGGCACCCTTGACTGAAAACGAAGCCAGCGCGCAGCTCGAAGAAATCCTCAGAACGCTGGCCGTCGAGCGCGGAGAGACGATTTACCTCGGCGTCGATATGGCAGCGCTTCCGCTCCCCACCTATCCCGCAAAGCTCACCCCACAAGGCATGCGAGAACGCGCTGAAAAGTGGTGTGAGTTTGTGTTGAAGCTGCTGCTGGATTACCTGGGCCCGGAAGGCACGCTGATCGTTCCCACCTTCAGCTACGGCTATGCCGCGCCGGGACAGGT
>CAZMLI010000141.1:5287-10855 GCA_964566865.1 uncultured Planctomycetota bacterium
AAGGTGATGCGTGACGGGCAGGAGGTGAAGGGACCCTGGATGGCCTATTTGAGTTACCGCGGTACCACTCAGGGGGCCGATTTCGCGTTGATCGAAAACGAGCTCCGCAAAGCCGGCGTGCTGCTCGAGACGAGCTATCGAGACCGCCCTTATCAAAGCGTCAAGGTCACTGACGTGGATCAAATTGGCTTCCGACTACTGGATGAAAACCCCTGCGCTTTTGCGACCCACGATGTCGAGGTCAGGCTGGATGACAGCCTGACTGCTGAGAACCCGATTTCCGGTCATCTCGCAGAATTTGTCCTGACGCACAAATCCAGCGGATAAGATTCACGCCGGAGCTATCGAAAAGAGACGAGCATGACCGATCCGTTAAGCTGCTTAGAAAACTGCCCCCATCTTCAGCGCATCGTGGACGCGCAGCTCGTGGTTTGGCCTGAACACAGGGACTATCTTCAGCAAGGGTTCGGCAACATGGACCCATCCGTGCTGACGAATACCGAAGAAATGGCCGGCCTCGTCACGCGCCTGGTGGGTGACCAGATGGAGGCCTATTGCCAGGATTACCAGTGGATGTGCGGCAACTTCATGCGCGCGGACGTGGATTTCCGAAAAACGGGAACCTACCTGCTGAGCAGCTTTGCCGAGGCCTACGAGCAGGTTTACGGCAACGCCGCGTACATGTCCCGCTACATCCAGGGCATCCTGTTCTCACAACTCCTGTGGTCGAACCAGGCCGTGGCCTTTGCCTATTATGTCGATTCATTCCTGCCGATCGTGAAAGAGGGCGATGAGTTCCTGGAGATCGGTCCCGGTCACGGCTTGCTGCTTTACTACGCGGCAAAAATCGAGTTGCTGAAGAGCATTACCGGTTGGGATGTCAGCCAATCGAGCCTGGCTGCCACGGGCGAGGCGCTGAAGACGCTGGGCGTCGAGCGTCCGATCAACCTCATTTCACAGAACATCCTGGAAGCGCCGGCCCGCACCGATGCGTTCGACGCTGTCGTCTTCAGCGAAGTACTCGAACACCTGGATTACCCGGACGTCGCCCTCAAGAACGTGCTGCTGGCGATGCGGCCCGGTGGACACATGTTCCTGAATGTACCGGTCAACAGCCCCGCTCCGGATCACATCTTCCTCTGGCATTCACCAGAAGAAGTGGTCGACCTGGTCAAGGACTGTGGCTTTGAAGTCGTGGATACGCGCTTTGTCCCGGCGACAGGTTTTACAGAAGAAGAGGCGAGACGACGCAAGGTCACCATCAACTCGCTGGTGATCGCGAAAAAGCCCCTCTCCTAGCGACTGACTTCAGCGCCAGGAGATCAGCTTCTCCCCTTCCAGCAGATTCAGGTATTCCTCTGTCCTGGACAGGTCGTAGCTCAGCCTGGCCGCGATCTCGCTGACGGAGCGTCTGCCGTCGAGCTGGAAGATCAGCTGGACGATATCCAGTCCGATCGTCGCATAGTCGATCGCGTTGTAGCGGGAGCAAAACAGCTCGCCCTTGAACAAGGGAACCGGCACTCTATCGGCACCGGTTCGCTCGGGAGCGCTGCCCGCCGCCTGGAAATCAGCCAGTTCGCCAGCCTCGATCGCATCGACGATCTTCAAGACCAGGTCCCGGCCCTCGTCCAGGCAATCCAGGTCCATCCTCTCAGGGGTATCCCAGCTCGAGTGGTATTCTTCGTAGTAGAGCACGTCCGGATGCGACCTCGGGAAAGCCCGCGACAAGGAGAGCATCGGAACCTCAATCCCTGGGGCATTGAACATGCGTTCATCATTCAGCGGCGCATCCAGGAAGGGCACGATGCGCGCTCCCGCGTCGTGCGCGCGCACCACCGATTCGATTGTCCGGTCGATGACCGAGTCGCCTCTCGCCGACTTCCCCAGCGTAAACGGCTGCTTCTTGCCCAGCATCTCGAGAAACAACCCGCCCTTGAAAGACGGGATCAACGCCTCATTCCCGGCCAGGTAGGACACCGAGCCAATCGTCTCTGGCACAATGATCAAGCGATAGGTAAACCGCAGGTTCTTTCTCTCGCGCAACGCTCGCATCACATCAATACCAACGACGACCCCGGTCAGGTCATCGTTGACCATCTGCGGATGGCAGAGATGTGCGCAGAAGACAAATGTCTCTTCAGACGCACCTTTCGCCAGCACTTCACCCACCTTCAGCCTGCCGAAACTGAAATCGGACCTGATCCTGACGCGGTACCGTTCTTCTTTCAGTGACTCCTTGAGCTTCGAACTGCAACACAAGCCCCAGTCTCGCTCATAGTATTTGAACTGGAATGGGATCGCTTCAGCGATCGTCGGATGCGTATGGAGATGCCGAAACAGCGTCTCCCGATCCACCTCCCCCGCGAAGGGGAGCGAATAGGAAACCACGTGCAGCGGGTTGTCTTCGTAGGACAGCAGCCGCTTCCCGTCGAGAGACTCCAGGTGCGCCTCATGGCAGGTCCACTTTTCAGGCACGATCCAGGTAAAACGGCGAGAACCCGAGTCGTACTGATGAATCTTCATCGGCAGCTGACCGGCCAGCGCATGAAGTGCCGCATCGTATCCATCAGAGACGATGTCGCGCGGCAAGGTCCACAATTCGTCGATCATCTGCCGCATCGAGGATCCAGGCGGCAGGGATACGTCAAAGGTGCGAACGCCGACCCTCTTCTCTTCCATCTCGACAGGATCACAGGGCGGACCCTCCAGGCAGTCCCACGCGTCTTCTTTCAGTCGCGCCGCAAAATGCGCGTACATCTCGGACAGCTCGAGACTGACGACAGCGCTCTTGCCGATCGGCACGACGCTGCAAATCCCCGCTTCGACCGCTGACGCCTGCATCCGATCAAAGCGAGCCGCAGAATAGTCCCCGAGTACGCGAACGGAGTAGATCCAGCTCTGTTTCAGCAGCTCTCCGCCAAGCCTCACAACCCCGGAAAACAGCTTCGGAAAACGGCATGGAACTCGCCCGAACCGGTCCTGGACAAAGTGATTGGCTGTCGCACAGGAGAGATCCACTCCGATATTGCAGAGCTTGGCCCCCGCTCTTCCAAGCCGATCGAACAGCGAGTCCTCGCCAAAACACTCGTTCGGCAGGTCCCTGAAGAGATCCGCCACCGCGGGCCCGATTCCGGCAGACGAGAAGATGGGATCGAGAGAACGCTCCGCGCCTGGCAGTTTTCGCAAACACTCACCAAAGGCACCCGCGGCAGAGGGCGTCGCTTCCGGGTCATAGATCTCACCGGAGCAGAAGCTGTAGCTGAAGGTGGGCGCCAGCACGGTGCCTTGGGGCCCCACCACATTCATCAGCGCACCCATCACCACATCGAAACGGGTCTGCGTCCCAGCAGCCAGCTCCATGGGCAGCCCGATGTTCGGCAGCTCCACGTGGCAGTAAACGATGTCATTCGCCAGAATACCCGCCTGACGGAGAGCCGCCGCCAGGCTGTCCTGGCAATAATCATGATCTTGCTTCACCTACGACCTCCAGGCAGCGCTTTTGAAGATTGCATCAAATCGGGCGAGACAGGCCTTGTCAACGGGGGCCCACCGCTGGGATATTCAGTCAACCATTGCAACTTAGTCAATTTGGTGATTGCTGTGCACTCGTCGAATTCTCTAGGAATATCGATTCTGTGGCCTACAGTAGGATGGTTAAAACTCTTTCGGAAGACAGCAAAAGCACGGAAATGGGACAACAATGAAGGTTCTTTTCGTTTACCCGGAACACTACTTATGTGTCGGGATTCCAGGTGGAATCGCCGTGCTGAGTGCAGTACTGAAGAATCTGGGGCATGAAGTAGAACTGTTCGACACCGCCTTCCTAAAGACACAAAAGTACTATGATGCTGAGAAGATTCATCAGGCAGTTCATGGTGGCGGCGGAGGTACGAGCGACAAGGGCGGCATAGCGGTCTACAAATCCACCGAATACACCATCGAAGATCTCGTCAAGGATGACCCGCTGGTCGACGTCATCGAGGTCTTCCAGGCAAAGATCGATGCTTTCGAGCCGGACGTCATCGCGCTGTCCTGCATGACCTCCATTTTCGACTATGCCTGCTCACTGGTGAAGGCAGTCACGCATGATGCGGTCGTCGTTGTTGGCGGCGTGCATGCCACCATCGCAGCGGACGACTGCATGACCCAGCCGTGCATTGATTATGCTTTTGTCGGTGACGGCGACATCTGTTTTCCGGAATTCTTGGACAAGCTGGAAAAGGGAGAGAACGTGAAGACGGTCGCCTCCCTGGTCTACCGAGATCTCTTCGGGCAGGTCCAGAAGAACCCCCTGGCCCCTCGAATTGACCTCGACACACTTCCCTGCCCTGATTGGGGACTGTTCGATGAGCGTCATCTGTTCAGGCCCTACGAGGGGAATATCTACAAGGGGAGCTTCTATTCCCAATCAAGAGGCTGCCCCATGCAGTGTACCTACTGCGTGGATCCAGTCATGTCCGAGGTCACGGGTGGAAGAGCCGGTTACTTCAGAGTGCAGAAGCCCGAAACGACGGTTGCGCACCTGGCTGAACTGAAAGAGAAGTTTGGCGCCACCTGGTTCAGATTTACCGACGACACCTTCTTGCTGCCAAAAATTGCCCACCTCGAGGCGCTGCGAGACAGCCTGAAACCCATGGGGATTCAGTTCGCCTGCTCTGTAATGACCAATACGATTACAGAAGAGAAAGTAGAAGTCGCCAAGGACTTCGGCTGCGTGGCGATGTCCGTTGGCGTCGAAGCGGGCAACAAGGACATCCGAGAGACCCTCAAGAGACGATACACCGATGAGGCCCTGATTCGCTCCCTGGGCTATGTCAAAAAACACGGATTGAAACTCAATACGTTCAATCTGATCGGGTCTCCCGGCGAAACGCGAGAGAACGTATTCGAGACCATCGAACTCAACCGTAAGCTGGACGCCGATTCCTGTAACGTCTATATCGTCTTCCCCTACCCGGGGACGCCGATTCAAATCAAGAGTGGCCTGCCCATTCGCGATAAGCAGGGCGAGATGCTCAAGGTCTCGTCGGCCAAGTACCTCGGGCTCTCCGAGATGGGCCCGGATGAACTGCAGGGCCTGCTGGACACCTTCAATCTCTATCTCCACGCACCCAATACGCTGTGGCCGATTGTCGAGCTGGCTGAGCAGCAGAACAGCGCGGGTAAAGCGCTTCACACCCTCCTGTTTGACTTCATTGGCCTGATCAAGAGCGGCGCCGATTTCGACATGACGCCACTCAGCACCGAAGAATCTGCGAAGCTTGGCGTGCACAGTTCGCACGGAGAGTTACCCCGCTGCCTGTACGACCTGCTCCAGGTTGGGGGCGCTGAGCAGAAGCGGGTCGTTGTGCGCGCTCTCAGGGCATATCTGCAGAATAGTACGCACGAGCGAAGTTCCTGCGCTGAAACACCCATTGCTGTCGCTTGATCCAAGAAGCCCAAGCCTGGGCTAGCAGCTGGTGGACGTTTTCTTGGATACTGAGCGGATGCGCCTCGATGCCCGCGGCGTGACTGGATTCTGCTGGCCCGTGAGCAAGCAGGAGCTGACCACCGTGCGCGATTCGATGT
>CAZMLI010000142.1:0-10780 GCA_964566865.1 uncultured Planctomycetota bacterium
GGGCGCCCAGTGATGGGAGCACGTGTCCATCTGGTTTACTTGCACAAGGTGCACGTGTCTCAGCCCGTGAGCGCGAAAGGCAACCTGCGCGGCGTCAGTGTCATGTCCCCCAGTGCTACCAATGAAAGCGGTCGATTCTCCATCTCGGCAGTCCCTCGAGAACATGAACTGGACCTGGTTGTGGTTGCAGCTGGCCACGCGGGTGTTTTCCGCCGGATAGTCACGCCCGCCAGTGGACGTCTCGACAACATCAGCTTCCGATTGCTGCGTGGAGATAGCACCCTTCGAGGTTCCGTGGTCGACAGCACCGGGCAGATCGTTCAAGGGGCATCGGTGAAAGCGCATGACCAGAGTTGGGGGCCTCGAATTGTCGCAACCTTCGACGCCATCACCAACGATCGCGGTGAATTTGAATTGCCGCTCGTTCCTGGCCGCAAGTATTTGGTCGAGGCCGGTAAAGAGGGATACAGCGCCTGGTGGAGCATGGTTTCGTCAATGAAACGTACTGGCATGACCCTCGCCCTGCGGCTGCAGAAGAAGATGAAAGCAAGCAAGTAGATTGAGTCATCGCGGCTGGCTCTGGCACGGGTATGATGCGCCGCATGTCAGACGCAGCGCCAGAGAAGATGTACGTTCGTCGGGACGATGCCGGTCGCAAGATCGAGCGGTTCCTGGTCGGGCGTCTCGATGCCTCGCCGGACCATGTCGAGAAGCTGCTGCGGCAGGGTCGGGTGCGCTCGGGGGAGCAGGTTTTCGAGCGGGGCGATCGGCTCGGCGGACGTGAGGTGATCGAGATTCAGGCGAAGCCGGATGTGCGGCCGGATCCGCTGCCCAATCGCAAGGTGCGCTTCACGGTGTTGCATGAGGACGAGGATGTGATCGGCTTGCTCAAGCCGGCTGGAGTGGCAATGCATCCTGGTCCCGGGCATGGCAGTGACACCTTGCTCAACGGGTTGCTGGCTCGTTTTCCGGAGCTGCTGGCGCTGGGGCGTCAGCGGGAGTATGGCCTGGCCCATCGGCTGGACATGGAGACTTCGGGGGTGCTGGTGGTCGGACGCACGCCGGCGGGTTACGAGGGGCTGGTCGAGGCGTTCAAGGCGCGCACGGTCGAGAAGGAATATCTGGCGCTGGTTTGCGGTCGGCCGAGTGGGTTGATCGAGGAGGATATCGACGGCAAGGAGGCGGCGACGGTCTTCGAGCTGGTCGAGACGGCGGGGGAGGTGAGCCTGGTCAAGGTCCGGCCGATCACGGGTCGCACGCATCAGGTGCGGATTCATCTGGCCTATCTGGGCTGTCCGGTGCTGGCCGACGGGCGTCATGGCACGGGCCTGGACGAGTTGACGGCGCGGCTGTTTCTGAAGCGACTGGCGTTGCATGCCCGATCGCTGGTCTTGCCGCATCCGATCGGCGGCGCGCCGCTGCGCCTCGAGGCGGACTGGCCCGCGTCCATGCGCAAGGCCTGGAAGCGGGCGCAGAAGCTCGCACCTGCCGACGAATCCGGATAGATTGAGCGGGAGTCATCTGATTGTCGGCCCGTACTGCTAGAAACGGATTCAGACAAGAAAGGGAGGATATGAGACGCATATCGTTGTGGATCGGCCTGTTGAGCTTGCTGCTGGCCTGCCCGGCCTGGGCGGACGAGGACCTTTCGGGAGCGCTCGAGCGGCTGGGCTCGAGCAAGTCAGATGAGCGGCAGGCTGCGATCACGCAGCTGCTGGACGGTGGCGAGAAGGCGCGGCTGGCGCTGGAGAAGTTGTTGCTGCCGTTCGATCCCAAGCCGATTGCAGAGCCGACGGCGGAGCAGCGCACGGAGATCGCGGCGCTGATTGGCCGGCTGGCGGACAACCAGTACAAACGGCGCGAGGCTGCGACCGAGGGACTGATCAAGCTGGGGCGGATCGCCACCGCGCAGCTCAAGACAGCGACCAAGAACGAGGACATCGAGACACGCACCCGCGCGAAGCGGATCCTCACGGTGCTGTATCCGAAGCCGAAGAAGGGGCTCGGCGTCAAGACGGCGCGGGCCGAGGCTGCGCTGCTGCTGGCCGATCTGGGCACGCGCAAGAGCATTCCCGCCTTGCGCAGGACGCTCGAGACGGGCGACGCGCGGGCCAGCGCGGCCGCGGCTTATGCGCTGCGGGCGATCCTGCACGGCGGGCCGTCGGACAACGAGTCGGACTGGGCCGCCAAGCGCGTCGCGCTGCTCGGCGCCTGGCGCAAACATCTGGAGCAGCTGACCGCGCCGACCGGCGCGCCGGCCAAGCTGGCGCTGCGCTACACCAAGGGGCAGGTGCTGCAGGCCCGGATCGAGAACAGCTATCGGATCCAGGTCGATCTGGCCCGGGCGCTGGGCCGCGTACTGCCGGCCGGGATGCCGGGCGGGATGGCCAACATGGACAATACGACCAGCACCCAGGCGGCCTACCAGCTGACCGTGGGGCAGCTCTTTCCGCTGGAGGCCCAGCTCCTGCTCGGCGCCTTCGAGACCAAGGAAAAGAAGGCCGGTGGCGGCGGTGGCATTGCCATGGCCTTCGGCGGAATCGGCGGCGCCCGCGGCGGCGGCGTCAAGCAGCCGGAGTGGAAGAAGGGGCTGAAGCTCCAGGCGAAGGTGGGCGCCGGCGAGCTGTCGATCGAGGGCAAGCGCAGCGTGGCCAATACCAACGCCCGCCAGCTGGTGCAGTTTGGCATCTTGCTCGCGCTAGGGCTTCCGGGCGGGGAATTCAAACCGGGTCAGACCCGCGAGCTGCCGGCTGCTTTCCTGACGAAGCTCGAGAGCTGGCTGCACGGCGCTGCCGGCCTCAACCGGTTGCAGGGATCGGCTGGTCGATTGACCTACCTGGGCAAGCAGGGCGCGCTGGAGCGCTACTGGTTGCAGCTGCGGTTTCAGCGGGGCGCCTCGTTCGGCGGCGGCGTGATGCTGCAGAAGACACGGATCTATCTTCAGGGCGCGGTCACCGTCGATCCGGCGCGTGGGCTGGTCACGGCCTTCAGCCTGGCGGGACCGGCGGAGCAGTCCGGCATGAACCGGTTCCAGATCCAGCTCGGCGGCGCGGGTGGAGGCGGTGGAAAGATGAAGGAACCGCGGATCCAGAGTTACGTGCGCAGCAGCTACAAGCTGGTGCCGACGGCGACGGAGACGACCACGGCGCCGACCGAGAAGAAGCGGGCGGGTGACGGGCCGAAGGAGCCGAAGAAGCCGAAGAAGAAGTAGAAAGCGTCAGGGATACAGGCGGGTGGTCTGCCAGGCCTCGTCGGTTCGAAGGAACAGCCGCCGGTCGTGCAGGCGCGAATCGCGATGCTTCCAGAACTCGATGCGCGTGGGGGTCAGCAAGAATCCGCCCCAGAACGGCGGGCGGGGGACCTCGGCGTTGCTGAACCGCGCTTCGCGCAGGCGCACGCGCGACTCCAGGGTCTCACGCGAATCCAGCGTCTCGCTCTGACGCGAGGCCCAGGCGCCGATCTGGCTGTCGCGCGGACGGCTGGCGAAATAGGCGTCGGAGGCGAGATCGGACAGCCGCGCCACGGAACCTTCGATGCGCACCTGCACGTTCAGCGAGGCCCAGTAGCAGCACAACGCAGCGTGCGGGTTCTGGGCCAGCTGGGTTGCCTTGCGACTGCCGAAGTTGGTGTAAAAGACGAAGCCCGCCTGGTCCACGCCATGCAGCAGGACGATGCGGGCGGACGGCCGTCCATCCGCGTCGGCGGTCGCGAGCGTACAGGCACGGTGGTCGCCCGGCTCGCTGGCCTGCGCGCGAGAAAACAGCTCCAGAAAGGCGTCGATCGGGTTGTCGGACTGCGCTGACTCCATGCTCCGCTAATACGATCAGTCCGCGCGACGGTCAAGAGAATGTACAATGGGGATGTGATGCGAAGTGGAGTGATGACACTGATGGGGCTGTGCCTGCTCGCTGCTGCGGCGGCTGCTTCCGGCGAGCCTGGCTCCCTGAGCGACTGGCGCGCGCGGCTGTCCAACCCCAGCCGCGAGGCGCGACGGTTCGCGCGCTCGCAGTTGCTGGAGAACGGTCCCGTGGGCCGGGCGATCCTGCTGGCCCTCTGCGGGGATCGCGATCCACGTGTGCGGCAAGAGGTCGCATTCGCCCTCGGCGAGCTGGACGGCGCGACTGCCCGCGCCCGGCTGTTCGCCTTGTTCTTCGACGTCGATCCGCTCGTCTCGCGAACCGCGGCCAGCAGCCTCACCCGGCACGGCCGGGCCGCCCATCAGCAGACGCTGGCGCGCCTCGGCAAGTCCACCGACTCGCGCGAGCGTCAGCGACTGCACTGGCTGCTGCAGCGGATTCTGTCCGGCATGGTCGAGCAGATGCTGCAGGCCCACATCTCGCCCACCGGAGGCATTGGCTCCTGGGCCGACAAGTTTCGCGCCTTGAAGCGTTACCGCCCGGGCTGCGTGGACGTGCTGCTGCGCCTGTTCAGCGATCCGTCATACCGAACGGTCTACCGTCTCGAGCTGCCACCCGATAATAAACGGTTGAACAGCGTGCGGTCACTGGCCGGGATGGCGCTGGCGGAGATGGGGGACCGCTCGAAGCGGGTTCGGCGGGCACTGGTCGGCATGCTCTCCGAAGGTGAGTTGAAAGACCACTGGGAATCTGCCCGGACCGTGCTCTATCGTCTGGGCCATCCGCGACTGCTGGATCGGCGGCTGCGAGAGCTGAAGGGCTTGCTCGCGAATTCGCTGGCCCGCCCCGCGGGAGGCCGTATTGGCTGGCTTCAGGAGCTGGCGTCATGCTACTATGTCAAGAGGGACTATCGGCAGAGCGTGGCGGCCTATCGGTCGATCCTGCGCCTCGAGCCAAGAAATGACAGCGCCCTCTACAACATGGCTTGCAGCTACGCGTTGATGGGAAAGGTGGACGAAGCGATCGAGAGCCTGAAGCGGGCGATCGAGGCCGGCTTTGTCGATCGGGCTCACATCCTGGCGGACAGGGATTTGAAGAACGTGCGCCAGGATCCGCGATTCAAGTCCCAGATTCTGGGCCACGCCAGGCTCGGCGGGGGCGAATGATGCGCCTGCTCTGGCTGCTGCCGCTCGGCCTGACGCTGCTGGCCCTGACCAGCCACGGCGACCGCGACATCGGCGCTCTGGACGAGCCGTCCCGAGCGGCCCGCATTGCCAGGCTGGCCGAGATGGGTCCAGGGGGCTGGATACAGTTGCAAAAGCTGGCCGGACATGCCGAGCCCAGCGTGCGCGCGGCAGTGGCCCGGGGCCTGCGTGACGTCGACGGTCAGGTCGGCCTGCCGCTGATCGACAAGCTGCTGCTCGACATCGATCCGACGGTCCAGTCGGCGGCGGTCAGCAGCCTGCTGCTGGGACTGCGCGAGGCAGGGATCCTGCGGCTCAAGCAGCTGGTGGCGCGCGATCCTGAGCGGCTGGGTCAACTCGAAGCGAGCGCCCGCTACTGGAGTGGAATCTACGCGGTCGAGGAGCTGATCGCGATTCGCAGTGTGGGCACCGGCTGGTACCCCCGCATGTTCTGGAAGCTGGAGCCGCTGGGCAGCTGGGTCACGAAGGCGCTGCTGCGGATCTTCTCGCGCCCGGCGAATAATCGCATCATCAGCCCATTGCAGCGTCTGGCGGGGCAAGCTCTCGGCGATCTGCAGGATCCGGGCGCGATCAAGGGGCTGCTGCGAATCGGCGACACCGTGCGCGGAATCGGGGCCGAGTACCACAAGGAGGTGGCTGCTGTCGCTCTGTTCAAGCTGGGCCGGCCACAGCGCGCCAACCTGATCGTGCGCACGCTGGAGCGGAAGACCAGGCCCGGAGGCTACTCGCGAGATCGGATCGCGCAGTTTCTGATCCGGCTGGCAGGTTTTCAGCACCAGCTGAGCCGTTTTCGCAAGGCCATCGCGGCCTATCGCCTGACCCTCGACATGTCGCAGGGCAAACAATACGCCCCGCTCGCCAACTACAACATGGCCTGCGCATATGCCAGGATCAAGATGCCGGAGCACGCGCTGCATCACCTGCAGCAGGCAGTCAAGCTGGGCTATGACCGCCAGAAGAAATGGATCGCGGTCGACCGTGAGCTGGACCTGATCCGCAAGGACCCGCGGTTCGCCAAGATGCTCGAGAATCCGCAGGCGGTGCTGAAGTTCGACCTGGCCAAAGAGAAGCAGCGGTAAGATGATTGCCGGAGCGGTAACTTGCTAACCAGACCTTCCCCTCGGCAGGCTGTCACAGTCCTGTCATGGCGCTCTGTATGCTGTTTGCGAGACAGGAGTTGGGGTAATTTTCCAACGTCTCATCGCGAGTGGCACACCGATTGCTATTTGACGGACGTTGTTGTTCTCCCAACAACATGGCGGTGGCGGAGGGGGAGGATCATTGAACCGTGGAGGGGGATGCGATCCTCCCCTTCAATTTTTAATTGAAGACCCCAGACAAGTGGCCGTGACGGAGGAAAACGAAAGATGAAAAGAACTGCAATTCTCACAGTGATGTTGGCGGGCTTGCTCAGTCAATCGGCGTTCGCCCAGCAGGACCGCAGAGAGCGGGCCATTCGCGAGAAGCTTCGCACCACCCGGGTTTCGATGGACTTCACCGAAGCGCCGCTGAAGGACGTGGTGTCGTTCCTGCAATCAGTCAGCGGGATCAACCTGCTGATCGACCCCAACATCTTCAAGGAACGCACCCAGGACGAGCTGCGGGTCAGCCTGACCGTGAAGAACATCACGCTCGAGAACGCGCTGGCGTTGATCGGACGGTTCTTCAAGTTGCACACCGACTATCGGGATGGCGTGCTGTTGCTGACCAACCGCAAGCGGGCCGGTCGGATGAAGATCATCGTCTACGATATCCGCGACATGATGATGAAGATCCGCGATTTCAAGGGTCCCGACATCAAGATCAGCGCGGGGAACAAAGGCGGCACCGACATCCAGTTTCAGGACGATCCCGAGCCGACCACAGGCGTCGACAAGGACACGCTGCTCGAGCTGCTGAAAGACAACACCGGCGACGTCTGGGGCGACGACCACCCCAACTCCGGCATGTCGATGATCGGCGGCCTGCTGGTGGTGACGCACAATTTGGAGACCCAGCGAAAGGTCTCGCGCCTGCTCGCGATGATGCGCTTTTACCGCTAGCGCGACAGCTCTGCTGCAGACGGTCAACGCCCGGTCCACTGCGACCGGGCGTTTTTCGTATTCGTGGGGCAGCCCGCCAACCTATAATGAAGCAATGCTCCGGATCGCTGCGGTTGTCTCAGTCTTCGCCTTGGTCTGTTACTGCCCCGTGCTGCCCGCACGGGCCGATACGGCCAAATCGCTCAACGACAAGGGGTTGGCCGAGCTCAAGCAGGAGCGCTACGCCGCGGCGGTCGACGCCTTCAAGCGCGCGCTGCGGCTCTCGCCCGGCAGCAAAGTTCTGCAAAAAAATCTGGCCTACAGCCACGCCGGGTGGGGCGTCGCCTATCTCGACAAGCAGCAGTCTGGCCCCGCGATCAAGCAACTGCGCCTGGCGCTCGAACGCTACAAGCTGGACGTCGGCTTCAATTTCTGGCTCGCCGTCGCTTACTATCGCAATCGCAATTACTTCGACGCGACCGTCGAGCTGCGTTATGTGCTCGAGAAGAAGCCGAAGCGGCACAAGGCCTGGGAATATCTGGGCTACTGCTACTACCAGCGAAACCGGCTGCCGCAGGCGATCGAGGCCTGGGAGAAGTCGCTGGCGCTCAATCCCAAGGATGACAACCTGCGCGGCTGGCTGAAGAAGGTTCGCCGCGAGTCCAAGGTGGAGTCGACCTACACCCGCAACAAGAGCTCGCACTTTCAACTGATCTACGACGGCAACAAGACCTCCGACGCGGCGCGGGTGGTCAACGATATGCTCGAGGATGCCTACCGGGATCTCGGCTCGGACCTGGGGGTCTATCCCAGGGGCGCGGTGACGGTGATCCTCTATCCACAGCGCGCCTTCTACAGCGTGACCGGCAGCCATAAGTGGGTCGGCGGGCTGTTCGACGGCAAGATTCGCCTGCCGATCCAGAACCTGCGCACGCAGACGCCGCGGCTGGCCCGCTTGATCCGACACGAGTACGCGCACGTCTTGATCACCCAGCTGGCGCCGCGCTGTCCGGTCTGGCTCAACGAAGGCCTGGCACAGGTGGTCGAGGGCGGGGACCATCGCAAGCTCGTCGCCCTGGTGGCCAGCAAGCATCGGGCGGCCAAGCTGCTGCCGTTCGCCGCGCTGACGGGCAACATGCAGAAGCTGGGATCGGCAGCCAAGATCCGCCTGGCTTACGCGCAATCCTACAGCTTCGTCAAGTACCTCGACCGGCTCTACAGCCGTCGCGCACTGTCGGATCTGCTCAAGCGAATCGGTGCGGGCATGACCACCAATCAGGCCTTCAAGGCGGTGTTCAAGCTGGGGCTGGCGGAACTCGAGGCGCTCTGGAAGCGTACGCTCTAGCTGTGAAAGCCGAGATCCTCGTGCTGAAGGGCAAGAACAGTGGGCTGCTGGTGCAGGTCGGTCAGGAGTTGACGGTCGGGCGCGACGCCGGCTGCGACCTGCAGCTGTTCGACCAGGGCATCTCGGGCACGCACCTGCGGGTCTACTTCGAGGACGATGACTTCTTCGTCGAGGACCTGGGCAGCGGGCTGGGCACGTTCGTCTTCGAGTCCCGGCTCGAGGCCCCGCGGCCGGTCTATCATCAGGACCTGATCTGCTGTGGGGAGGCGACGCTGCAGTTCTTCTGCTCGGAGGCGCTGCATCCTGGGCGCAGCGCCGTCGATCTGTGGGCCGAGTCCTCCGACTCGGTTCCGCCGCTCTCGCTGGAGGACTATTCCGTCGAGGAGGGTTCGCCGCAGAGGAGCCCCAGCGGCCGGTTCCATAGCGAGATGATCAACCTCTGCCTGCTGGTCGAGAATATCTCGCGAGGGGACAAACCGCAGCAGGTGATCGGCACGCTGATCGAGTCGCTCGAGGAGCTGATTCCGTACCACCGGATCGTCTTCATCCGTTATGACTCCAGCGACGGCCGGCTGATTCCGACCAAGCACCGTCGCGCACCCTCGGACGCTCCCGGTGGCTGGTGGAAGGTCAATCGCAGGTTGATCGACAAGTGCTGCAAATCGGGTACGGCGGTCAGCCATGCCCCGCCGGGGTCGGCCGCCGCGCTGGTCGCGCCGCTGAAGGGGCGAGCGGGAATCGTCGGTGCGATCTACATGGAGGTGGACGCCTCCGACAGTGTGATGCGACAGTTGCAGCTGCTCGGTGCGATCTGCGGGCAGGCCGGGCTGGCCCTCGAGCGCTGCCAGCTGATGTCCCGCGTGCGGCATCAGAACATGCAGTTGAAGGAGAGCAATGCGGCGCGGCAGGTCGAGCAGCTCAAGTTGCGCACCCTGCTCGACAGCCTCAGCGAGGGCGTCGCGCTGCTCGATGAGCAGGGCGAGGTGCTGATCGCCAACCCGCTCGGCGAGCAGTATCTGTCGGCGCTCCAGCTGCTCGGCCCGGAAGGCCGGATCACGCAGATTTCCGGAGAGCCGCTGGGCGAGTTCGCGGGTCCCGAGCAGTTCGAGCATGACGACCGGACCTACGTGGTCTCGCTGGCCCATACCCGGACCGAGGATTGGCGTGGGTACGGCTTGATGGTGCGCGACGTGACCGAGGAACTGCAAGCGCGTCATCGGCTGATCCAGGCCGAGAGGCTCTCCAGTCTGGGCCAGACCGTCTCGGGTGTGGCCCACGAGCTGAACAACCCGCTGACCGGTGTGCTGGGCTTCTCCGAGCTGCTGATGAACAACGACGGCATCTCCCCCGAGACCGCCAAGCAGGTCGGCATCATTCACCGCGAGGCCGAGCGCTGCCGGCGGATCGTCAAGAACCTGCTGACCTTCGCGCGCAAGGCGGGCCCGGAGCTGGGCTCGGTGGAGCTCAATTCATTGCTCGACGAGGTGCTGGAGCTCAAGGAGTACGAGCTGAAGGTGCACGATGTCGAGCTGGTGCGGGACTGTGTCGCGAATCTGCCGGTGACCTACGCCGATGCGCACCAGCTCAAGCAGCTGTTCTTGAACCTGGTCCACAACGCGTTTCAGGCCGTCACCGATTCACAGACCAAGCAGGGGGGGCAGATCAGCCTGACCATCGCCGCCGAGCAGGATCAGCTGATCGTGCAGGTGGCCGATACCGGGCCCGGCATCCCTGAGGAGAACATTGCACGGGTCTTCGACCCCTTCTTCACCACCAAGGAGGTGGGGCGCGGCGTGGGGCTCGGGCTCTCGCTGTCCTACGGCATCGTCCAGGAGCACGGCGGCGAGCTGACTGTCGAGAGCACCCTCGGCGAAGGCGCCTGTTTCACCGTCCGGCTGCCGGTTCGCGAGGTGCCCGAGGAGGTACAGCTCTCCGAGGGTGGGTCGACGCGCCTGGGCAGCAGCGGGCAAGGTACGCTGTTCGTGCTGGTGGTCGACGACGAGGAAGTGGTGCGCGAGCTGATCGCGGTCACGCTGGAGAAGCTCGGCTGGCGCTTCGAGCTGGCCCGGTCCGGACGCGAAGCCCTGCGAATGGCGACCGAACGGCGCTACGACTGCATGATCTGCGACCTGAAGATGCCTGGCATGGGCGGCGAGGATCTGTACGACGCGCTCAAGCGGCGCGGCAACGAGATCGTCGACCGCACGCTGTTCATGAGCGGCGACGTGGTCAACGAACGTAGTCACGGCTTCCTGATCGAGAGCGGCTGTCCCTACGTGCTCAAGCCCTTCAGCCTGGTACAGATCGAGCGCGCGCTGCGGGAGCTGCCAGGCGTGACGATCGAGCCCTAGC
>CAZMLI010000143.1:0-10742 GCA_964566865.1 uncultured Planctomycetota bacterium
GCTACGCGGCCCGGCACGCCAGTTGCATCTGGTCCTCTCACGATGAAAAGCCCTTCGGGGCGATCTTGAAAGGAGTCGTGATGCGGACATCACTCTTGTCCCTCTTGCTGTGTGGCCTGCTTACCGGATGCGCGTCGACGCCGCCCCCGCCCAAGGCGGTGGTTTCCGCCAATACCCTGGCTAACCAGGCCCTCGATGACGGTCGGTTCAAGGAAGCCGTCCAGCACTACACCATCTGGCTGACCAGCCATCCCAAGGACTTTGATAGCCAGTATGGGCGCGCGATCGCGCTCGAAGGCATCGGCGAAACCGCCCTCTCGATCGAGGGCTACTCCAAGGCGCTCGAGCTGCGACCGGACCATCTGCAGGCGCGACTGCGCCGGGCCGGCGCCTACTACCGGGCCCAGGCCTATGACCGGGCCGACCAGGATCTGACCGACGTGCTCGGCGAGGGCGGCTTCGACAAGCTGCCACATCACGACCACGTGATGACCTACGCACTCCTGGGCCAGATCGCGCTGAACAAGGGCCTGCACAGCATCGCGCTGGAACATCTCGACCGGGCCGTCGAGCTGGTTCGCAAGCGCCGCCGCGGGATCCGCGCGGGGCATTACAAACGGCTGCTCTACAACCGGGCGATGACGTTGTTTCAGCTCAGCGCCTACCAGATGGCGCTCGAGGACTACACCGAGTACGCCAAGCTGCACGGCGAGCAGGGCCAGCAGCTGACCGACAACGACCGCTACCACCTGGTCTTGCTCAACTACCTCGCCGGCCGGTTCGCCACGGCCCAGAAGCACCTGGCCGGGCTGACACGCGCCGACCGCAAGCAACTGTCGACCCACCTGGACGATCCGGGATTCTTCCTTGGCGACCCCTCGGTCGCCGCAACCACGACCAGCAAGTGACCTACGAAAGGACAACCTACATGCAGACCGGAAGAGGAAAGTTCTGCAGCATCCTCGTCTGCGGGCTGCTCACCTTGCTGGTGAGCGCACCGCTGGAGGCTCAGAAGCAGCAGCCGCCGAGCAAGAAAAAGGCACGCAAGCTGTACGACAAGAAAGACTACGTACCCGAGTACAAGCTGCCCGAGAACTGGTCCATCAAGAAGGAGATCCGTACGCTCGAACGCTCCCTGTCCAAGTACGATCCGCTGCTCAACTCGCTCGGCGAGGCCAACAAGGATCTTCAGACCGATCTGAAGCGCTACATCGCCAACCCGAAGAACCAGGTACTGGCCAGCCGGATCACGCTCAAGATGAGCGCCTACGCCAAGAAGGTCGTCTGGGATTTCGATCGGGTGATCGCCAACCAGGACATCCTGATCAACGTCTTCAAGGAGCTCCGGCGGAAGCTAGGTAAGTTCAACGGATACTTGGACTTCCGAGCCAAGAGCTTCGACGGCAACGTCTCCAATTTCAAGGCCAAGGGCCAGGTCATCACCAAGCAGTTGAAGGACCTCGCGACCGAGTACATGGAGACCGACGACCCCAAGCTGAAGGAGCGCCACAAGCGCAACTTCACCCGGGTCTACCGTCGCTACAAGATCAACCGACGCTACGTCGACGGCTATACCCGCACCAAGCGGAGCTACAAGAACCTGTCGAAGAACCTGTCGGCGCTGATCGGCATCTTCTCCTCCTTGCAGGAGGCGTACAGCGACCTGATCGACAACCTCGAGGCGGAGAAGAAGTTCCTGATGGACAACATCCGGCTGCAGGCCGACTCGCTGCAGGTGCAGAACCTGGTGCGCCAGGGCATCCTGCAGGGCAACAAGGCGATCAAGCAGATCACCGAGAAGCTGGCCCAGATGTACCTGCGGGTCAATACCTTCGCCAAGGTCCACGACCGGATCAACGCCGGCATGACCAAGTTCATCGACACCCAGGAGTTGCTCGTCGACGTGACGCGCAAGATCGAGCAGGAGCCGTTCGGCAACGCCCCGTCGATCGACAAGGCAATCCAGCACTTCTACAAAAAGCACGATCTGGAGGTCAGAAAATGAGATTTGCAGCCACGCTGATCCTGCTTGGACTGATCGCGGTGCCGTTGGCCGCCCAGGACAAGAGGGACGCCGACGACCCGGAGCGCATGAAGGCGCTCTCGACTAAGGTGCTCGGCACCAAGCTCCCGCCGACCAAGACAAAGAAACTGACGCCGAAGGAGCTCGCGCAACAGAAGGAGCAGGAGATCACCCGCAACTGGAATCGCGCCCTGAAGAACTACGAGGGCATCATCGACAGCCGTGAGGAAGCCACCGTGGCCACCATGGAGAAGCGGATCGGCGCCAACCTCAAGCTGGTCAGGACGCAGAACAAGCGGCTGACCAGCAGCCAGCAGCAGCTACGCCAGCTGAAGTTGACCTACACCGGCCGCTTCATGATCCTCCAGGGCATGTTCGAGCAGCAACGCCTGGACAAGCCGACCTACGTCTCGCGTCTCAAGACCCTGGCCGACGAGTTCGAGTTCCAGATGCGCGGCCTGGTCACCGACGTCAAGTTCTACCGCAAGGAGTCGACCACCACCAAGCTGCGGCTGAAGAACCTGCAACAGGTCCACAAGCTGAACATGATGACGCTGGCGCGTCGTCGTCCGGCCAAGACCAAGCGGCCACTGACCGCGCTCGAAAAGTTGCTCGCCTCGATTCGCGCCGCCGGCCGATTCCGGGTGCAAAACGTCTTCGACGCGGCTGACTGCCGGCATACGCGCTGATGTTCTCGCACTTCATTCAGAAGGCCGGCATCTGGTGGATGTTGCCCATCCTGCTGCTCGCCTGGGTCGGTGTCTCGCTCAGTATCGAGCGACTCTGGTACTGGATGCGCCTGCTGCAACGACAGCGGCGCAGCCAGGAACAGCTGACAGGTTTGTTTCAGGGCGACTCGCCTTCCCACGAGACTGCCGGGCGGCTCGGCCGCGGCCCAGCGCGACGTGATCCCACGCTCGTCACCCTCTCGGTCTTCCTGGTCAATCTGCTCGTCGAGCGGATCCCACTGGAGATCGCCGAGACCCGAGCCCGGGATCGCGCGCAGCTGGCCGCGTCCGACAGCCGCCGTTTTCTGACCGTGCTCGGCTTCATCGCCAACCTGGCCGGCACGCTCGGCCTGCTCGGCACGGTGGCCGGTGTCTCGATGAGCTTCGAACACCTGGCCAACAAGAACCCGACGGGGCTGGCGCTCTCGCTCTCGACCGCGATGTACACCACCATCGGCGGCATCTTCCTCTTCCTGCTGACCTATCTGGCCGTCTCGGTTTTCACCGGCCTGTCGGAGCGACTCGAAGATCGCATGGACACCCACCTGACGCGACTCAAGGAGCGCTGCCAGCTCGCCGACGATCCGGAACCCGTCCTGGCGCAGGAAGCCTAGATGGCGCGTCGCCGAGCGCCGTCGCTACCGATCGGGTTACAGACCACCGTGATGGTGGACGTGCTGTTCATCCTGCTGATCTTCTTCATCGTCGTCAGCCGGATTCGTGAATCGAACCTGCAGGTCGAACTGACCGCCATCAAGAAGAGCAAGCAGCCGCAGCAAAGGCAGCCCCAGGGCGGGCCCGGATTGATCCTGACGATCGACCGCGCCGGCAAGGTGCATCTGGATGGCAACGACGCCGGCGGCATCGACGGCTTGCGCAAGACGCTGATTGCGCGCAAGACGCAGTCCCCCGGCAGCACACCGGTCGTCTTGCGGACCGACAAGGCAGCGCCCAGCGGCATCACCGTCCAGCTGGTCCATCTGCTGGCCGATCTCGGCTTTTCGCGGATCCAGTTCGACGTGCTCACCACGAGTCACTCGGGGAACTAGCCATGATCAAGAACGTCATCTACTACACCACCTTCTTCGGCATCGGCGGGATGATGATGCTGCTCCTCTGCGTCGACTTCGGTCAGGGCACGCCCGCCTGTCTCCAGCCGCGGAAACTGCAAGCCAGCGGCAGCGGAAAGTCCAAGCCCGTCGAGGTGCTGCGCAAGGTGGCGCAGAAACAGCCGAAGAAGGCGAAGCCCAAGAAGAAGGCGCTGAAGAAGGACGATACCAAGTACAAGAAGATGCTGGAGAAGTCGAAGATCCGCATCAAGCGGCTCGAGCAGCGGCTCGCGCGACTGAGCGAGAAGTCCGAGAAGCTGATGCAGGCGATGAGCCAGCAGTTGACCGAACAGCGCAGCGCCACCGAGAAGGCACAGCAATCGGCCACGGAGGCGCAGAAGCAGGCGCAACAGCAGCTGGCAGAGGCCCAGAAAACGAGCCTCGCGGCGCAGCAGGCGCTGCTGGCGAAGTTCGAGGCCGAGCGCAAACAGCAACAGACCGCGCTGCACCAGCAGGCGCAGGCACAGCAGGCGCAGCGCAAGCAGGACCAGGCCAAGGCGCAGGCGCGGCAGAAGATCCTCGAAGCGGCGATCGGCCGCCAGGCCAGTCAGCTGGCTGCCCAGCGAGCCAGACAAAAGGCTGACGAGGACCGGCGCCGCAAGGCGCAGACCCGGCTGAACCAGCGGCTCGCGGAGCAGTCGCGCGAGCTGAAGTCCGAGCGCGACAAGCGCCAGGCGCTGGCGATGGAGCTGGGGCGTCAGACCCGAAAGGCCCAGCAGCAGCGTCGGGTCGACCGGCAGAAAATGGTGCAAGCTCTGGCGATGCACAAGCGCCGGATGAGCGAACTGGCGCGCAAGCCGCGTCGCGCCACGCCCAAACACACGAGCAAGCTCAAGGTCAAGAACTGGGAGCAGTACCTCGACTTTCTCGCGCCCGTCCAGTCGATCAAGATGGACAAGGACGGCAAATCACTGCCGGTGCTGGACTTCAATGGAGCCACCTTCGCGGACAACCTGAACTCGATCATGAAGTTCTACCAGATGGGTTTCTACGGGATGCTGATCTACAAGGCACGCAACGAGAAGGATCCCAACTACCTGGCCATCGACCTCAGCCGCGGTCCCTCCCAGCCTCGCTTCGTGCACAAGACCGATCCCACCGAGGTCGACAACCTGGCCTCGATCGGCCTGCTCTGGAACGCCTCCAGCATCGGTCGTCAGCTGATGGCCAAGATCCAGGCCGAGCAGCCGCTGCGCATTCCACAAGGCGCCTTCCTGGCGCTGGTCAACCTCTTCCCCCGCTCGACCGCCCAGTACTTCATCTGGAAACGGATCGAGGTCTGCCGCCGCAACGGCATCGATCCGGCCCAGGTCAATCGCTGCCTCGGCAGCTTCCGCCAGACCAGCTTCGGCACCTGGATCGTCGTGATCCACAAGCTGGAGATGAAGGACGGCCGCATGGTCAGCGTCGACGATTTCGAGGAGAGTCGGGTGGTCCTGCGCCGCGGGTAAATTTGTTATGCTCGAGCAGGATGAGCGCGAAGAAATCCCTGCTCTCGGTCTTGCTGCTGGTGCTGTGGCTGGCTCAGCATCCAGCCGCTGCCCAGCAGCTGCGCGCGGACCAGTACGGCGACCCACTCCCCCGCGGCGCCCTGGCCCGAATGGGCAGCGCGCGATTCACGCACGGGGCGATGATCCGCTGCCTCGCCTTCTCACCAAGAGAACCGCTGCTGGCCTCGAGTGGGTCGGAGGGCCAGATCAAGCTCTGGCAACTCCCCTCGGGTCGCCTGCTGCGCCAGCTGAATTGCGGTAACAAGGGACTGGGCGCCATCGTCTTCAGCGCCGACGGCAAGCACCTGGTCGCGGTGAATGACAAGCGCGTACAGATCTGGCACGTCGCCACGGGCCGGCTGGTCCGGACGTTCCTCGAACACAAGCGACGCGTCATGGCGCTTGCTGTCTCTTCGGATGGCAAGCTCGTTGCCTCGGGGGACTGGGATGGCGTGGTCTGCCTCTGGGAACTGGGATCCGCAAAACTGCAGCAAAAGCTGAAGTTCCATGGCTGGATCTGGAGTCTGGCGTTCTCGCCCCGCGCAACCCGTTTGCTCGTAGCCGGCGAGTCGCTCACGGTGATTCCTCTCGCCTCGAAGGGCAAACGCGTCGAGCTCCCCGGACACTGTGCTTCTCCGCCGACGGCAAACAACTGCTCTCCTGCGGTCCCGCAGCCAACCAACTCACCGTCTGGGATGTGCCCAAGCGCATTGCATCGCGCCAGATCGCGCTGCCCTCTCCGCGGGTGGCACGCTTCGGCCCTGCCGGGCAACTGCTCGTCCTGGGCAGCTATGAAACGCAACCGATGCTCTGGAGCCCGCGATCCGGCAGGCGCGGTATGCAGGTTCGCGCCAGAAGCCGGTCCAGAGGCGCGATCTCTCCGGATGGTCGGCTCGTGGCCGTGGCAGTCCATGGCGGAAAGATCCAGCTACGCGAGACAAAAACCTTGCGCACGCTCTGCGAGTTCGAGGGCAACGAACCGCTCGCGTTCTCGAATGACAGCAGGCGTCTCGCCGTAGCCGGGAGCTCGACCAGCCGCATCCTCGTGCGAGATGCATCGAGCGGACGGACGTTGCAGGTTTTCTCAGGCCTCGGAGTCGAGTTCAGTTGCCTGGCTTTCTCGCCCGACGACCGCCGACTGGCCGCCGGCAACAGTGCAGGCTCGGCGCTGGTCTGGCAACTGGAGAAAACTCCCGCATCGGGACAGCCACCAGCCGCACCGCGAACCTCAGGCGACCCGGACCGTGCTGGACGGGTCCTGCCGCCGGGAGCGGTCGCGCGCCTGGGTCGACCAGATTTGCTGCACACCCCCAAGAGCCGTTGGGGCTCGACGGTGAAGTTCTCGCCGGATGGCCGCTGGGTTGCCACGGAGCACAGGGGCGTTCTGCGTAGATGGGACATCGAAAGCGGCAGGCTGACCGCCAGGATGGACGTGTCAGACATCTGGATCATCTCGCGCGACGGCCGGCGGATCATCGAGGGCGGTGCGGACGGGTACATCCGTATCCGTGACTCGAAAACAGGCCGGCCCCTGCGTGTCTTCCTGGCCCATCCGGCGGGGGTTCGTAGTCTGGCGCTGTTGCGCAAGGGCCAGCTGCTGGCTTCAGGCGGGGAGCGGGACGTGCGGCTGTGGAATCTGCGGGACGGAAAACAACTGCACCGGTTCGAGGGCTTGCCGTATGCCGTGAGCAGTCTGACATTCTCACCCGACGGTCGAAAGCTGGTCTGCCACGGTAGGAAATTCCGCTGGGCGAGATCGATGCTACATGTTTGGCAGACCGAAACCGGCCGCCTGATCCGTAGCCTCGACTTCAGCGGTGACAAGACGGTGTTCGACATACGGTTTCTATCGCCGAACCGCGTGTTGCTCAGATACAGTTTTGGGACCGCGATCTGGCACCTCGATGACCAGACCCGCCCCAGACCGACCCCGAAGCTGCCGGGAGGCAGGTGGAGAAGTCCACTGAGCGTGGCTCCAGGTGGCAGGACCATCGCCAGCGCGACTGTATTCGGCTCGGTCGAACTGCGCGACGCGAAGTCAGGCAAGCTTGTTCGGCGACTGGAGAGGCTCTTCTCCCGAGGAAAGACGACGAGCCTCGGGGAACTCGAGCACTCGCCCGACGGCCGGCTGATCGTCGCTTCCCGCACGGAGCAGATCGGGGTCTGGCAGGCCGAGACCGGCGCCGCGATGTTCATCCTCAAGGGCCACACCGCGCGACTGCGCGACCTCGACTTCTCGCCCGACAGCCGCTTGCTGGCTACCACTTCTGTCGATAATACCCTGCGCGTCTGGGATCTGCGCACGGGTCAGGTGCTGGCGCAATTCGACGCCAGCGTTGCCACCAACACGCTCGCCCTCTCCGCGGACGGCAAGACCGTCCTGGCCGGACACGGAAAGAGCATCCGGGTCTGGGACGTCGCCACGGGAAAGACGGTGCACTGGTGGCGCGGTCATCGGGCTACGGTCAAGAGCATTCGGCTGGTCTGTGAGGGTACGGTGCTGATCTCTGCGGATGCACAGGGGGAACTGCGTGCCTGGCCCTCGCGTCCTGGTCTGGCCAAGGCGCCAGCGATCGATGCGCGAGTCCGCCAACTGGGCGCGCGCTCTTTCCGCACGCGAAGCGCGGCGTCCGCCAAGCTCGAGCGGCTCGATCTCGCGGCGCTGCCCACGCTCTGGAACCACCGATCGACGGCGGATCTGGAGACTCGCAAGCGGGTCGCGTCATTGCTCGCTCGCCTGCGCGTCCTCGGCCAGCGATCACGGGAGTCCTACCACTGGACCTTCCGCCCGTTCGCGACTTCCCCGGACGGACGGATTCTGATTCGCGGTGCCCATCGGGGTCTCGAGTCGCGGCAAGCTGACGGCTGGAAGTCCCTGGGGCGACAGCCCACGCCCGAGTTCCTGCAACTGGCGCGCGACGGTCGCAGACTGCTCTCCTTCACCGCCGGTGGCAAGCTTCTCCTGCTCGACCGCAAGACCGGAAAACTACTGCGCAGCCTCTCACATGGGCTGAAGAGGCCGGGCATCGCGGCCGCTTCAGCCGACCTGCGCTGGATCGCCCTGGCCGGCGACAAGACGAAGCTGCAACTCATCGAGCGCAGCGGCACGCGTCGCGCCTGGAACGAGCGCAACCCGTTTGGCGAGATCCTCGCGCTCTCCTTCTCGCCGGGTGGCAGCCTGCTGGCTGTCGGTTGCAAGGATGGCACGATCCGTTTGCTGGAGCCGCGCACTGGCAAGCAGTTACGCCGTCTCGTCGGACACCGCGGACCGGTCCTCTCCCTGGCATGGGACGCTACCGGTCGGCGACTGGCCTCAGGCGCCGCGGATGCGGCGATCTACATCTGGGCCATCAAGCCTTGACCATTGCATGCTGACTTAACCCGCTGCATATGCTACGCTTCCAGCGAATATGCCGAAACCGCGAACATGGACGTTGGTGCTGGTCTGTGCAGTCCTCGCAAGCTGCCTTGACCCCAACGTGCAGCTCCAGCAGAAAGTTTCCAACGAGCCGGTACCGACCGAGCTCTACCAGCTCGCGGGAAATGCCGGGGAGCTGGAGCGGTTTGCCCACGCCTACGGCTTCGGCGTCTCGCCAGCTGGCACGCCGCCGGACTCCAAACATGGCATATTGCTGGCCCAGAGCGCCGCGCAAGAGAACGCGCGCGCCAACCTGATCGAGCGCCTGCGCGGCCTGCTCGTTCGCTCCGACCTGATGGTTCGCGAACTGATCGAACGCAAGGGGCTACAGGGTCTCGAGGAGCAGCTCGCCAGCCAGATCAAGATTCTACAAACCCGCCGCGGGCCGGACGGAATCCAGGTCTGCCTGGCCCGCATCAGCCTGCATCAGTTCCTCGACGAGCTGGCCAAGGCCTCGAACCTGCAGATTCGGATCCGACCGCGCTACGACCCGTCGAGCTACCTCAGCTACCCGGTCGCGCAGGATATGTACAGCCGGGCGTCACTGCGTGAGGCGATCGCCCTGACGATCGGCGACAGCAACAAACCCGCCGCCGGTCCACCGCCGATCTGGCGCGTCCCTGGGGTACCACGCAAGAAGAAGCCGAAGCCGCCAGTCGAGAAGAAGCAGCAGCCGGGCAAGAAGAAGCAGCAGCCAGACAAGAAGAAGCAACCGCCTGCCAAGAAGCAGCAGAAGCTGGCCAAGAAAATACAGAAGCCGGCCAAGAAGCAACAGAAGCCGGGCAAGAAGCAGCAGAAGCCGGCCAAGAAGCAGCAGAAGCCGGCCAAGAAACAACAACCTCCAGACAAGAAGAAGCAGCCAGACAAGAAGCAGCCGCAGAAGCCGGATTCCGCTGTTCTGCTGCAGTTCTCGCGCTGGCCGGTGAGCGGCCTTCTCTGGCGCCATAGCGCAACGGTCGACTGGCCGACTCGTTTCCTGGCAGCGCGCCCCACGAAGTCGGTCAAGAAGAGAGCCCGGCCAGGAAATGTGGTCCGGGTTGTGGTCTTGTTGCCGACCCCGCTGATGGATGGGCAGCAACTGATCGAGACATTGCCCGCAGGCAGCAAGCTGACCGGACAGCTCTGGAGCAATGGCCCCGCCAGGAACTCGCGCGTCATACGCGCCGGCCAGCGGCTGACGGTGCGATCCGACAGCGCCACCTGTGTCGTTTACGAACTGAGCGGCCTCAAACTGACCTCCGCGAAGATCCGCGGTCAGGTCCAGAGCCGAGCAGGCCATACGCTCTACAAGATCGCCGCAGGCAGCGGCTCCCCGCCTGCCCCTCCTGCTCCGGACCGCAAATCCCCCCGGTTCCTGATCGCGAGCCCACCCAACAACCAGCTGCTCGGTAGCAAGGTCAAGCGCATCGTCGTTTCCGGAACCGTGACCGATCGCAGCGGACTGCGGGACCTGCAGGCCGGACGGACGATGAACAACTTGAAACGCCCCGGCGGCCGTCCCGCCTTCCCCAGCCGGACATTTCCGCGCGTGGTGCCGTTCCAGCTCGTCCTGCCGCTGGTCAAGGGCAAGAACCAGCTGATCCTGGTCGCCGAAGACGCGCTTGGCAACCTGAGCGCGATCCGGATCGTCGTCTTCCGCCAGTAGGCTCTACCCGATGACTCGCGCAGCGAGTTATCAGCAGAGCCCCCGTCAAGGTGCCCCAGCCCGAGCTCTGAGCCCCCCGTTTTTGTGAACAGGCGACAGGGAACAGGCAACTGGCGATTTGAATTAGAAATGTCCGAAATCCAGCTCGAGCGGGCTGTCCTGTCTGCGCAGCCTGAGCCTCCCCGTAGTCACCCCGTCCAATATCGCACCTCTGCATTCCCTGTTTCAATTCCCTGTTCCCAGTTCCCTGTCGCCTGTTAAATTCGCAGGATAGGGGCACGGGCAGGGGCACGGGCACGTTCACGGGAGGCAGTGTCTAACATCCCTTT
>CAZMLI010000144.1:0-2205 GCA_964566865.1 uncultured Planctomycetota bacterium
CTGGCTGTTTCGCAAACCCTGGACCGGCTTGCGGGGGCAGCTCGGCTGGTGAACGTGCGGCTGGGCCACAGATTTCCTACCGCGGGCCTTCGGCCGCAACCAAAAGGGCCGCTTAGTTAGGTGACGCCCTCCTCGGAAAGGGTCTGCGATTCCAATGAGGCTTCATGTCCGATCGACTGCAGCGCCTGCGTCCCCTCCCAAAGACCAGCGCCAGGTACTTTCGACGCGACCCGCACGAAGCGCCAGCGCTAGGTACCTCGACGTCGACCCGCACGCAGCACGCAGCACCAGGTACGTTGACGTTGACTAGCACGAAGCACCAGCACCAGGTACGTTGACGTTGACCAGCACGAAGCACCAGCACCCTGATGGCGGGAGTCAACTAACCAAGTCTCCGATGAACCCGGTGCGCTTCAGTACCTGGCGTCGGTCCATTGGGAGGGGACCCCTGCCCTACGGGGCCTGCGCCTGGCGCAAGGGCATCGCATCACTGGCAATTTGGTTGCGGCCGAAGGCCCGCGGTAGGAAATCTGTGGCTACCCGGCCGGTGACTACTTCTTCTTGAACTTCTGCCTGGCCTGGCGGGCCAGCCAGCGCTCGTTGGCCTGGATCAGGTAGTTCAGCAGCAGGTTCTGCAGCGTGTGGCCGCCCTGCTTGCCGAAGTGGCTGAGCACGTGCAGGACCCGACCGCCGGTCTGCCGGCTCTCGGGCACCGTTCCAGAGAGGTCATCGCGACCGCCGACGGGGAAGGTGATGCCGACCGCCTTGTCGACATTGTTCTTCTTGGCCAGCTCCTCGCTCGACAGCAGCACCTTGACCTGACGCTTGTTGACGATCTTGATCGAGGGGCTCTCGTCATCGATCTTCCAGACCTGATTGATCTCCTGGTACTTTCCGGGCTCGACGCTGCCGCCGCCTTGCGGGACGTCGCTCTGGAGGATCTTGCCGAACATCCGTTGCAGGTAGGGGTGGCTGGTCATGCCGACCTCGGGACGGATCGGCACGCTCTGTTCCTTCAGCTTGTCGCCGGCCTTGACGAAGCTGCCGAAGCCGCGCTCGAGCACTTCCCAGAGGCCCCAGTCCTCGGTGAACAGGTAGCCGCCGCGATTGACCCAGTTGCGGATGTTCTTGACCGACTTGTTGCTCAGCTTGTCACTGTAGTTGTTGTGCGGGGTCGTTCCCTGGCAGGTGCGCATCCTGTTGTTCTTCGCGCCGCCGCCGGTGTGGCCTGCCGCGATGCAGTGTTCGCGGAAGTTGGAGCAGTTGATGAATACGGCGACCACCTTGTCGTCGAAGATCACCTTGCCGTCGTTGACGTCCTTCTTGGTCACGGTGATGTGCGGGATCTTCAGCCGGTTCAGCATGCCGTTGATCCGGTCGAAGTTGAGGCCCTCCCTGGTGGCGCCGATCACGATGATCTTCTTCTTGTTGCCGCCGGTCAGCTTGCCGTAACCGTACTTGCGACCGCCGCCCATGTCATCCGCCGCGGTGCCGGTATTGCTCTTGCCGCCGCTGGGCGGCAGCGGCTTCTGCTTGTTGGCGTCCCACCAGCGGCGCCAGATCTCGACCGAGCTGCCGAAGTTCTGGCCGGTGATGTTCTGCAACGCTTTCTCGATCTGCTGCACGATCGGTTTCTTGCTCTTGCCGTACTTGCTCAGCATCTCGAGCAGGCCGTCGACCGAGCTCTTCTGGCGCAGCGTGCCGATGTGCTTGAGCGCCGCAAAGGCGATCGTCGGCGGCGCTTTCTGGACCAGGCCCATCAGCATCGGCGCGGCGTAGGGCGAGTAATTCGACTGGAGCGCGAACATCAGGTCCCGGCCGGGCGCCGCGTTCTTGTAGCGCTTGATGAACTTGCCCACCTCGGTCAGTGCATCGGCGGAGGTGAAGGTGCCCAGGCCCTTGATGATGGCCCAGTACCAGCTCGTTCCCAGCTTGCTCGCGTGCGGAAAGAGGCGTGCGATGACCTTCACGGCACCCGCGGAGTTCAGCCGCAACAGCCCCTGGATCGCGGCGTTGCCCGCTTGGATGTTGTTTGCGCCCATCGCCTTGCGGAGCGCCTGTCCAGCGCGGGCGAGGTTCGGGTCTTCCTCGGCCAGAGTGGGCTGTGAAAGGAAGCAGCAGGCGAGAACAGCAAGCAAAGAGTAGCTCGTGACACGACGAAGCATGGCGCAAACCCCAATTCTGTAGGTGACTTGGTAGCCGATG
>CAZMLI010000144.1:2305-10682 GCA_964566865.1 uncultured Planctomycetota bacterium
TGTGAAGAGACGCATCCGCTCAACATCACAGCGCAGAGGATGAGGATTGTTAGCATGACCATTTGGCGTTGCATTTCAATCGTCTCCTTTCTAGTTGAACTCGACCGTGTCGGCGGTCAACGTCAGGGTATGGATGGTGTAGAAGCCGAAGTAGCTCAAGACCCGGTAGTCCTGGGTCACGTTGACGACGTCGTTGCCCTTGGCCCTCTCGGAAAGCAGGGTCCGGGCGCGCATCCACAGCTCGTAGTCGCCGAGCGGGATGCCCGGCATGTTGAGCGCGAACTGGCCGACATTGATCGATGCGCCGAAGATGAACGCACAGTCGACGGAGACGGAAACCCGGTCCTTGACGGTGAAGTTCTTGGCCTTCAACACGGTGACGGTGCTGTGCCCCTGCGGCCCAACACCGCCAGGCGAAGCGCACCCCGTGAAGAGCATCAGCGAGCCGATCAGCGCAACAACTGCGCAAAAACGGAAAGACTGCATGTGATTCTCCCTATAACGGTTGTAAATTGACCCCACCTCTATGTTTAGGGGGGGGTGAGGCCCTCCTCTGTCGCCGCGTCTTGTAGCCTGGATACAGCGCTCATTCAAGCCAAATCTGCTCAGTCGAGACAGCTTTGCACGAGCGCGATGAAGCGCTCGATTTCCTCGTCACTGCTATAGAAGTGCGGTGAGATGCGGATGCGTTCGCGGCGGCAGGATAGCTGCACCTGCCTCGCCTGCAAACGGTCCACGAGCGTCTGAGCGTCGCCCGAGGGTGGCAGGAAGGTCAGGATGCCAGCCCGTGCCCCTGCCGGAGGCGAGACCTGGCAACCCAGCTCGAGCAGTCCTGCCTCGAGCCGATCCAGCAGCGCCTCGATGCGTCCGGCGATGCGATCCACCCCGACCTCGAGCAGCAGGTCGATTGCTGCGCCCAGGCCGTAAATGCCGGTATAGGCTGGACTTCCTTCCTCCAGCTTGGCGGCGTCCTTGCGTAGTTCGAAGTGGGCGCGGTCGAAGTTCCAGGCTTCGGTGGTGCTCTTCCAGCCGACCAGCACCGGCCGCAGTTGCGCCAGCGCCTCGGGCGCGACGTAAAGAAAACCGCTGCCACCCAGTCCGAGCATCCACTTGTGGCTGTCGGCGGCCAGGAACGAGATACCGGCCGCCGCGACGTCGATCTCGGCGGCGCCGACGCTCTGGATGCCGTCGACGCAGAGCAGGGCGTCATGTTCGCGGCAGAGCGCGCCGATCGCCTCGAGATCGGTACGATGACCCGAGGCATACTGCACCGAGCTGACCGTCACCAGCCGTGTTTTGTCGCAGAGGACCGCGCGCAGTGCGTCCGGCTCGACACCGCCCCGTGTGGCGGGAAAGTCGCGCAGGACGACGCCGCGATGTCGTAAGTGCTGCCAGGGGTAGATGTTGGACGGATACTCGACCTCGCTGCAGAGGGCGACTTCGTCCCCCGGCTGCCAGTCGATCCCCTCGGCAACCAGGCCCAGGCCGTGTGAGGTATTGCGCACGAACGCGATCTGCTCGGCCTCGGCGCCGATCAATCGGGCTGCCTGCGCGCGGATCCGCTCGGCCTGCTTCTCCCACTGATCCTCGTGTGCGATCCCGTACTGCAGCAGGTCCTCGATCCAGGATAGCGCAGCAGCCTTGACGCGCGTCGAGGTCGGGGCCACACCGGCATGGTTGAGGTACAGGTAGCGCTCGCAGGAGGGGAACAGAGTGCGGTATTCGTCGAACATCAAGGCGCAGGCTAGGTCATTGCGTGTGCCCGTCAAGTGGGATAGTGTGCCCTTCTTCCAAATTACTCAGCGGAGTGAGCGCATGCGACTATTACTCGCGGGTCTGTGTCTGTTCTGGACGACAGCCGCACCGGCCGAGACGCCTTATCCTGACAACCGGCAGCTGCAGCGACGCATCTCGGCGCTGGTCAGCTCGAGCAACGGACTGGCACAGGAGGTGGTGCTCGGCAAGTCCCTCGGCGGGCGTCCGATCATGATGCTGGTGCTGGCGGGTCCCGGAAAGGCCGACGCACGCCCGGCGATGCTGATCGTCGGCGGCCTGGACGGCAGCCATCTGCTGGGGACTGACCTGGCGCTGGCCGCGGCGCGGCAACTGATCGGCAAGCAGTCCAAGCTGCTGTCGAACCGAACGGTCTATATCGTCCCGCGCGCGAATCCGGACGGCGTCGCTCGCTTCCTGCGCAACCCGCGCGCCGGTTACGCGGGCAACGATCGCAAGATCGATCGCGATCGGGACGGGTCGAAGGCCGAGGATGGACCCAGCGACCTCGATGGCGATGGCCTGATCCTGCAGATGCGGGTCAAGGATCCCGAGGGGACCTGGTTTGCCGACCCGACCGAGCCGCGACTGTTGCGCAAGGCCGATCCGGCCAAGGGGCAACGCGGGGTCTACAAGCTGTATCGCGAGGGCACAGACCGCGACGGCGACGGCGAGCGCAACGAGGACTGGGCCGACGGCGTGGACCCCAATCGCAACTTTGCCCATCGCTACGACATGCACCAGGACGACGCCGGACGCTTTCCGTCCAGCGCGCCGTCGGCGCGGTTGCTGATGGACCTGCTGGTCAGCCGGCCGAACATCGGGCTGGTGCTGGTCTATGGACTGGATGACAACCTGGTCAAGCCGCCAGCCGCCGGCAAGGTCAAGGGACGTCGGCCGATGGTCAAGCTCGATCCGGACGATCTGCCCTACTACAAGCAGCTCGGCAAGGCTTATCAGAAGCAGACCAAGACCAAGGGCAAGCCGCGCAAGGTGCCGGGCGGCACGTTCTTCGAGTGGTGCTACTTCCATCGGGGGCTGCCGAGCTTTGCGGTTCGCGGCTGGCACGCGCCGCCGAAGGATAAAAAGAAGAAGGCGGCGAAGGGCAAGGACAAGAACAAGAACAAGGACAAGGACAAGGACACCAAAAAAGACGCGAAGGAAGAGAAGTCCAAGGCCAAGAAAAAGAAGGACAAGCCGCATCCGGACCAGTCCTGGATCCAGTATGCCGACAAGCTCAAGACGGGCTTCAAGGCCTGGACCGAGTACAAGCACCCGACGTTGGGCTCGGTCGAGATCGGTGGTTTTCTGCCCGGCTTCCGGATCAACCCGCCCGCGGCCGCCGTGGCCAAGATCTGCCAGGCGGAGGCGCCATTTGCCGGTCACCTGCTCGGCCAGCTGCCCGAGGTGGCGCTGGTCGAGGTCAAGGTGGTCAAGCTGGCCGACGGGCTGTTCCGCATCAGCGCGGTGGTCGTCAACGATGGCAAGCTGCCGGCGATTCTGGCCCAGGGCCGGCGCAACCGAGCGGTGCGGCCGGTGGTGGTCGAGCTGCTGGGCAGCTTCACCCTGATCGGGGCCCGTCCGGCGGGACAGAAGATGACGCTGATTTCCAAGCTGAATGCGATGGGGGGGCGGAGGAAGTTGAGCTGGGTCATCCGCGCCACGGGCAAGGTGACGTTGCAGATGCGAACGGGCCGGGGCTACGAAGCCCGCAAGGAGGTGGTGCTACGATGAGACGAATCTCGCTGTTGATGTTCCTGTTGATGCTGTCCACCGCGCCCTCGGCGCTGGCGCAGAACGGCAAGACCTTTCGCACACAGACCCACAAGCCGAAGGTGGCGATTCCCTGGAACCGCCTCCATTCATACACCGATCTGATCGGCCATCTGCGCAGCCTGGTCGCAGCCTATCCGCAGTTCCTCAAGCTCGAGGAGATCGGTCGGAGCAGTCTCGGCCGACCGCTCTACGTGGTCACGATCAACAACAAGCAGACCGGCCCGGAACTGCAGAAGTCGGCGATGTTCATCGACGCCAACATCCACGGCAACGAGGTGCAGGGCGGCGATGCCTGCCTCTATACGGTCTGGTACCTGATGGAGTACTACGGCAAGATCGAACGCGTGACCCGGATGGTGGACCAGCGGGTGTTTTACATCAACCCGGTGACCAACGTGGATGGCCGGACCTGGTGGTTCAACAAGGCCAGCACTCCGCACTGGCCGCGTAGCGGGCTGAAGCCGCTGGACAACGACCGCGACGGTCGGGTCGACGAGGACGGTTACGACGACCTGGACAAGGACGGCGAGATCACCCGGATGCGCAAGCGCGTCTACGATGGCACGGGCACGCATAACATTCACCCGGACGACCCGCGGCTGATGGTGCGCGTACGGCCGGGGCAAAAGGGCAACTACATCCAGCTCGGCTCCGAGGGCATCGACAACGACGGCGACGGTCAGGTCAACGAGGACCCGCCGGGCGGCTACGACATGAACCGCAACTGGCCCAGCGACTGGCAGCCGCGTTACATCCAGCGCGGCTCCGGCCCCTATCCGCTGTCCCATCCGGAGACGCGCGCGATCGCGAAGTTCGTGCTGGCGCATCCCAACATCGCCGGCTACCAGTCCTATCACAACGCCGGCGGGATGATCCTGCGCGGTCCCGGTAGCAAGATGCAGCCGCGCTACCAGGGCGCCGATATCCGGGTCTACGACCAGCTAGGGAAGATGGGCGAGAAGATGCTGCCGTTCTATCGTTACATGATCATCTGGAAGGACCTCTACAACGTGCACGGCGGCGAGGTCAACTGGGCGGCGGAGGGGCTCGGCGTGATCAGCTTCACCAACGAGCTGTGGGTCAATACGCGCAAGACCGCGCAGGCGCGGCAGCGTCCGGACGAGAACAGCACCCCCGAGGAGCGACGGCTCAAGCGTCAGGCGGGCGAGACCGAGGGCATGAAGTGGGTCGACCGACTGCTGCTCGGCGAGACCTTCGTCAAGTGGAAGCCCTACGACCATCCGACCTACGGCAAGATCGAGATCGGCGGATCCAAGGCGATGGCGGGGCGTGTGCCGCCGAGCTTCCTGATCGAGGAGATGCTGCACCGCAATACCCTGTTCAGCCTGTTGCACGCCGAGAGCATGCCGCTGGTGACGCTGGGGGAGGTGAAGGTCACCGCGCTGGGCAACGGCCTGTATCAGGTCGACGCGACCGCGCTCAACGATCGGCTGATCCCGACGCGTACCGCGCTGATGCGGCGCAAGCGCATCGGCCGACGCGATCTGTTCTCGATCTCCGGCAAGGGCGCGAAGGTGATCGCGGGCGGCAATCTGCGCGGCCGGGTGGTGCGGCGGCTGATCCCCAAGGAGAAGGACCCCGCGCGGATCTGGTTCGATGGCGGCATCGGCTCGCGTGCACGCGTGCGTGTGCGCTGGATCGTGCAGGGAGCAGGCGATGTGCGGGTGACCTACGACGCGGAGAAGGGTGGCACGGTGACGCGCACGGTCAGGCTGGAGTAGCGGGCGCCTGATGCGCGCCGTTTCCTGTCTGTTGCTCTTGCTGCTTGCCGGGTGTGCCACGCGCGCGCCCGGCGGCATCACCATCGACGGCCAGTTCGCTGACTGGGCGGAGGTTCCCTCCCACAGCGATCCGGCCGGCGATACCCACGACACCGATCACCAGGCACGATTCGACAAACCCGGCCTGGTCGACCATCCGGATGCGGACCTGCTCGAGTACAAGGTCACCGACGACGGCAAGAACCTCTACTTCTACTTCCGCGCGCGGGGCCAGATCTGCCGCACCGCGAAAAAGGGCCGCTACTACGCGATCGTCACGATCGACGCCGACGACCGGCGCGAGACCGGCTACTGGTTGCACGAAGGCGGCTTCTATCCGACCAGCGCGGGCTACGATCTGAACGCCGAGGTCGAGTACTTCGACGGTCAGTTCAATACCGGCCACTACATCAACCACGGCGCGCGCAACAAGCCGGAGCGGCTGCAGGCGTTTCGCGATCAGAGCACGAACCAGTACCTCCCAGGGCAACCCGGGCCATACGATGCGGGTTTCCTGCGCTTGCTGCCGGGGAGCTACAAGTACTACTCCCAGTGGGTCTTTCACGCGGACGGTCGACTCACCTTCGTCGCGGACCGTGGTCCCGTCGTGCACGGCGTGATTCGCGCGCACCTGTCGGCAGACGGTCACCAGCTCGAGATGCAGGTGCCGCTGCACGGCTTTCTCAATGATCCTGCGGGCCGGCCCATTCTCGCCCCGGGACAGCAGCTACGACTATCGTTCTCGCTGGAGGCCAGCGGTGAACTGGCGCCCGGAAAACGCTGGGCCTCAGATACAGGCGCGCCGATACGCTACCGGCTGAGCAAATAGTCCCGTCGGGCGGGGGCCGGTCTCCAGCGGAAGCCCCCCTACGGTTTGGCAAGCCCCTCCAGGGCCAGCGCGGTGGCCAGGATCGGTTCATCTTCCATCATCAACGGACTGGTTCCGGCCCAGCTGCCGTCTGGTCGCTGGCGCGTGGCGAGCGCCTTGCGCAGCACGTCCGACCGTAGTGCGACCGCGGCCGACGAGAGATAGTAGTGCAACAGGCCCTTCCGCCAGTTGCGTGCGACGGGGTGAATGAAGCCAGGTACCCGGTCTGTCTTCAGGTTTGCTAGCAGCCAGACGCGCGCTCGTTTGATCCGCGCCGTCTCCCCGCCACAGGCAACCATCGCGCGCAGCCCATCCGCCGTGGCCGATCCATAGGGCAGGAACTGGCCCTTGACTCGGCCGGCTTTGTTCGAGGACGGCACTGCCGGGCTGAAGCAGAGTCCACTGCCGCCCGCGGCGTCCTGGCAGCGCCCGATGAATATCCGGGCGCGCACGAATACCGGGTCGGTCGGCGCGACTCCCGCCGCGCGCAGCGACTCGAGCACGACACGTGTGACCGAAATGTTGAGGTACGAGTACAGCGGCTTTCTATGGTCACCCGCGATATCCCATCCGCCGTACGCGGTGTCGGCGCGGCGCCAGCCGCGCGATTCGACCAGCTGTGCGGCCTTGAGCAGGTCCACCAGTTTCTTGCGGGTCGCCGGTCGCTGACCCGTGCGCACGAGGCTGCGCAGCAGGTAGGCCCTCGCGTAGTTGGGGTAGTGTCCCGACTTCCTGGGGTCGGCGAGGGCCTTGACCAGATAGGCCTGTGCGCGGGCGATCTGTCTCGCGTAGGGCTTGCGCGCATCCGTCGGCGCGCAGAGCGCCGCGTGCAGGGCGTAGGCGGTCAGGCTCGCGCCGTCGAGTGGTTTATGGCGCGACGAACGCCAGGCCCCGTCCTTGGATTGCTGACCGAATAGATATGCCAGCCCACGTGCCAGGGGCGTGTCGGCCATCGCGGGAATGGCCGACAGCCACAGCAGCAGGATGAGGCCAGGCAGTGTCTGATACTTCGACCGAGCTTGCTTGGCCGAGCGATGAGGCCGTGGGCGCTCGGTCAGCGGCACGGGCTGCTAGTACTCGTTGCTCGGCAGATGGCGATATGGAATCTGCAGGGTCAACAGCGAACACGCGGTGCAAAACACGCGGCTTGTGATACAGGCGGTGCCGCGCCAGCTGCCGTCGCGGTTCTGGACGCTGATCAGCTTGCGCTGGATTTCGGAAAACCACTTCTTCCAGATGGCGCGTCCTGGCGTGCGGTCCTGAAACAGCGCCTGTGTCGAGTAGAACGCGGCCATGTAGTTCTCGCCCTCGGAGATGAAGCTGCGGTCGTAGGGCTTGTACTTGAACTTGAACAGTGCCTCGATGCCCTTCTGCCCGATGGCCCCCTCGCCACGGCCCATCCCGTAGAGCACACGTAGCGCCGCCGCCTGGCCGAAGAACCGATAGCGGGAGCCGCCGCCGCGCCACGCGCCGCCGAAGATCCCCGTTTTCTTGTCGAGCTTACTCTCGATGTAGGTCACGGTCTTGATCACCGAGGCCGCTCCGGTCGGCATGCCCGACATGTAGGCCGCGCGCAGCGCGGTCCAGGCCGAAGCGGTGGCCAGCAGCGGGGCGAAGCTCTGGTTGTTCCAGGAGCCGTCCGGCTTCTGCTGCCGCGAGATCACGCCGACCATCGTCTGGAGCGCTTTCTGGATCCTATCGCGCTTGGACCGGCTGTCCTGCATACCGATCATCTCGGCCAGGAAGAGCGTGACGAGGAAGCCGTGGATCTGATTGCCCAGCTTGGCGGTGATGTGACTGGTCGATATCTTGGGAATGCGGTAGTTGAACCTCTGGCACTCGGCAAGCACCCAGTTCAGCGCCTTACTTACTTGCTTGGCGTATTTTCCGCGGCTCGGGGTGCTGCCGTTGGCCATCAGCGCCATCGCCGCCAGGCAGGTCGTGCCGATGTCGGGCGGCGAGTTGATCTCGAGTCCCCAGTAGCCGGCCGGGTTCTGTGCGCGGAGCAGCCACTTGAGGCCCCTCTTGGTGCCGCGCTTTCCGGCCGCACTGATCTCGGCAGGTGCCTTGCTATCGGCGGTTAGCGGCACTGTCACCATCATCAGGATCAACACAACGCCCATCACTCTCGAGAACATCCGTACTCCTCACTCAATAGAGATGCGACAGCTAATCACAT
>CAZMLI010000145.1:0-10596 GCA_964566865.1 uncultured Planctomycetota bacterium
CTTGACGTCATCCCCACCTTCCTCCGGTTTAACACCGGCAGTCTCGCTAGAGTCCCCGCCATGACGCGCTGGCAACTAACGACAAGGGTTTCGCTCGTTACGGGACTTAACCCAACATCTCACGACACGAGCTGACGACAGCCATGCAACACCTGTGCATGTTCCCGCTCCCGAAGGAGCCGTCACTTCGCTTTCACGAAGCTAATCCATGCATGTCAAAGCCAGGTAAGGTTCTTCGCGTTGCTTCGAATTAAACCACATGCTCCACCGCTTGTGTGAGCCCCCGTCAATTCCTTTGAGTTTCAGCCTTGCGACCGTACTCCCCAGGCGGGGCACTTAAAACATTAGCTCCGGCAGGGAAAACGTCGGTGTTCCCCCTACCTAGTGCCCATCGTTTAGGGCCAGGACTACCGGGGTATCTAATCCCGTTCGCTACCCTGGCTTTCGCACCTCAGCGTCAGAAACGGTCCAGAGAGTCGCTTTCGCCACCGGTGTTCCTCGTGATATCTACGCATTTCACCGCTCCACCACGAGTTCCACTCTCCCCTACCGCCCTCAAGTCCAGCAGTATCAAATGCAGTTCCCTGGTTGAGCCAAGGGCTTTCACATCTGACTAACTGAACCGCCTACGTGCTCTTTATGCCCAGTGATTCCGAACAACGCTTGCTCCCTACGTATTACCGCGGCTGCTGGCACGTAGTTAGCCGGAACTTCCCTTATGCTAATGTCAAACACTGTTGATGTTATCGCCAGTGCACTTCTTCACATAAGACCGGAGTTTACAACCAAGAAGGCCTTCGTCCTCCACGCGGCATCGCATCCTCAGGGTTTCCCCCATTGGGAATGATTCTCGACTGCAGCCTCCCGTAGGAGTCTGGACAGTGTCTCAGTTCCAGTGTGGCCGACCACCCTCTCAGGACGGCTACCCATCAAAGCCTTGGTGAGCCGTTACCTCACCAACAAGCTAATAGGACATGGACCCCTCTCTAAGCGGAAGGCCCCGAAGGGTCCCCCCCTTTGACAAGATGATCATGCGGTCTTCTTGTCACATCCGGTATTAGTCACCCTTTCGGGTGGTTATCCCCGGCTTAAAGGTAGGTTGTCCATGCATTACTCACCCTTTCGCCACTGTACTTACGACCGAAGTCGCTTTCTCGTTCGACTTGCATGCCTAATCCATGCCGCCAGCGTTCGTTCTGAGCCAGGATCAAACCCTTCAGTTTGTTGAAAAGTTTTATGTCTGGCACTTCCCATCCACATCGTTCCACCCCGAAGGGCTTCCCGGAGCGGGGGGAAGTTCGCTTTTTGTTACTCAAACTTGACGATTCAATACGAGTATTGGACCGACAGGTCCACATCCTCGTACTAACAGGCTATTCAATTTTCAAAGAGCTATTCCCCCTTGCGAGGGAACTTGCACTCTACCACCCAACACTCGTGCTGTCCATGCGGATGGAAAAGATTTTCCCGCCGAGCCGGAGCAAGTAACCGTTCGGTTTCGTGCTGGATCAGCAGGAAGTGGGAGACAATACTGGCACCCCCATGGTTCGTCAAGCAATGGTTCCATAAATTGTTCTGCATCCTGTGGATCAGGCCGTTCGACCCTCGATGCGCTGCTTCGAAACCCGCTCCGCCTCGCGCAGCAACAGGCCGCCGACGACGCCCCAGACCAGGGCTACCAGGCCGACTACAGCGGGGAAGGCGCCGGGCAACAGCACCGCGCAGAGTACGCAGCAGACAAACGTTACGAGCAGCAGAATCTCGAACGAAAGAAAGATGCCCAGACCGAGTATCGAGACACGACGGTACGGGTTTTTCGTCTCCGGCCGGGCAAAGACTGCGCCAACCGTCACCGCCAGCCAGGACAGTGCGCTCCAGAACGTCACCCCCGCTATCGTCAACATCCCGCACCAGGCAAGCTCTCCCCAGGCGCTCGGACTGCCGGCCATGGCGCCCATCACGCCGAGCCATGCCCCGCCCGCGACGCACATCAGTCCGGTGTAGAACAGGATTCGCATCACCAGCGAACGACGCGTCGAAACGGGCAACCAGCCCAACTGGCCCATCCCGACACCTTCACGCCCGACAGAAGAGAGCGCGAGCAATGCCAGCAGGTTGGTACCGATCAACCCGACCAAGGCCCAGTAGCAGGAAAGCCCCAGCACTACCACCGGCTCGGCACTCAAGGTAGAGAGTGGCAGGAAGGGCAGCACCAGGACCGCCATGATCAGCGCGCAGACCAGCGCATACGCACGATCACGGCTGACCAGACGCCACTCCTTGAGCAACAATGCGGAAGCGATCCCGGTGGTGCGGTCGGGCTCGACATAGCCGGCACCAGCTTGGTGCAGCTTGGCCAGCAGGGACTCGAATCGCTCGAGAAACAGCTCGGTATAGATCCAGCGCGCGATAACGCCGAGCGCCAGGGTGCTGGCAGCCAGCGACAGGCCGCCGCGCAGAATCAGCCGGATCGACCTTGCCTGCAGCCCGTGTAGCAGCTCGCGCATCCAGGTCACGTGCAGGAAGGGTCGCAGGCTCGCCTCCATCAGCTGGCCTTCCTGGCTGATCGCCAGCGCGACGAGCAGGATACCCAGCATGACGGCGCCGCTCAACAGGTAGCGCAAACGCACCAGACGCTCAGGCAGTAGTTCGACGCACAGCACCACCCCGCCGAACAAGCCAAGCACTACCTGTAGCAGAATCAAACCGAACCCGGCCAGCAGGACAAGCAGGCCAGGCAGCCCCAACCCCGCCGACTCGGCGATCCAGCGCAAGAATGGATAGACCAAGAAGAGTCCGATCACAACCGTGGCCGACTGATCCAGCAGCTTGAACATGAACAGCACGTCGGGACGCAACGGCAGCGCTCTGAGTCGATCCAGCTCCTCGATCTGCCGCCGTTCGAAGAGCGCGACCGTCACGGTCAGCAGACTCATTATCAGCCCGCAGAACAGGGTCACCAGGACCAGCAGCGCCAGCGCATCTTCGGGTGGAGTCGAACCCAAACCCGGGTCGAAGTCGTCGAGCACCCACCGGGGCCCCACGGCGATCACAGCCAGTGACAGCAGTCCGCCGCCCGCAGCCAGGGTCATGGGCGCGGGATGGGCGCGGAACATGCCTCGCACGCTCATCAAGTTGCTGGCCAGATAGAACCCCAGCCAGCGCAGCATCAGGCTTGCCAGCGCGAGAGAAACGACTCGATGTGTTCGGTCTTGATCTCCCCCGTCACCGAGAGAAAGATCTCCTCCAGCGACTTGCCGGGGAAGCGGGCCAGCAGCTCCTCCCGCGTGGCGAGCACTTCGAGCCGGCCGCGCTGGAGAATGCCCACCTTGTCGCAGAGCTTCTCGGTGATGCCCAGAATGTGTGTCGACATGAAGATCGTGGTGCCCGCCTCGGCCAGTCCCTTGAGCACGTTGCGGACCATGTTGGCGCTGCGGGCGTCCAGGTCACCTGTCGGCTCGTCGAGCACCAGGATTTCAGGATGGTTCAGCAGTGCCGCGGCCATGCCGATCTTCTTCTTCATCCCCTGCGAGTATGACTGCGCCAGCCGATCGGCCTCGGCCCGGAACTCGAACAGCTCGAGCAGCTCGTCGATTCGCGCAGCCCGCTCCTTTCGCGGGAGACCGTAGACCGCGCCGACGAACGAGAGATACTCACGGCCGGTCAGATAGGGATAGGGCTCGAATGTCTGCGGCAGATAGCCGCTACGCAAGCGTAACTGATGACCGTCACGCCGTACGTCGAGGCCGCCCATCGTGATCTTGCCGCAGGTCGGACGCAGCAGTCCCATCAGCAGCTTGATCGTGGTGGTCTTGCCCGCGCCGTTGGGTCCCAGAAACAGAAACCACTCACCCTTGCCGATCTCCAGGTCCAGACCGTGCAACACCGTGACATCTCCGTACTGCTTGCTCAGGCCTTCGATGCGGATCATGCCGCGAGCCTGATGGCGAGCAGAAGGAGTGATACGTTGAAGAACGCGTGGGCCAGGAAGGCCGAGACGATCCCCTGCTTGAGCGTCAGCCAGCCGAGCAACAGCCCGAGCAGAAAGACCTGCACCAGCTTGAACAGTTCCGGCGTGACCATGCCCGCGTGGCCGACCGCCCAGACCAGCGAGACCAGGCTGACCGCAACCGCGCGGCCCCAGCGCCAGTCACGCAGCAGATGGACCAGCAGCGCCAGGTAGAGCAGGCGACAGAGGATCTCCTCCTTGAACGCGGCCGAGACGCCCAGCAACAAGGCCTGCCACGGCCGGTCCTGCGGCTTGCTGAGAATACCCAGCGGAGAATCGGGCAACAGTCGCGCCGCCTGCTGGACGATCGGTGACTGACGCGGCTCGAAGAACAGATACAGCAGGCCGGTGATGCCCAGCATCAGGCCGACGACGAGGCACCAGCGGATGAGGTAGATTGCCAGCGGCACGCGCTGCCCGCACAGCCGCTTGCGCAGCGCCCGGAACTCGCGCCCCGGCGCCAGGGCCGATAGCCGCGACATATGGATCCCGGCCAGCACGACGACATAGGTGCCCACAGCCCCGACCACCAGGCTGAACAGACTCTGCACGCCCGGTGCGGCCAGTTCCAGCCCCACGCCGAGCAGCGCGACCACCCCGGCAACCCACAGCGCACCGCCGAGGCGGCCCATTCGGGAAACGAGCAGGACGGTCGACAGAGGACCCGCGAGCAAGATGCAGAGCATGACCAGCGCATTGCCGATGACGACAAAGGGGAAGCTGGCGGCCTGCGCCAGGATCGCCTCGGTACGCCAGAATGGGCTTCCCAGCGCATCTCGCTCGGCCGCCAGCGCGAAGTACTCCACCGCCTCCTCCATTCGGCCCAGTCGCCGCGCGCAGCGCGCGTAACGCGCCAGCATCTCGCCGGACAGCTCGCGCGCATTGCTCCGCATCGCCCTCGCGTACCACTTGTAGGCCTCGCCGTGGCGCCCGTGCTGGTAAAACTCCTCGGCGATCGGGATATGCCCCGAGCCGAATTGATCCGCCCCCAGCCTCTCGTAGAGCCGCGCCACGCGACTGGCCTCATCCCATAGCTGTTGACGCATCAACAGGTAAAACAGGTTCCACGCCGCCACACCCCAGGCACTACAGACGCGACCCTCGACCCGGGCGGTCAGTTGCCGACGCCACAACTCCTCCGGCTCCTGCTCAAGCTGATAGAGCAGCGCATCGTCGCGATACGGCCCGTCCAGCTCGATCACCTGGCGCAACAGCCCTGCCCTCGCATGACTGACAGGCTCGAGCTGCGCGTAGACGGCGAGCAGATAGGCCCCGGCGCGCGCCCCCCCACGATGCCCCAGTCGCTGAAGTTTGCCGCGATAGATCCAGTGGCGCGACTGCAGGTTTGTCTCCAGCGCAAAGCTGAGCAGCTCCAGCTGATCGGGCGCCCGACGCAGCGCCTGCTCCAGCAACCGCGCCTGCAGCGCCTTGTTCGGGGACAGGCGCGCGGCGAGCAGCAGCACCCAGGGATCGTCCGAGTTGCGAGCCAGCCCCCAGACGGTTTTCCACAATCCGCTCAGCGCGCGCTGCCCCAGGTCCTCGATTTCCGGCAACACCACCCAGGGTGCGTGGTAGCCGCGTGACAGGGAGCGGGCAAACGCCAGCGCCAGGCGCAGCTCGACCCGCCCGGGTTCCAGGCGCAGCAGCCGGCGATAACGCGCGACCTCGTCGGCCAGCTTGACAGACGGATCGTAGGCCGCGAGCAAGATCCAGGCGCGATGCAGGCCCACGCTCGACGGACCGCCCGGCGCTCGACTCGCGCGCAGCAACGCGGTCAGCTCCCGGCCCGCCTTGCCATACTGCAGATCCTCGATCAGCGCCAGCGCGCGGTTCAGCTCGGGCGCATCCGCCGAGGCCGCAGAGCAAGACAGCAGCAGCAACAGCAGGGCCACCGCCCACTTGCTACCAGTCATGCTCCTCCGGAAACCAGCCGCGCCGGATCTCGAAGGGACTGCGTCGCGGGTCGGGCACCGGACACTCGAAGCAGACGAAGCGCCAGCCGGGCGCGTCCCTGGCGCAGGCCTCGCAGATCGGTCGCTCGCAGCTCACGCAGTTGAACAGGGCGGGTTTGCCACAGAGGCCACAAAGGCCACTCAGGCCACTGCCGGCCTCAGCAGCCGCCACCCGGGCTCCCCCAACGATCCCAGCAGACGGTGACGCGGAAGGCCTCGTCCCGATCGGGCGGCGGTTCCGTCCGTAGAAGCTCGTCGCGCTCCTCCAGAATGACGACGCGCCGCGGCACGGGCGGGTCGTCAGTCTCCGACAATGCGCACCTTGCGGCCGCCGCGTCGCGCAGCGCTGTCGAGAATCGTCACCCGCGGCGACGCGTCGGCGCCCGCGGTTGCCTGCCCCGACAGCCGGGCCGCGAGCTGTTTGCGCAAGCTCTCGTAGACCCGCTTGGGACCGGCCTCGATGTACCACTTCATGCTGCTGCGGTTGACACCCCAGTCCTCATCCGGATAGAGCGAAGGCGGGCGCACCAGATCGGGCCGCAGCATCGTATTGTAGATCAGATCGACGATGATCCGATCGACCTCGCCGTTGACGTTGTAGCAGGCGTTCTTGCCAGTGCCGCGGAACCGTGGGTGTACCAGCGGCGTGCGGTTGATGATATCGATCTTCAGATCGCTCGGGTAGCGCCGCGGCAGGCCGAACTCGTAGGTATGATTCCAGCCGACCCGAGGCGTGACGCCGTCCAGCGCCACCACGCCGGGGATGCCGGTCAACTCCACGCGCAGGGTCTGGTAGGCGCCATCCGGATGGGCGTCGACCACCCGCACCGAGACCAGCGAGTGACGCCACTCCTGGCCAGTGCGGGTCGGCGGCAGGTAGCTCCAGCCCTCGCGCTCATAGACCTGCGCCAGGCTGCTGGCATAGAAGTCCTCGATCAGCACATCGATCCGTCGATTGAAGATCTTCGGTGGCAGCCCGCCGACGACCGGCTGCGCCCCCAGCTTGAATTTCTCGTTGTTGCAGATCTCGGGATCGACCTCGCCCAGCGTCATGCCCGGCGCGAGCACCGCGTTGCCCTCGGCCTTGCGCAGCATGACGAACTGAAAGTCGTCGCCGACGGCGGACCGCGCCCACTTCTCCAGTTCGACGCCTTCCTCTTTACAGCGATCCCGGATCACACCCAGGATGTCGCTGACCACAGCGTCACGCTCGATGCCCAGACGGAACTCCTTGCCGCGGGGTTCGACGTCGATCAGGATCTCGCGCCAGCAGTCTTCACTCATCATGCCCCGAGTATAAACTACTTGAGGCGCGAGTTCACCCAGGCGGCATCCAGATCACCTTCGCAGACCAGACGCGACAGCTCGAGCAAGGTGAAGTTGCGCGCGACCAGACCCACCCGGCCGGACAGTTTCTTGCGCGGACCGCCGACCGTCACGGTTGGCGCCGTGACACCCTGGCCCAGATCGATGCGGTAGGCGCCTTCGCCCGCGCGCACCGTCAGCAGGAAAGCCGCACTGTTCAGCGTCAGCTCAGGACCCTGCTCCTGCACGGGCCCCTGGGTGCCCGGCCAGCTGTTCTTGTAGTTCAGCGTCAGCGCCGACGCGCCGCGCTGGATGCCGAGAAAGACCGAGCGATCCGCGCCGCGCACCACCTGGTGATACAGCCGAAAGCCCAGCAACGCGCCGGGGCGCTTGGACTGGAACCGCACCAGCGCCTCCACGCGCAACGGGCCGACAAAGTCGGCCTTGAGCATCAGCACCACCTCGCTATCAGGCAAGACCGAGGTGAAGCCGAGCTTCTCCGGGGACTCCGTCATCTCCGCCTTGGTCCGCGTCCAGTTGGCGACCTGCTCGAGCCCCGCGACATCCCAGCGGTTGATCGTGATTCGGATTCGGCGACGCTTGGCGTCGACCACCTCGGCCTCGCCATGGAACTGCCGCAGGACAAACGACTCGAAACTTTCCCGCTCCGCCTTCACTGCAACCGGCGGCGGTTTGATCGTGGGTCTGTCGGGCGTGCGCCAGGCCGGATGCTGTGACAGCCCGATCGTCAGGCCCACGATCAACGCGATCGCGGAGGCCCAGGGCCAGACTCGCCAGCCCCTCACACGTCGCTCGATCGCCAGCTGCTTGCCGGGCCGCTTGCCTTCCTGCAGCGCCCAGAGATCTTCGAGCAGCGTTTCCACATCAGGGTAACGCTCGCTGGGCTCCTTGGCCGTCATGCGCGCGAGCACGCGGACCATCGGCTTGCCGCAGTCCCGCGCCACGCTGGCCGAGATCGGCAACGGCTTGGTCTTCTGCTTGAGCATCACCGCCATCGGCGACTCATCGTCGAACGGCGGCCGGCCGTGCAGCAGGTAGTACCACGTCACGCCGAGGTTGTAGATGTCGCTGCGTTGATCGACCTCGACGCCGTCGCATTGCTCCGGTGACATGTACTGCGGCGTGCCGAGGATCACACCTGTCTGCGTCAGCGAGGCGCCCGCCGCCTCGCGCGCGAGACCGAAGTCTCCGAGCAGGACCTTGCCCGAGCGATCGACCAGCACGTTGTCCGGTTTGATGTCGCGGTGCAGGATGCCCGCCTCGTGGATCGCCTGCAGTCCGCGCGCCGTCTGGATCATCACCTTCAGCGCCTTGGCAGGCTCGAACGCGCCGTTGGCCTCGACGTGATGCGCCAGATCCTTGCCGTCGACCAGCGGCATGACGATGTAGTGCAGGCCTTCCTCCTGACCGACGGTGATGATGCCGATCGTATTCGGATGGTCCACCTTGGCCGCGATGCGCGCCTCGCGACGAAACCGCTCGAGGAAGGAGGCGTTGCGCACGCACTCGGGCGCGATGACCTTCAACGCGAACTTCTTGTCCAGTCCCTGGTGCACGACGGAGTACAGATCCCCCATCCCGCCCTGCCCGATCTTGGCCGTGATCACATAGTCGCCGAGCACCTTGCCCACGTAGTCGACCGACTTGTTTGCCGGCAGGCGAAACTTGCGATCGCAGGCGCTGCATTTGAGTACGCTATCGTCGGCGAGGGTGACGGTGTGGGAGCAACGGGGGCAGGGGATGTAGCCCACGTGCCGGTAGATTTCCAGCACCTGGTCTCGCGAGAGGCGGTCGCTGCGCACCAGATGCCGCGCGATGGCGCCCACCCGGCCGGAGTCGGTCGCGAGCAGCATCTGCTTGCCCTGCTCGGCGTCCAGATGCCCCAGCAGGACGGCATAACTGACGAATTCCTTATCCAGATCCACCCTACGACCCCTGGCAACTCAAGATGCGATTATGCATGTCTCTCTATCAACTTAGCAATGACAAGTGACACATGCGCGCGAAAAGGGGGGCAAATCGTACTTCGCCCGAACTATACCACGCTCACGGGCGGCGGCACAATACTTCCACACATCCCGGGTTACGATGCACGTGCCCCACGCTCATCAGATGGCCACCCTGCTCGTAACGCACTGTAGACCCGACACTTGCAGCAGGCTCGCCCCCCGCCAGCAGCGCGATCGCCTCGCTCGCGATGATCCCGCCGCAAAGGCTCGCCAGCACGCTGATCGACGGAAAGGGCGCCAGATTGTCCTCGAAGAACTGGTCGCAGGACATCTTCGCGACCCGTCGAAAAAGCTTCTCGTGGTAATCCGCCGCCCAGGGACAGACCAGACAGGCCGTCTCACCAGGAACTAACACCTGCACCTCGAAGAAGTTGCGTCCCATGGCCCCGTTCACCACCGGCAGGCTGCCCTCCCGTCCAAGCAGCTGCATGTTGACGTGATAGCGGGCCATCTGGTCATCCACACAGAGCAACACCAGATCGGTCTGCCAGACCGCCTCGGGGGCATCCTCGATCCGCATGCAGTGACAGTCCAGCCGCACGTCGGGCGCCTGCAGCGCCAGCGCCTCGCCCAGCGCCTCCACCTTGGACCGCCCCACCTGGTCCGGCTGAAAGAAGACACAGCGGTTGAGATTCGACAGCGAGACCCGGTCGAAGTCGACGACCACCAGATGCCCAACCCCCAGCAGCGCCAGGTTCTTGATCACCTCGTTGCCCAGCGCCCCCGCACCCACCACCAGCACGCGGCTGCCCTGGACCTGCGCCAGGCGCTCCGTGCCCAGATGCCGCCGTGAGCGATCGTCCCGATCCTCAACGGGCTGCATAAGCGGCCCAGTGCACCTGCGTCAGTTGCAACCCCTCGTCGTCACGTTCCAGCAAGAAGCTCTTGAAGAAGCCGGAGAGCGGATCGATCAGCACGAAGACGTTGCCCACCCGGTCGTAGGGAAAGTTGAAGAAGGTCCCGTAATCGACGCTCGAGAAGTGCGGATCGGCCCCGAACGGATGAGAATGGAACAACCCCAGCTCCCGCGGCCGGTCATCGTCGTCGCCATACTTCTGATCCAGCGCCGTCTCACATTGCTTGATCCCCGCCGCCGTGAACTGCGCCGAGATGGAGCTCGCGTTCACCTCACCCGTGACCCAGTCGACGATTCGCGCGTACGGCCGCCCCTCCCACTCACAGCGGTAGCCCAGCAGCTTGCCCAGGGCCTCGTTCGGCGCCTCATTCGCACAAAACGCATAAATCTCGTCAGCCACCTGCTCCTTTATATATACCGGGGGCGGCTGCGGAGGATCGGAGG
>CAZMLI010000146.1:0-10581 GCA_964566865.1 uncultured Planctomycetota bacterium
GCCATAGTTCAACGAATCATCACCAACCTTCTCGCGGCACGGCTTGCTGATGTAAGTCGTTTGACCGCAATGGCTGCGTGACTAAATCTTCCTGTTTCGAGAACACTTGAGACGTTAGTAGTACAGATAGGACTTACCCAATGTCCTCCGGAACAATCTGAGAAATCTGTGGCTCCTCCGCTAGGTTTGCTGCGCGTTGACCATCTCGGCCATCGCAAGGCGCACACGACCGAGCTCTCCCTCGAGCTCGGTCACCAGCGGCTGAATCTTGTCAGCCTTGCCCGTCTCGCCCAGCAACTGGATCTGCTGCGCGATATCGGCCATGCGAATCGCGCCGGCGCTGGCGCTGGCGCCCTTGATGTTATGCCCCAGTCGGCCGACTTCGCTCAGGTCGCTGGAGTCCCGTAGCTGGCAGAGTTGTTCGGCGACCTCGCTCAAGAAGGTGTCGAAGAGGTCCGAGAGGAAGGTGGGGTCCTTGTCGTCGACCAGCGACATCAGCTGCTGGACCAGATCGGGATCCAGTGCGGGCGGTACCTTGCTCAGGCGGGGTGCGACTGTGGCAATCTCGTCCTGGATTCGCGGCATCGCCCAGCGATCGATCGCCTTGCGAAAGTCATCGGGGCGGACGGGCTTGGTGATGTAGTCGTCCATCCCGGCATCCAGGCAGAACTGGCGGTCACCCGGCAGGGCGTTGGCCGTCAGCGCGACGATCGGCATGTGCTCGCCGTTGCTCAGTTCTTGCTCGCGGATTACCTGAGTCGCCTCGAAACCGTCCATTTCCGGCATCATGCAATCCATCAAGATCATGTCGTAGCGCTTCTCGCCGATCATCTCGACCGCGATCTTGCCGTTGCAGGCCACGTCGACATTGCAGCCGAGTTTCTCGAGGATCTTCAGCGCCACCTTCTGATTCACCCGGTTGTCTTCCGCCATCAGGATTCGCGGCTTGCGTGTCGGTTTGTCCGCCTGGCGCGCCTCCACTTCATGCGCGCGCGACTCGGCCAGCGTATGACGGGTGATCAGCCCCGCATCGGCCGTCTCGCGTGCCGCGCGGGCGGTGGCCAGCGCATCGATCAGCTGGCCCTGACGCACGGGCTTGACCAGGTAGGCGGCGAAACCGGCCTCCGCCATCCGGGTGGCGTCGCCGCGCCGGCCGGTGGCGGTCAGCAGTAGCAACACGGTGTCGGCCAGCAAGGGATCGGACTTGATCTTGCGGGCCAGCTCTTCGCCATCCATTCCAGGCATCATCAGATCGAGGATTGCCAGGTCGAACGGCTGATTTATCTCGGAAGCCGTCTGCATTGCATCGAGCGCCTCCTCGCCGGAGGAGTAGGCCTCGATGCGCATCTCGAGCTGGGCCAGCTGTTCCTTGAGCACGATCTGGTTGCGTTCGTGGTCGTCCACGATCATCAAGCGCAGACCGCGCAGGGTGTCCTTGGAGGCGACCGGAATCAGCACCTGCCCCTCGGGATTCAGCGGCAGGCGGGCGGTGAACCAGAAGGTCGAGCCCTGGCCCTCCGTGCTCTCGACGCCCATGCGACCGCCCATCAACCGAGCCAGTTGACGGGAGATCGCCAGCCCCAGTCCGGTCCCGCCGAACTGGCGCGAGGTGGATGCGTCGGCTTGCGTGAACTTGTCGAAGATCTGCTCCAGCTTCTCGGCCGACACCCCGATGCCGGTGTCCTCGACGGCGACTCGGATCAGCGCCTGCTTGCGGGTCTTGGTCTCGCAGGTCACGTTGATCATCACGTAACCGCTGTCGGTGAATTTGATCGCATTGCCGAGCAGGTTGGTCACCAGCTGGCGAATGCGCCCTGGATCGCCGATCACCTGCCGCGGGGTATTCGGCGCGTAGCGCACGATCAGCTCCAGCCCCTTCTTCTGGGCTGAGGTGGCGAGCAGATCGGCCACCTCCGAGATCGCCACCGCCAGGTCGAACGGCAACAGATCGAGCGTCATCTTGCCGGCCTCGATCTTGGAGAAGTCGAGGATCCCGTTGATCAGCGTCAGCAGGTGCTCGCTCGAACTACGCACCGTCTCCGCATACTCCCCCTGCTCCTTGCTCAGGCCGGCCTCGAGCATCAGCCCGGTCATGCCGATGATCCCGTTGAGCGGCGTGCGAATCTCGTGACTCATGTTGGCCAGGAACTCGCTCTTGGCGCTGTTGGCCGCCTGGGCCTTCTCGTTGGACAGACGCAGTTCGCGCGTTCGTTCGTCGACCAGCCGCTCGAGGTTCATGTTGTGCTGCGCCAGCTTGGTGTGCAGCTCCGCCGTTTCGAGCACGCTCGCGCAGTGCATCAAGATCACCGAGATCAGCTTCTGCGTCGCGTCGGGGATGAACGGATCTTCCTCGTCGATCAGGCCGAGGAACATGCCCACCACCTTTGCGCCGGTCGACAGCACATGCAGCAGCACCATCTGGCCGGCATTGCGCGCGGGCATCAGCACGACCCGGTTCTGGAACAGCGCCCAGGCGAACGTGCCCTCGGCGATCTGGTGATCCAGTTCCTGCTGCATCGCCTCCCGCGCGTCGCGGGGGTCACAGTCGACGATCTGGAAATCCAGCTCCTCCTCGTCGACCGAGAGGAAGCAGGTTGCCTGGTAATCGACGAGCCGGCGCAAGGCCGGCTTGGCCGAATCGAACACATCCGGGCCTTCGCCGGTTCGCTCCATGTCGCGCTGGAATGTCCCGCCGAGCGAGGCCACCATGTCCAGGCACTCGAGCAGCCAGCGGTTCATCTCCTCGATCGACTGGCCGCCAGCGACGATCTTCTCGGGCGGGGGCGGCTGTGGTTCCTCCGGCTGATCGCTCATGCGCGCGACTCTTGCAGGATCCCGCTGACGGCGACGGGCAGTTGACGCTCCACCTCGCCCATCACGGCAGGCATACAGTCGTCGGGCAATCGCAGCACCGCCCAGGCGTCGTGCGACAGCGGCGGCACCAGGCGCTCACCGCTGCTGCCGACCTGCAGCGAGTTGGCAATGATGTCGGCCACGTGAACCATCGCCGCCTCGACTGGAAAGCGGGGGGCCTGGCCAGGCGCGTGATGAAAGCCGATCGCCTCTTGCTGGGCTTCGGGGAGTTTCCAGGCCTTGAGCAATGCGCGGCCCACTGTGGCGTGGGTGAACCCCAGCAAATCCTGCTCGACCTTGTAGCGCAGCTCGCCCGTCTCCGCGCAGCGGTCTAGCACTTCACGAGCCTTGGCGCCGTTCTTGAGGAAGATGATCAGGCTGCCGATGTCGTGCAGCATCCCGGCCATGAAGAAGCGTTCGATGTTGGACTCCCGCCGCTTGGCCGCCATCACGCGGGCGGCCACGCCGCAGGCCATCGAGTGACGCCAGAAGGAGTCCATGTCCACCAGCTCGGGCGGGATGTCCTTGAACATCTGCAGCACCGAGGTGGCCAGCGCGAGATCGCGCAGCTGTTCGGTGCCGATGATCGTGACCGCATGCGAGACCGTCTGGATCCGCTGCGGGAAGCTGAAAAATGCGCTGTTGACGATCCGCAGCAACCGGGCGGTCAGGCCTGGGTCGTCGCTGACCACCTTGCCGATGTCCCGCGCCGAGCTGCGCGGATGGTTCATCACCGCGATCAGCCGGGTGTAGATCGCAGGTAATGAGGCAACATTGATGCCCTTGATGAGGTCCGTGGGTTCGCTAGCCACTCTTCTTCTGCTCCGTCGATTTCTGTCTTACCTTGCGCTGAACAACGAGCTTGAACAGCTGCGCCACCACAGCGTTGTCCAGATCCGTATGGCGAAACAACAACCTCGCCTCCGCATCGCAATCGTCGATCAGCCCCTGGTCCACCGCCAGGGAGCCATACAGCTCGACGTTCTCCGCATCCGCATCCACCTCGACCTGAGTGATGCCCCACATCTTGAAGATACGCAGGTGCTTCTGGGTGATTTCGGAGCCGGCGGACATCACCATCCGCCCGGCCTGGTCCTTGACCGCGTCGGTCACCTTCATCCCGACGACCAGATCTTCATAATTGATCAGCGCCATATCACTTGGGGTACTTTTTACGGTACCACGCCTTCCACTTTCTGACTGTCGAATCGATCGAAGGCGTACCAGCACCGAAGATCCAATCGCAAAAGAAATCCACCTCGGTCAAGCTGCGCAAGCTGCGATAGCTGCAGAATCGGACCCACGCGTCCTTGTCCTCGAGCGCGCCGACCAGTTGACCGATGACCTGTTTACCGCCGATGGCGCCCAGCGCGAGGGCCGCTTCGCCCCGTCCGATCCGGTCTGGATCAGCCAGACGTTTGAGCAACGGCTTGACCGCCTTCTGCGAGCCGATGCGGCCCAGTTCGATCAATGCGGCCTCGACGATGGGGGGCACGCTGACCAGCGGGACCTGTCCGTTGCGGCCGCCCTTGACCTTGTGCGTCAGCGCTTTTCGCCGGCGCTCGCCCTCGGCCTGCTCCTCTGCCGCTCGCCGAATCACGCCGACCAGCACCGCGACCTGATTGACCGACCGGCGCCCGAGCAAGCGCATCGCGGGGATCACCACCCACTCGCGGCGCATCGCCGGATAGTCGCTGGTATTGATCGAATAATCGAGCAGGATCCGCCTGGACGTCTCCACCGCGGTATCGACATCACGCAGTTCGAGCAAGGCCAGCGATCTGGCGCGAATCAGACCGACGTCGCTGGTGCGGGCCAGTTCGGCCAGCTTCTCGATCGATTCGAGAAAGCTGAGCAGCAGCGAGAGCTTGACCTGCTCGAGCGCATAGGCCCGCACGGCCGGTTGCTCGATCGCGTCATTGACCACCTCGAGCAGCAGCTTGTTTCCCGCGCTCCCCTGGCGTCGCAAGATGTCGCAGACCAGGAACAGGTTGGGCGAGGCGATCGCCTTCAACACGTTGCCCCGTTGACGGATCAGGTTGCCACGTCGGTCGGTCGCCTTGGCCTTTTTGGCCTGGCCTCGTCCCTGCCGGATCTCCTCCAGCAGCGCCTTGCGAGCGACCGGGTCACCCAGCGCCATGCGCGAAATCCGGCACATCTGCGCGATCACGTCCGCCTTGGTCAGCCGGTCCCGCACCGGCGGCGGATAGATCGGGTTGCCCTGACCGAACTGCAGCCGGTTCCCGCGTAGCTGTCGTTCGAGCCCGACCAGCAGCCGCAGAACCTTCTTGTTTGGTTTGCCGATACGCCCGATCGCCGGCACCGCCGCCCAGAGCGCGTCCGGATCGGTGCGGTTGTTCGAGGCATACGAGACCAGTTGCTTGATCGCTCCCACGTCGCGCAGCTTGCCGAGGGCGGTGGCGGCCAGGAACTGCAAGCCGCGGTCATTCTTGCGCAGGGCCGATCGCAGCCAGGGCGCGCTCGCCAGATCGCGACGATCGACCAGTGCCTGCAGCGCGCGGTTCCGGATCACCCGATCCCGGCTGCGGAGCAACTCGCGCAGGCGAACGCTCGCCTGCTGGTTCGGGTACTTCGCCAGCAGGGAAACGGCATTGCGCCGGACGAACAGATGCTTCTGCCGGGAGTAGTGCAGCACCGGGGTCAGGCCCTCACCGGCCAGGCTCATCAACCGACGTGCAAAACGCCGCGCCGGGCTGTAGGGAAACCCGCTGGCCAGCTCGACCAGCGCCAGCTTGTGGATCAGTTTCTGATAGGGGTTCATCCCGCCGCTGGCCCGTGGGGTCCCGGTAGGGAACGGTCCGACCTGTCGCTCGACCTCCTTGGCGATCCAGCGCAGTGCGCCTTCGCCCCGGGAATTCCTCGCCGCGATGTATGCCGGTTCGCCGATCAAGATCAGATATTCTACCGTGCCGACGCTCGAGACCAAGGCCGGGTGTACCGCCCGGCGCAGCATCGTCGCGATCGAGAGCCAGTAGAGATGCAGCGGGAATTCCGGCGGATAACGCCAGCCCTCGCCCTTGGCACCGCTGCCTGTCAGCGGGCGATACTTGGGCGTCAGCGTGATCTTCGAGACCGCCCAGTTGAAGTGCAGCGGCAGGTCGATCGTCAGAATGCCGGAGAAGCCGAACGAGGAGTCGACGCCACCGGTATAGCCGGCTCGTCTTTCCTGCGGCACGCTGGTCACCGACCCCTGCTGCTGCGTGGCCTGCCGCCGTCGTGGGATCAGCCCCAGGTCGGTCAGCACGGGGCTCGGCAAGAACCGAACCCACTCCGGCGGCAGCCCCGGCGGAACGGTCACGTCGATGTCGGCCTCGACCGCAGCGGGCCAGAGCGAGAGCAACGCCGTCAACAGCATCGCGCGGAACAGGAGGATCAACTACTTCACCTCCGTCATCCGGTTCTCCAGCCGGGCTTCGACCACCCCCAGGCGCTGGATCTCGGCCGCCACAGCACCGGCGACCACACCGCCACGAACCGTGCGCCGACCCGGGGTCAGCCCGAGATATTTCATTGGCTGAGAGAAGGCCACGTAGTCATTGGTCGCGATCTTGTAGATCTGCTTGTCGTCGAGCGGTTTGCCGCCCACCTGCACCTCAACCAGCGCCACCTTTTGATCGCCCACGCGACGCCAGCGATAACGAATACCGGAGAGCTGCAGGATTCCGTGTCTACGTGTCAGCTGGGACAATGCATTGTGCGCGCAGACTGCCCGCAGCTGTGCGCCGGTCAGCTCGACCAGCACCAGCTTGTTGGAAAATGGCAGGACGGTGAGCAACTGGCCGCGGCTGATCGGGCCCACCGGCAGATCGCTGCGAATGCCACCGGAGTTGATCATGCCGATGTCCGCGGAGAGACGCCGGCGGATGCACTCGGCGATGAAGGTGCCAGCATTGGTCTCCCGAGATCGGCCCTTCTTCCAGCCGGTTTTCAGCTGCCCCAGCCTGTCCGACATCAGCGCCTTGACGCGCTGCCGCACCTCCCTGAGCAGCTGGCCCATCTCTGGACTTCCGTGCAGTTTGTCATCGTGCCAGAGCGCGCGCAGGCGTCCTGAGTGGGCCGTGATCTTGCCGTTTTCGATGGTCAGCTTGAGCACGCCGAGATTTCGCAGATAGCTGCCTGCCTGACAGATGATCACCCCATTGGTCACGATCGGCTTCTTCAGGCGGGTGTGGGTGTGGCCGCCGATGATCAGATCCACGCCCTTCAGGCTGCGCGCGAGTTGCTGGTCGCCGGGCAACCCGATGTGGGTCAGCAGGATCACCAGGTCGGCCTTTTGACGAACCTGGTCGATCAGCGGTTGCAAGGTCTCTGCCGGTTGGTCGACCTCGAACCCCTCTAGCATTCGCGGGTCGATCAGGCGCGACAGTTCGGTGGTGGTCAGACCGATGACGCCGATCCGCAGCCCGCCGCGCTCGAAAATGCGATAGGTTCCGATCGCCAGCGGATTCTCTCGCTTGTCATGCAGGTTGGCCGAGAGCCAGGGAAAGCTGGACAGCTCGAGCATCGCGCGCAGATTATCCAGGCCCGCATCGAACTCATGGTTGCCGATACAGGCCGCGTCGTAGCCCAGGCGATTCATCGCCTCGATCAGGTAGCCGCCCTTGACACCGCGATAGATGAATCGTGAGGCCGGCTGCCCGGTGCTCACGTCGCCGCCGTCGAACAGCAATGAGTGGGCTGCTTTCTTGCGCTCGGCGATGACGGCCAGTTCGAGCGCCGCCATGCCACCGATCAGTGGGGGCGGCGTCTTCTTGACCCAGGTTGCGGGTTCGGGCAGGGCGTACCCGTGAATGTCGTTGGTGTGCAGAATTGTCAGCTCGACCGGCCCGGCAGGCGGCGTGTGACATGCCGCCAGTCCCACGATCATCCACACCAGCGGCACGACCGATTTGAGCCACCGCCTGCTGCCACTCATCCTGCGCATCTGCACCCTCTCCACCCGGACATTGTAGAAGCGATTGCCCTGAAACATTGTCAAGATACACAATCAGGAACTTTTGTGCTAGCCTCCTTCTAAAGGGGCATTCGAGTCACGTGCGAGACTATTTCCTGCAAATCGACGCGAGCGAGGCGAGCGAGCAAATCGTCTACCTCGAGCATCATGAGAGGGCACTTGTCATCGGCGTGAATGGGACCGTTTCGGTCCGGCCGCTGGACGAGACGAACCAGCCAAGTGCCCTGCTGCGTCGGCAATCCGAAGGCTACCAGATCCAGTCCTGCGAGGGCACGCAACTCCGGATCAACGGGCGCGACCAGACGCGGAGCCGGCTGGTCGGCGGAGATGTCATCGAGCTCGGCGACGTTCGTTTCACCTTTTGCTGCAGCGCTACGATGGCCCCCGTGCTGCTGACCGACACAGGGGATCTGGCGGAACTGGGGTTGATTCGCTCGACCCAGTCGCTGCGACGCGGCGCCAGCGGCGGCGAGCTGAGCCATCGTATGCTCCTGCTGTTCAAGATCTGGGACATGCTGCAGCTGGGGCGCTCGGAGCAGGAGGTCTGCCACCGCTTGATTGAGATCCTGTTCCAGGCGCTACCGCTACGGCGTGGCGTGGTCGCGCTGCGAAACGAGGCTGGCCAGTTCGAGCCGCTGGTCGCGCGCAATATGGACGATCCGGCAGGCACCGTCGAGATGTCCCGCCAGGTGATCGAGATGATCGAGCGCACCGAGCGCGCGATGCTCGCGCCTGGGCCCGACAGCCGCCGGCAGGTGTTGTCGGTGATCTGTGTGCCACTGCTGGTGGGGAACGAGCTGATCGGGCTGGTTTACATCGACAACCTCGAGCGGGCGCGCAGCTTTGACCAGGAAGATCTCGAGTATTGCAGCCTGCTCACCGAGCTCGCCGCGTTGACGATGGAGAAGCACCAGCTACAGGAACAAGAGCTGTACAAGTTGAACGAGCAACTCCAGTCCCGGCAGCTGAAGATCGGACGCGACCTGCGGCTGGCCCACGAGGTGCAGCGCTCCCTCGTGCCCGAGAAGATGGTCACTGAGCAGGTCGAGATTGCCGTGCGCTACATTGCGATGACCGATGTCGGCGGCGATCTGCTGATCATCGAGCAAGCCCGTCGCTCGCGAACCTTCATCGCCATCTGCGATGTCAGCGGGCACGGCGTGGCTGCCGCGCTGATGGCCTCCCGCATCGCGGGAGAGGCGCGACTGCGGGCGCGCCAGGGTGCGCCGCTGCTCGAGATGGTCCAGGGTCTCAATAGCATGTTGCACCGGGCCTACGGCAACATGGGGCTGTTCGCCACCTTCCTCGGCGGCTATATCGACCACGACCACAACCGCCTGGAGTTGATCGGCGCCGGTCATGTGCCGCTGATCCACTTGCACGACCACGAGACCCGACTGATCGGGTCGCGCAACATGCCACTGGGAATGCTACCGGACTGCCTGGCGGAGAACCCGATCGAGACGATTCAACTGGCGCCGGACGATCTGCTGCTGTTCTACTCCGACGGCTTCATCGAGAGCCGCACCCCCGAAGGCGCCCTTTTCGGACCGGAACAGTTGCGCTCGTTACTGATCGATAGCAGCCAGGACCGCCTGGACGCGGAGGAGATCGCAAACAAGATGTTGCTCGCAGAGAGCCGCCACCGCGGCGACGACCTGCAAGACGACCTGAGCCTGCTGGTCGTCAAGATCCTGGGCTGATCGGCGATGCGCGGATGGATTTACGACCACGCGTTGACCCGGTTGACCGCGGGGTGGTACCGCGAGGTGCTGCAGCGCCTGCCGATTGGTTTGCGATTGCTCGACGTCGGCGTCGGCACCGCAGGCGCGCTGGCGGCCAACGCCGAGCTGATCCGCGAGCGGCAGCTCGAGATCACCGGCATCGACATCGACAGGCAGTACCTGGACCGATCCCGGCGCAACCTGGCGCGGGCGGGCCTCGAGGCGCAGGTGACCATCGAGCAGGCCTCGATCCTGACCTTCGCGGATGGCCCATTCGGCGCGGTTTACTTCAGCGGCAGCTTCATGCTGATTCCCGAGCCGGAGGCAGCCTGCCGCCAGGCGAGCAGCTTGCTGGGCGGCGACCATCGACGGATCTACTTCACCCAGACCTTCCAGGAGAAGAAGTCGCGCGCCGCCGAACGGCTCAAGCCGCTGCTACGCTGGTTGACCACCGTCGACTTCGGCAAGGTGACCTACGAGGCGGAGTTCCTCGAAGCGCTCGCGCAAGGCGGCCTGACGGTCGAGCAGCAGCTGATCCTCGGATCCCGCGCCAGTCAGAGCTACCGGCTGGTGATCGCCCGCCAGTAGCAGTACGCTAGTGGCACTTCGCTAGTGGCAGTCCGCTGGGAGCTGGGCCAGCGCCAGATCGAGCGTGGCGAAGTTGGGCATGTTGCGCTGAAGCTGCGTGAAGCGCAGCAGCTGCCGGGTCATCGAGTTTGCGCCGACGATCAACAGCCTTCCTTCGCGGGGTATGGTGATCTCCTTCCAGATCCGCACCAGTATCCCCAGCCCTCCGCTGTCCATGTAGTGCAGGTTGTGGAAGTCGAAGATCAGATGCTGCCGAGCTGCGACGCGTTGCTGGATTTCGGGGTACAGCCGGGAAAAATTCTCGCGATTGAGCTCACCCGTCAAGCAGACCACCAGCGCACCCTGGTGGGCCTCCTCGTCGAACTCGAAGGTCAATTCCGCGGCCATGCAGCGGTACCATACCATACCCATCGATGATCGTAGGAACCTGTTCACATTCCC
>CAZMLI010000147.1:0-10534 GCA_964566865.1 uncultured Planctomycetota bacterium
TGGAGCAAGCGAGAACGCTGTGTCGACGCGCTCGCCAGATACCCATGGAAGAGAACCCGTCCGGTCTACAAGAAGCTGCTCGAACAAGGCTACTTCAGTTACTCGTTCTACGAGGCGATCGCGAAGCATCCGGAACCCGAGTTTCTTCCGCTGCTCGTCAAGAACGCCATGAAGGAGATTCTGGAGCCGGGCAACCCGCTGCTGGACGCGCTTGCGGCCCACGGCGCTCGCGCGGCCGCGGCCTTTACCGCGCGGATGCGCCACAAGGATGCAACGGTCAGGAGCGATGCGCTGCTGGTGGCGCTGAAATTCCCCAGATGGAAGATCCCCGATGAGATCCTGCAGCACGCGCTGACTGGCGAGAGGGATCTCGTCATCGCCTGCCGCCTGGCCGCGCGACAGAAGTACCATCCCGGGAAGAAGATCCTGCTGCGCCTGTTCTCTCACAGGCGCCTGGGCGTACGGGTGACGGCGATCCGCCTGGCCGGAAGCGTGGCGACCGCTGCGCTGGCGCCCAGACTGGAGCAACTGCTGAAGGACAGGCGTCCTTCGGCCCGTCGCGCAGCGGCCAGGGCGCTCGAGCAGATCAAGAAGCGTGGGTGACCCGATGGACTCACCCCACTAGCACTAGCTGCTAGACTAGCCACGCATGGCCAGCCAACGATCGAAGTACCTCTGGACTCCGGTCAGCGACTATTTCTGGATCATCCTCTGTCCGTTGATCACCCTGGCGGCGATGCATGCGGTCTGGCGCTGGGGGGGGCTGTCCGACACCGAGGTCTACGCGGTGCTGTTCGCCTTCGTCGTCACCGGCCATCACATGCCGGGCTGGTTGCGCGCCTTCGGCGAGCCGGCGATTTACCAGGAACACAAGGCGAAGCTCTGGGTCTCGTTCCTGGCCGTGCCGCTGATGATCATCTTGCCGACCTACTACGGGCTCGGCTTCGCGGCGCTGGTCATCGCGGCCACCTTCGACCTCTGGCATGTGGCGATGCAGCAGCACGGGTTCGGGCGAATTTATGCGGCCAAGGACGGGGACGTGGCGCCGCGTTCGGCGCGCATCGACCTGGCCTGCGTCCTGGTCTGGTACGCGACGGTGGTCTTCTGTTCGGACAGCTGGACCTATGGCATCGCGGCGAGCTTTCGCAGCGCGGGTTTGCCGATCTTCAGCATCATGTCGCCGGAGAGCTGGGGGCTGGTCAAGCTGTCGTTTCTGGCGACGTCGGGCTTGTTGCTCCTGCTCTACCTGCATCAAGCACTGCGCCTCTGGCGCAGCGAGCGCAGGTTCACCACGCGCAAACATGTGCTGCACCTGACCGCGTTCGGCGTGCTGGCGATCTCCTATCAAGATCCCAACTGGTACCGCGCGCAGTCGGTGCAGAATCTTTTTCACGCGATGCAGTACTTCTTCATCGTCTGGACCTTCAGCCACCTGTCACTGCAGAAGCAGCAGAGCAGCCCGAAGGTGTTCTACCGCGCGTTGTTCAAGTTCCGCTGGGGGCTGCTGATCTATCTCGGACTGATCGCGTTGTATGGCTGGGGCGGCTGGTCGCTCGAAGCCTACAGCGATCGTTTTCCGGGTGGTCCCCAGCGTAAACGTCTGGTTCAGGTGCTGGGCTCGATCGGGCTGGCTTCGTTGCTGCTGCATTACTACGTCGACTCCTTCATCTGGAAGGTGCGAACCCGGCACGTGCGGCAGGCGCTCGGCATCGAGGGCCAGGGCGAGCGGGCGCAGACCTCCCGTCATCTTCGCGGCGCGGTCCACGCGGTCGCTTACTTCGGCGTCCCTCTCGCGCTGATGCTCTGGGTCGGAGTGACGCGTGACCGCTCGGTCTCGATCGAGACCTTGCGCCACGAAACCCGGCTCTATCCGCGCAGCGCGCAGGCGCGCTTCTTCTACGGCGTCAAGGCGATGAACCAGCAGGACTGGCAGGTGGCGCGCGCGGAGCTCAGCGCAGCGCTGGCGCTGGCCCCGACCAAACACGGACCGGCCCTGCTGCTGGCGGAAATCGACGCGATGCAAGGCCGCCATGCGCTGGAGCTGACGCACATCCGAGCGATGCTGCGGGCTGCTCCCAACGACGGGTTGGTCCGGCTGAAACTGGCCTGGGCACTGGTCGCGCGGGGCCAGCTCGCAGAGGCCACCAGACAGATGGAGCGATCGCTGGCGCAACGCCGACGTTCGACCGCTGCGCTGCTCGAGCTCGGGCGGTTGCACCAGTTCCACCTCGGTCAACCGCGGCGCGCAATCCCGCTGCTGCAAGAGGCCCTGCGCGGCGACCCGGAAAATTCCGACGCGATCTGCGAGCTGACCCGCGCGCGACTGACGCTGGGCAAGATCGAGATCGCGCGCGTCGAATTGCGCGCCTACCTGAAACGCAATCCAACCGATGGCAACGCGAAAGATTTGTTCGATCAGATCGACGACTGAGTTGAGACACTGCCTGGTGCGAACGCGGGCAGCTTGGTAAGCTCTGTCTCGATGCAGAGGCCGAAGAAGTTGGTGATCGTGGGCGACCGAGTGCTGGTCACGCCCGAAGACAGTGAGGGGCGAACCGATGCCGGTTTGATCTTGCCCGCCGCCGCCGTCGAGAAGAATCCGGTGCAGGGCGGATACATCAAAGGAACCGGACCGGGCGCGCCGGTGGCCGACCCTGGCCCGCTGGATGACGAGCCGTGGAAGGTCAGCGCCGCCGAGCCGCGCTACGTGCCGATGCAAGCCCGCAACGGAGACTACGCGATCTTCTTTCGCAAGGCGGCGGTCGAGATCGAGTTCGAGGGGAGCAAGTATCTGGTCGTGCCCCAATCGGCGATCCTGCTGCTCGTCCGCGATGAGGAAGAGGACAACTAAGGGGAGTCGTTCGAGATGGAAATGAACCGAAGAGATTTCAACAAGATGGTGCTGTCGGTCGTCGGCGGCCTGATGGCCGGGGCGAGCGTCGGCTGCGGCAAGAGCGAGGCGCCGAAGAAGGACCCGGAGAGCGCGAAGAAACCCGAAGCAGCCGTGGCTGAAAAGCATGTCTGCAAGGGGTTCAACAGCTGCAAGGGCAAGGGCCAGGGCGGCAAGAACGAGTGCAAGGGCAAGGGTGACTGTGCCACGGTCGCCAAGCACGACTGCAAGGGCCACAACGACTGCAAGGGGCTCGGCGGTTGCAAGAGCGGCAACAATGGCTGTGCCGGCAAGAACGACTGCAAGAAGAAGGGCGGCTGCGGCGTGCCGTTGTCGGATTCGATGCGCGAAGCGCTCAAGAGCGGCAAGAAGAAGTAATGAGCTGGATTGCTCGGAGCCCCGTCGGCCCGGCGGGGCTCCGGGCATAGCACCATGACCGATCGGCGCATCGTGCGACTGGCGGACAATGCTGCGCGCGTGGCGCTGGCGCGTGAATGGCTCCTGGCGCGCCCGCGCCAGGAGCACAGCGAGCTGTTGATCCTCGCGCCGACCCGAGGCGCCGCCGACGACCTGGTCCACTCGGTTGCGGCCCAATCGGGGGCGCTGTTCGGCTTGCACCGAATGACTCCGATCGGACTGGCGGCCCAGCTGGCGACCCAGCTGATGGCCGCTCGCGGCCTGGCGCCCGTCAGCCAGCTCGGCGTGCAGGCACTCTGTGCCCGCTGCGCGCACGACGTCTCGGCCGGGGAGGGGCTGCGCTACTTCGGCCCGGTGGCAGCCACGCCTGGATTTGCCCGCGCGCTCGGACGCACCCTGCTCGAGTTGCGCCTGTACGACGTGCCGATCGAGAGCCTGCGCGAGCTCGGTCCACCCGGAGAGGATCTGGCTCGCTTGTTGACCGCCTTCAACGCGGAGTTGAGCCTGCGTTCGCTCGCCGACTGGGCCACGCTCTACGAGCTGGCGAATGTCAGCGACTCCGCGCTGGCCGGTCTGCCACTGCTGTTGCTGGACACGCCGCCGCGCTCCACAGCCGAGGCCAGGTTTCTGCAAAAGCTGGTCAACGCGGCGCCATCGGTGATGGCGACGGTGATGACACAGGACGATGTCGCGGGACTCGAGGCGATGCTCGACTGCCGGGCGGAAGATCTGGATCCGCAGCAGGCAGCACGCGCGCTGGATCGTGTGCGCCGCGACCTGTTCCTTTCGGAGGTGCTCACGCCGTGCGACTCCGACGACAGCATCGGCTTCTTCTCCGCTGCGGGAGAAGGGCGCGAGTGCATCGAGATCGCCCGGCAAATTCGTCGTTACGCACTGACCGGTCTGCCGTTCGACCAGATGGCGATCCTGCTGCGCAACCCGACGCGTTATCAACCACAGCTCGAGGAGGCGCTGCGCCGCGCGGGCGTGCCCGGATTTTTCAGCGGAGGCACCGTCCGACCCGACATCGCAGGTCGTGCCTTCCTGGCGCTGCTCGAGTGCGGACTCGAGGGACTCTCCGCTTCAGGATTCGCCGAGTATCTCTCGCTGGGACAGGTCGCACGTGAAGCGCCCGTGCCACCGGACTGGGCGCCGCCCGCAGGCGAGCAGAGCTGGGACGCCAAGCCGGCGGCGGATGTCGTTCGGCCAGACACGCCAGCGGAAGAAACCGACGAGTCTGCGGTGGTGGCCGGCACGCTGCGTACGCCCGCGCACTGGGAGGCCCTGCTGATCGACGCCTCGGTGATCGGCGGTCGCGATCGCTGGCAGCGGCGACTGGCCGGGCTGCAGCAGGAGATGGCCCTCAAGCGCAAGGGGCTCGAAGAGGACAGCTGGCTGGTGAAAGCGCTGGAGCGTGATCTACAAAATCTGCAGCACCTGTCCGACTACGCGCTGCCGCTGATCGGCGCGCTCGACGACCTGCCGCAGTTGGCCTGCTGGGGCGAGTGGATCGTGGCCCTGCGCGCGCTGGCTGGCATGGCGCTGCGCGACGCCTCTTCGGTGCTGGCCGTGCTCGGTGAGCTGGACCCGATGGCGGAGGTCGGACCGGTGGGCCTGGCCGAGGTCTACGAGGTGCTCTCCGGCCGACTCTCCCAGCTTCGCAGCCGGCGCCCGGGGCGGCGCTACGGGCAGGTCTTCGTCGGCACGCCGCGGGAGGCGGCCGGACGCAGCTTCGAGCTGGTCTTCTTGCCGGCCCTCTGCGAGGGCAGCTTTCCGCAGAAGATCTCCGAAGATCCGCTGCTGCTATTCTCGCAACGCGAACAGATCGGCTGCGGGCTACCCGACCGCGAGCATCAGAGCAATCAAGAACGGCTGTTATTGTACATCGCGGCCGGTGCCGCAGCTCGCCGACTGGTGATCTCCTATCCACGGGCCGATGTGGTGCAGGGACGCGCGCGCGTGCCCTCGTTCTATGCACTCGATGTGCTGCGGGCGGCGGAGGGCAAGCTGCCCGATTTGCGCACCCTGGAAAAACGCGCCGCCGAGTCGGTCGAAGCACGCCACGGCTGGCCAGCGCCCAGCGATCCCGCGGAGGCGCTCGACGACGCGGAGTTCGACCTGGCCACGCTCGGTCCGCTGATGCAGCTGCCCGGCGAACAGATCAAGGGCCAGGCGCGCTTCTTGCTCGAGGCCAACGATCATCTGAAGCGCTCGCTGCGGGCGCGCTACCTGCGCTGGCAGAAGCCCTGGTCCAAGGCCGACGGGCTGGTCAAACCCGACGAGCAGACCAAGGCCGCCCTGGCGAATCACCGGCTGAACAGTCGCAGCTACTCGCCGACCGCGCTGCAGGCCTACGCAGCCTGCCCCTACCGCTTCATGCTGGGCGCGATCCACCGCCTGCGGCCACGGGAAGAGGCGGTCAGCATCGAACGCATGGACCCCTTGACTCGCGGCAGCCTGTTCCACGAGGTGCAGTTCGAGCTCTTTGGCGAGCTGCGCGGGCGCAACATGTTGCCGATTCGCGAAGCGACCATCGAGGCGGTCATCGATCTGACGGACGAGGTGCTCGACCGGGTGGCCGGCCACTACGAGGATCGCCTGGCGCCGGCAATCCCGCGCATCTGGCGCGCCGAGATGGAGGACCTGCGCATCGATCTGCGGGCGCTGGTCAGGCGAGTCGGCGAAGAACGCTCCGACTGGCTGCCGATTCATGCCGAGCTGGCCTTCGGCTTGACGCACCATGACGAGCAAAGGGACCCGGCCAGCAGCAAGCAACCGGCCGTGATCCTGGGTGGATTCAAGGTGCGTGGCTCGATCGATCTGGTCGAGAAAAGGAAAGGCGTCCTGCGCGTCACCGACTACAAGACCGGCCGATCACCCAATCCTGCCCCCGAGTGCGTGGGCGGCGGCGAGGTGTTGCAGCCGCTGCTCTACGCGCTGGCCGCCGAGCAACTGCTCGACCTGCCGGTGGGTTCGGGGCAGCTGTACTATTGCACCCAACGCGGCAACTTCGACCAGGTGGACGTGCCGCTCGACGATGTCGGCCGCGGCATGATCCGGGAAGTCTTCGAGGCGATCGATCAGGCGGTCGAGGTGGGCTTCCTGCCGGCGGCGCCGCGCAAGGATGCCTGCAAGTGGTGCGACTACCGCCAGGTCTGCGGGCCGTACGAGCAGACCCGGATCAAACTCAAGGACAAGGGACCGCTGCAGCGGCTGCACAACCTGAGGGAGATGGGATGAGCGACGACGCCGCCCGTCAAATGATCCGCCACGCGCTGGACGAGAGTCTGGTGGTCGAGGCCGCGGCCGGGACCGGCAAGACCACCGAACTGGTCCTGCGGCTGGTGGCGGTCCTCGGCAGCGGCAGGACGCAGGTGGACCGGATCGTCGCGGTCACCTTCACCCGCAAGGCGGCGGGAGAGCTGAAACTTCGCCTGCGCCAGGGGCTGGACACCGCCAGGGCAATGGCCGAGGATCCGGACGAGATCCGCAATCTCGAACGGGCACTGGCCCAGCTCGAAGAGGCGCGCATCGGCACGATTCACTCCTTCTGCGGCGACCTGCTGCGCGCCCGCCCGGTGGAGGCCGGCATCGATCCGGACTTCAAAGAGCTGGCGGACGAGGCCGGTCCGCGGCTGTTCGGTCGCACCTTCAGGCTCTGGATGCAGGAGCAACTGGCCGATCCGTCGCCCGGGCTCAGTCGCGCGCTCAGCCGCTCGACCCTGCGCGGCGGCATGCCAGGGGAAACGCCGATGGACCGCATCAGCAAGGCGGCGGAGATGCTGAGCGAGTGGCGTGATTTCACCCACCCCTGGCGTCGAGAACCGTTCGACCTGGAGGGCGCGGTCGCGCGGCTGCTGCCGCGGGTGCACGCCCTGGCCGAATTGCGACGACGCTCCGACAATCACAAGGACTCCCTCTGGCGCTCGCTCAAACCGGTCGAGGATCTCTCGACCTGGGTCACCCGCGTCGAACGCGAGGCCCCCTGCGATCTGGACCGGCTCGAAGGTCGGCTGATGCGACTGCACGACGAGATGCGACGCAACACCTTCAAGGGCTATGGCAAGCTGTATGCCGAGAACCTGCCGCGTGCCGACGTGGTCACGGCCCGCGAGCAGCTGCTGGCCTCGCTGGAGCTCTTTGGTCGCGAGGCCGACGCAGATCTCGCACCCCTGCTGCAACAGGAGATGGGGGAGCTGGTCCAGCGCTACGAAGCAGTCAAGCAGTCCTCGGGCAAGCTGGACTTCAGTGATTTGCTGATGCTCTCGCGTAACCTGCTGCGCGACAACGACACGGTGCGCGCCTTCTTCCAGCAGCGCTTCAGCCACATCTTCGTCGACGAGTTTCAGGACACCGACCCGCTGCAAGCCGAGATCCTGCTGCTGTTGTCGGCCGATGACCCGCAGGAAAAGGACTGGCGCCGGACCCGGCCCGTGCCGGGCAAGCTGTTCATCGTCGGCGATCCGAAGCAATCGATCTACCGCTTCCGTCGCGCGGACGTGTTGTTCTATCAACAGGTCTGCGATCAACTGACAGCGGTCGGCGTCGCGCGCGTCCAGTTGACCCGCAGCTTTCGCGCGCTGCCGTCGATTCAACAGGCGATCAACGCCGCGTTCGCCAGCGAGATGACGGGCGACCGCGAGACCGGTCAGCCAGACTACGTGGCGCTGACCCCTTTCCGCGAGGACTATCCGGGACAACCGGGCGTGGTGGCGCTGCCGGTGCCGCGGCCGTACGGCAAGAGAGGGGTGACCAAGGGCGCCATCTCCGCCAGCCTGCCGGACGCGGTGGCGGCCTACGTGCAGTGGCTGGTCGAGGAGAGTGGCTGGAGCGTCTCCGATCCGCAACAGCCCCAGCGGCGCATTGCGATCGCGCCGCAGCATATCTGCCTGCTGTTCAAGCGTCGGGCCAGCTGGGGCACCGACGTGACGCAGGCTTACGCCCGCGCGCTCGAGGTCCGGCAGATCCCGCACATCCTGGTCGGCACGCGCTCGTTTCATCAGCGTGAAGAGGTCGAGACGCTGCGCGCCGCGTTGACCGCGATCGAGTGGCCCGACGATGCACTGAACGTCTACGCCACGCTGCGCGGGTCGCTCTTCAGTTTGCCGGATGACCTGTTGCTGCGTTACCGCGAGATCGTCAAACGCCTGCATCCGTTCCGCAAGGTCCCGGACACACTGCCTGAGGATCTACGGCCGGTCGCGCAGGCGCTGGAGATCCTGGCCAGCTTGCACCGCGCGCGCAACCAGCGGCCGATCGTCGCAACGCTGCACGCCCTGCTCGAAGCCACCCGAGCCCGCGCAGGATTCGGCTTGCGACCGGCCGGCGATCAGGTGCTGGCCAACGTGCAGCGAGTCTGCGATCGGGCCCGCGCCTTCGAAATGGCCGGCGGCATCTCCTTTCGCGGATTTGTCGACGAGCTGATCTCGGCGGCCGACCGCGGCCCCGCGGCGCTCGAGGCGCCGGTCCAGGAGGATGCCGGACAGGAGGTGCGCATCATGACCGTGCACTCGGCCAAGGGACTCGAGTTCCCGGTGGTGATCCTGGCCGATATCGGCTGCAACCGGTCGGGCAAACAAGCGGATCGCTACATCGATCCGGACAAGGGACTGGCGGCGGTCAAGGTGCTGCGCTGCAAGCCCTGGGAACTGATCGAAAACGAGGCACTGGAGCTGCGGCGCGACGACGCCGAAGGGCTGCGCGTGGCCTACGTCGCCGCGACCCGCGCCAGAGATCTGCTGGTGGTGCCGACGATCGGCGAGCGGCCGCAAGCGGGCTGGCTGGATGCGCTGAACAAGGCGGTCTACCCCTCGCGCGACGACTGGTCCAGGCCTGAGCCCGCTCCAGGCTGCCCGGCCTTCGGACCGAGCAGCGCACTGCAACTGTCCGGCGAGATGGAACTGGGCAACGACCCCACGGTCGCCCCCGGCTTGCATCGGCCCGATGTCGGCGAGCACCGGGTCGTCTGGTGGGACCCCGCAATGCTGACGCTCGACGTGGCGCCGCGTTTCGGTTTGCGTCAGGAGCAGATCCTGATCGAAGACGATGGGGGACAGGCGGTGATCGCGGGACGCGCGCGTTACGAGAGCTGGCAGGCGCGAAAGGCCGCGGCCATCGAGCGTGGCGCTGCGCCCTTGTATCAGGTGCACACCGCCACCGAGACCGAGATCGTTCCGCCCCCGGTCACCGTCCGTTGCGAATCGCTGACGCCTGCCGATCCATCCAGGCCGAGCGGACGCCGATTCGGCACGCTGGTTCACACCGTCCTGCGGGACGTGCCGCTCGACGCGACGACCGAGGGCATCGCGCGGCTGGCCGAGCTGTCTGGCCGGGTCCTGGGCGCGCCCGACGATGAGCGGCAGGCCGCGGCCCAATCGGTCGCCGCCTGCCTGGCGCACCCCTTGCTGCGACAGGCGGCGGGGGCGGCGCGCTGCCATCGTGAATTGCCGGTCCTGGCCGTGGCCCCGGAAGGAGAACTGATCGAGGGCACGATCGACCTGGCGTTCGAGGTCGAAGGACACTGGACCATCGTCGATTTCAAGGTCACCGCTGACCTGGCGCTGCATCAGCCGGCCTACGAGGCGCAGCTTGCATGGTATGTTCACGCGCTGACCGGGAGCACCGGCGCGACCGCCGAGGCCTGGTTGCTGGGAGTTTGAATTGAGCGGCAGAAAACGAGAGATCGAAGTACATGGCATTCCGATGGACCTCGGCGCCAATCTGCGCGGGGTCGACATGGGGCCCTCCGCCCTACGCATCGCCGGCATCGAATCTGCCCTGCTGGCGCTGGGCCACGACGTCAGCAGCCGCGACGCGCTGCGCATTCCCGGTCGCGTCACCCTGGCACCGGACAGCTCCAGCGCCAAGTACCTGGGGCCCATCGTCGATGCCTGCAAGCAGCTGCACGACATCGCACGCAACGCGATGGAACGCGGCGCGCTGCCGATCTTCATGGGGGGCGACCACTCGCTGACGATGGGCACCGCGGCCGGCGTCAGCAGCGCCTTGCGAGACCGGGGCGAGCAGCTCGGGCTGATCTGGTTCGACGCGCACGCCGACATGAATACGCCCGAGACCTCGCCGTCGGGCAATGTGCACGGGATGTCGCTGGCCACCCTGCTCGGCAAGGGCGCCCCCGAACTGGTCAGCATCGGCTGCCCCGGCGCCGTCGTCTCGCCCGAACAGGTCGTCCTGGTCGGCGCGCGCGACATCGACCCGCGGGAGAAG
>CAZMLI010000148.1:0-10502 GCA_964566865.1 uncultured Planctomycetota bacterium
CTCTATTGCCATCAGCGCTTTCAGAGCCAATGGCGGCGGCTCGGCGGGAGCCTCGCCCTCCCGTTGGGGATCTAGAATAGCAGGGCGCGGGCGAGGCCTAGACCCAGGCGGGTGTGGTTGAGCCAGCCTCGGGGCCGGGCCAGTTGCGACGCGAGATAGCCGCTGCGCAGATAGAAGCGGCGGTAGGCGCGGCGCTTGTAGTGCTCCAGGGTTTGGGCGGAGAGGCCGGCCTGGGTTTCGATGGGGCTGAAGCTGGAGGAGTCGATCACGGTCAGCGGGTCGATCAGGCCACGCTGGATGGCTTGCTCGCGCAGGGGGGTGCCGTGGCGCGGGGTGAAAAGGTTGAAGCTGGCGTAGAGTGCTGGCAGCTGGCAGGCCAGCTCGATGGTCTGTTCCAGGCTCTCCTCGGTCTCGCCCGGTAGGCCGAGGATGTAGTGTGCGCCGCAGGCGATGCCGTGGCTGGAGAGCAGTTCGAAGGCCTCGCGGGTCTGGTCGGGGGTGTAGCGTTTACCGTGGCTCGCCAGGACTTCGGGGCTGCCGGACTCGACGCCGAACTGGACCAGCACGCAACCGGACCGGGCCATGGCCTGGGCCAGCTCGGCGTCGATCAGGTCGACGCGGCACCAGCAGTGCCAGGTCAGTGGTAGATCGCGTAGCAGCTCGATGATCGCCAGGCCGTGGGCGCGCTTGGCGGCGAAGGTCATGTCCTTGATGAAGACGTGGCGGATGCCCATCTCGACGAGGCGCTCGCATTCGGCGCGCACGTTCTCGGGGCTGCGCCAGCTGAAGCCGAACGTGCAGGAGTTGCAGAAGTCGCAGGGGAAGGGGCAGCCGAAGTTGGTCAGCAGGCTGGCCCAATGGCGCGCCGGCGCGCCCGGCATTCGATAACGTGACAGCGGGAAGAGCTCGTGGCGAGGGATCGGCAGGCTGAACTCGCCGCGGGGGTGTTCGCGCTGGATGCGGATCTGCTCGCCGTCGCGGAAGGCCATCGTGGTCACGTCGCGTGCGCCGGCGATGAAGCGCACGGGGTCGGCGCTGGTGAAGTCGAACAGGCAGGCGCTGATGAACGGGTTGGATTCGAGGATTTCCTGCGCGCGATCGAGGAACGGTTCGCCCGAGGCCAGCAGGACCGCACCGGTGCTGCGCTGGATCTGTTCCAGGAAGGGCAGGTCTTCGGGCCAGCTGGCGGCCGAGATCAGGCTGAGGATCGTGGTCGGCGCGAAGGCGTCGATGCGGGCGCGGGCCTGGTCGGGGGAGAGGTTTTCGGCGATGCAGTCGAGCACCTGGACCTCGTGGCCGGCCTCGGCGAAGTGTCCGGACTGCATCAGCAGGTCGCCGGGGTGCCAGTAGTAGCCGGCCTTGGAGATCGTCGAGCAGTAGTAATCCCGCAGGTAGCGTTCGCGCCCCGGGGGGTTCAGCAGCAGGACCCGCTCAGGCAAGGTGCGGGTGATCCTTGACGTGCAGGAAGCCGGCCGCGTCGTCGATCGGGCTCATCACGCGCTCGCGGAACTCGGCGTCGTCGCCCACCGGGCAGCCACCTCGGTAGACGGAGTCCCACTCGCCCTTGGGTTTGATCATCCGCATCCAGATATCCCGCAGCGACTCTTCCTTGACGCTGCCGTAGGACAGGTGGATCCGCGGGCAGGGCGTCACCTCGCCGTAGGAGGAGAGGTAGATCTTCTCGATGCCGGCGGGGCAGCCGGAGCGCAGGTAGTTGGAGCCGCCGTCCCAGCGCACGTGCGGGATCTTGACCATGTCGTGGAAGGTCTTGACCTGGCCGTCGCTGAGCAGGATCTCGGTATTGCCGGTCCAGCTACCGACGGCGTTGGCGATGTTGACGGTCAGGGTGCAGCCGAGCTTGTCGGCCAGCTCGATCATCTCCCAGGCGTCGCCGTCGGCCATGTTGAAGGGGGTCAGGATGGTGCAGAGGAAGACCTCGATGCCGTTGGCGTGGCAGTGGTCGATGGCCTTCATTGCGGCGTCGAAGCAGCCCGGGATCTTCTTGCGCTCGTCGTGCACCTCGGCCTTGGCGCTGTCGAGCGCGAGGGAGACGATCTGCACGCCGGCGCGGCCGAGGTCGCGGGTCATCTTGTGGGTCAGCAGCAGTCCGTTGGAGGCCAGCGAGACGACCACCTTCTTGGGCTGGGCCGCCTTGACGATGTCGATGATCTGCGGGTGGTGCAGCGCCTCGCCGCCGGTGATGTTGATCGAGAGGGCGCCCAGGTCGATGCACTCCTGCATCACCCGGCGAATCAGCCCCAGCTCCATGTTGCTCGGCGTGGAGCGGTGCATCGAGGTGGCGGAGCAGTGGTCGCAGTAAGCGTTGCACCAGTAGGTGACGCAGAACTCGACCTGCCGCAGCACCGGCTGCTTGAGCACCAGCAGCTTGAAGTAGTTCTCGATCACCCGGCGGGTGATGTGCGGGTAGCGCACCAGGTACTTGCCGTGCTTGAGAAACAGGCGCTTGAAGTTCGAGATCAAGCCGGCGTCGACCGGTGCGTTCTCGTGGCTCTTGCAACCGTTGCTCTTGCCATTGCCACCATTGCCATTCGCAGTCGCAGCGGCGTTGCCGCTTCCACTTCCATTTCCATTGCCGTTGCCGTTGCCGTTGCCGCCGATGTTGAAGCTGCCGATCGTGTTCATTTCTCGGTCATCCAGCGAAAGATTCTCTTCATCACGAACCAGCCGTGTTCCGGGGTTTGGATCCCGCAGAGCAGCGCCTTCAGCTGCTTGGGCCGTAGGTAGAAGCGCAGGAACGCCTGCCGTTGATAGCTCTTCAGCTTGGAGCGGGTCATGCCCTTCGGGACGTAGGCCACCTCGGCGAACGACTGGCTGTAGGGGTTGATGCGTCCGAGCTCACCCGCGTGCTTGAGGTAGTGCCAGGACTCGGTCCCGGGGAAGGGGTGGAAGTTCATGAAGTTGGCGCGCTTGAGGTTGAGGCTCAGGGCGAACTGGATCGTCTGCTCCATCTCGCGCGGCTTCTCGGTCGGGAAGCCGAGAATGAAGAAGCCGGTGGTGTCGATGCCGGCCTCGTTGATCATGTCCACCCGGTTGCGGATCATCTTCATCGGGGTGTCGCGCTTGGTGAAGTCGAGCACCCGCTGCGAGCCGGACTCGATGCCGACCGACAGACTGTAGCAGCCGGCCGCCTTCATCATGTCGAGCATCTTCGGCCGCAGCGTATCGAGCCGCACCCCGTTGGGGCAGCACCAGCTGAAGTCGAGCTTCTCGTCGATGATGCGCTGGCAGAGTTCCCGCACGTAGCTGCGCTTGAGGGTGAAGTTGTCGTCGATGAACTGGATTTCCTTGATCCCGTACTCGCGGATCAACAGCTTGATCTCCTCGATCACGTTGTCCACCGAACGGTAGCGCACCTGGCGGCCCTTGGTGATGAAGCTGGCGCAGAAGGTGCAGTCGAAGGGACAGCCCCGCGAGACCATCATCGGCGCGACGGGGAAGTTCTTCATGAAGGCGGCGTGCGGCGAGAGGGGGTAGAAGTCGGGCCGCATCAGGTCCCAGGCCGGCAGCTCGATCTCGTCCATGTCCATCGGGACCCAGAGCGGGTTGACCACCGTCGTGGACTGCTTCCAGATCAGTCCGGGGATCTTGCGCAGCTCGGTCTCGTTGCTCAGCAGCCCGTTGCCGCCGGCGCGCTCGACCAGATCGCAGAACTTGGCGAAGCCCAGCTCGGCGTCGCCCTTGAAGCCGTAGTCCGCGCCGAAGTAGTCGAAGGTGCTCTCCGGCAGCGCGGAGGTGTGCGGGCCGCCGAGCACGATCTTGATCAGCGGGTTGATCGCGCGGATGACCTTGACGTAGCGCTGGGTGATCAGCGAGTCGAGCGTATAGCACTGGATGCCGATGATGTCGGGCTGGATGCGCTTGACCGTCTGGCCGAACTGGTAGTCGCTCTTGTTCTCGACGATGCAGTTGAGGATGTGCGTCTCGTGCTTGTCGCGAATGGCGGCCGCCAGATACCCCAGGCCGAGGATCGGCAGCAGGGTGTCGGAGGTCGACTTCGGTTTGACTAGCAGGACGCGCATGCGTTAGGTCCGGTCCCGGAACTCACGGTGATGTCGGGCTTGAAGTCGACGTCGCCCTTTTGCCAGTGCATCTTGGCCCGGTAGACCGAGTTGTACATGCAGAACGGAATCAGCCCCTGGCTGGTAATGTAGGTCTGGTGGCAGTTGGTCGCCTCGTCCAGGTCGATCGAGTTGGTGTCGTAGAACGACTCGATGTTGCAGACCAGGATCTTCGACGAGTAGCGGCCCTCGTCGAAGCGCATCAGCAGCGGGATCTGGCTGACGAAGTGGGCCAGCTCGCCGGGATGGGTCAGGGCGAACTTGGGCTCGGTGAACTTGCTGATGCAGTAGTAGCGTTTTTCAGTGCCGTAGAGGATGAACGGGATGGTGCAGATGCGTTGCTTGAAGAACGGCTTGCCGGTCAGCTTGTAGGCCCGACTCCAGATCTGCTTCATCCGGACCAGGTCCTGGGCGGTCAGCATGCCGCCGCTGACCTCTTCGATCGTCTGCAGCAGCGGGGCGGTCTGCGTGCTGGCGCCGCGTGGGAAGACGGCGTTGCGTCCCATCGCCGCCACCGGATAGAACGAGAGCCGCTTGATGTGCGGCCACTTCATGCAGTAGCGCACGATGGCGTCGAACTCGCGGTCGTTATAGCCCTCGATCGTCATCACCGAGAGGTGCACCAGGAATCCCTTGTCGTGCAGCGTCTTGATCAGCTGGAGCTTCATCTCGAGCAGGTCGCGGCCGCGGAAGACGGCGTTGACGTCGGGCTGGAAGCTGTCGAACTGGAGCAGGATCCAGCGCAGGCCGGAGGCGTGCAACTCGTCGAGAAAGCCCTCCTTCTCGGCCAGCAGGATGCCGTTGGTCGAGAGGCGTGGCTCGTAGCCGCGACGGCGGATGATCCGGCAGATCTCGGGCAGGTCGTCGCGCATCGTCGACTCGCCGCCGAGCAGGTTGATGTTGGCGCGGTACTTGGTGCGGTCGCCGGAGCGATCGGGGATGCCGGCGAGCACCTCCTCGGCGGTCGGTTCGGTGAACTCCAGGTCGTTGGCCTGGGGAAAGCAGACCGGGCAGGCCAGGTTGCAGCGGCTGGTGATGTCGAGGTCGAAGGTGGTGGTGAACTGCTCGTGCGAGTTGGCGCGCAGATCGTTGAAGTCGAACTTGTAGTCGACGCTCTCGTTATTGATGCCCTTGAACTGATAGTAGAGCTTGGCATCCTGCCAGTAGAGCAACTCCTCGACGCCATGGACGGGACAGTCCTTGCGCATGTAGATGTCGCCGTCTTTTTCCAGCAGGGTGCCGGGAATGATCTTCTGGCAAGGGATGCAAAAGGTGCGCGTCTTGCGAATTATTCCTTCGACTGCCAAGGTTTGCGTCATTATCTGTCCGTTCTTGGAGGGCATACTTTCCCCGGTCGAGATAGCACCTTAGCGCCATGGATACTAGCGAATTCGGACGGTGCTGTCAAGCGTATCGGGCGGATGAAGTAGACTGTAGCGGTGAGGAATATCTGCTGCTTGCTGATGGCGCTGACGATCATCGGGGTCGCCCATGCGCGCGATCGCCTGGTGGTCCGACCGGCACACATCTCGTGTGCGCCGGGGACCGTGGTTGCGCTGGAGATCGTGCGCCAGCGTGACGGCGCGGCGACGCCGACGGCCTCCAGCGCCTACCGGATCATGCTGCGTCCACCGACCGGGGCGGTCGTCGAGTTGCGCAAGCGGATCGACGACCGCGGGCGGACGACGCAGGCCTGGACCTTTCGCGCGACCCGGCCCGGCAGCTATCGTCTGACGGTCACGCACCGTCAGGGTGGCGTCAGCACGGTAGTCGAGGCCGTCGTGCGGCGCAGGATTCCGATCAAATCGATCCGGCCGCTGCGCGTGCGTGGCTTCGAGCTGCTGCCGATCAAGGGGCCGCTGACGCTCAAGCCCGGCGACCGCCTGGCACTGACCGCCGAGGCGCGGGACGATCGCGGCATGACGATTGCCTTCCGCCCCCATTGGGAGCTGGTCGAGCCCTACGCCGGCAGGCTCTCGCTGAATCCCTACAGCGGCGTCTGCACGTTCACCGCCGGCAACTACCCGAGTCATACGCGGCTGGGCTTCAGCTTGCGGGTCTTCGATCCTCGCGTCCCGGACGTTCGGGCCGTCGTGCGGCTGCGGATCATCGGACCGATCGAGAGCGGCAGGATCAAACTGCCCGATCGACTCGAGGCCTATCTGGTGCGGGGCCGGACGCGCAGCCTGATCGGCAAACGCGTCGCGCTGTTTGCGCGTCCCGGACAGGTCAGCCGGATCGAGATTCTCGGGGTGTTCGGCGATCGTCGCAGGCCGGTCCATGTCACCTGGTCCTTGCCGGAGGCCGTCGGCACCGTGCTGCGCACCGGCGTGAACCAGGCCCGGGTCATCGCAGGCTACACCGAGAGTCGCCCCAAGCACCCGTATCTGCTGCGCATCTACCATCACGGGGATCACCGGATCAAGCTGGTCCTGCCACTAGTAATTGAACGATGAGCACCTCTCTCGTAGAATTCGCGCCGCAAGATGCAAACTGATCACAACCCGACCGGCGATGCGTTGCCGGGCCGCTTCATCGTACTGGAGGGGCTCGACGGCGCAGGAACGACCACTCAGGCGCACGAACTGGTGAACTTCATCAAGGGCATGGGCTGGCCCGTGATCTTCACCAGCGAGCCCTCGGTCGGTCCGATGGGCTACGTCATTCGCCTGATGCTCAGCAAGCGGCTGATCTCGGAACAGCGCAGCCATGTCCAGGAGACGCTGTCCAACGACTCGACGGCGTTGCTCTTCGCGGCCGATCGCCTGGATCACCTGCAGCACACCATCATGCCGCAACTGGCAGAGGGTTTTTTCGTGATCTGCGACCGCTACTATCTGTCGAGCTACGCCTATCAGATGAACGCAGATCGCTCGAACTACGACTGGCTGCGCACGATCAACTCGCGTTGCCGTCGTCCGGATCTGACGCTTTTCTTGCGCACCTCGCCCGCCGTTTGCGAGGTGCGCCGGAGCAAGGATCGCTGGTATCGTGAGCTGTACGAGGAGGCACACATCCTCGACCGCGTGGCCGAGAACTACGAGTTCGTCATGACCGAACGCCACGCCGCGGGGGAACGGATCGAGACGATCGACGGGCACATGTCGCAGTCGCAGGTGCGCGATCGGCTGATCGCCACCGTCAAGCGTGTCTTCTCCGATGTCTTCGTCGATCAGTATCCGCTGATTCAGGAGATTCTCTGATCGAAGACGCGCCAGAACCGCCACCGGCGGGACGGTGGCGATTGTTCGATCGCCACAGTCAGCGGGGGGTGTTTCTGCTGGCGGGGCTGCTGCTGCTCTCGATCGCGATCCAGGCCTGGCGCGCACCGTACGGCTATGTCCAGCATCTGGTGCTGATCCTGGAGGCCGTGCTGCTGCTGCTGTTCATCGTCCTGCGCGCGCGTCAATGCGCGATCGCCCAGGAGAAGCGCTGGCGTGGCTTGGATCTGCTGGTGCTGGTGGGTCTGCTGGGCTGGGCCTTCGCCGGTGGGCTCTGGTGGCCGCGCCGGGAAGTGATGGTGGGCTATCTGGTGCCGCTGGGCTTGGCGCAGATCTACATCGCGATCAGTGTCGGCCTCGCGCTGTTTGCGACGCAACTGCGGCGAGAGGGCAGCCGGGTGCAGCGGCTGGTGGCCCAGATGAACACCCGCCCGCCGGTGGTGATTCTCGCCAGCTTCATGATCCTGATCCTCGGCGGCATGGTGCTGCTGGTCCTGCCGGCAGCCACCACCGATGGCCACGGCTTGCCGGTGGTCGACGCGCTGTTCAGCGCCACCTCCGCCAGCTGCGTCACCGGCCTGAGCACCTATGGCGATACCGGCACCAAGCTGACGCGCTTTGGCCAGCTGGTGATCCTCGGTCTGATCCAGGTCGGCGGGCTGGGCATCATGGTCTTCTCGACCTTTTTCTTGCTGCAACTGGGCGGGATGAGCCTGCGCCAGCTGCAGGCCTCGCGCGAATTCGTCGAGTCCGGTACGCCTCGACGGTCGCACAACCTGGTCTCGCTGATCATCATCAGCACCCTTGCGATCGAGCTGCTCGGCGCGCTTGCCCTGCTGCCCTGGATGCGCGATCGCGGCCATAACTGGGGAGACGCGATCTTCGGCGCCGTGTTTCATTCGGTCAGCGCGTTCTGCAACGCGGGCTTCGCGCTCTACGGCGACAGCCTGACCGGGATGGCCGACTCGACCGGCAGCCTGCTGGTGGTGATGACGTTGATCGTGCTCGGCGGACTCGGCTTCAGCGTGCTCTCCGAGCTGGTCGCGCATCTGCCCGGGCGTCAGGTTACCGAGCGCTTCACGCTCAATTCACGGCTGGTGCTGAGCAGCACGGCGGTCCTGCTGGTGCTCGGCGCGCTGCTGTTCTTTCTGTTCGAGCGGGACGGTCTGCTGGAGGGCATGAGTCCGCGCAACCAGCTGGTGCATGCCTCTTTTCAATCGGTCACCACGCGCACGGCGGGATTCAACACCGTCGACGTCAGCCGGCTCTCCGGTCCGACGTACTTGTTCATGATGGCCTGGATGCTGATCGGCGGCTCACCCGGATCCACCGCGGGCGGCATCAAGACCGTCACGCTGGTGGTCTTGTTGCTCTCGCTGATCTCGACCATTCGAGGGCGCGAGGAGACGGTCATCTTCGGCCGGACCCTCTCGCGCCAGTCGATCACCCGCGCCATGCTGATCGCGGTGCTGGCTGTCTTCGTGCTGTTCTTCTTCTCGCTGGCGCTGCTGGCCACCCAGGAGGGGCCGTTCGAGGTGATCCTGTTCGAGGTCTTTTCGGCCTTCGGCACGGTCGGACTGACGGCCGGGCTGACCCCCCGGCTGACCGTCGGGGGCAAGCTGATGATCACCGTGTTGATGCTCTTCGGCCGGCTGGGCCCTTTGACCGTGATGACGGCCCTGACGACCGAAGTCAAGCCCTCCCGCGTCAAATATGCAGAGGAACGGGTGGCGATTGGCTGATATGCTGCACGGGGAATGAAGAACCAATGATGAAAAAGAAGATCATGGTGGTGGGCGTGGGCAAGTTCGGTCTGCGGCTGGCCGAGAAACTGGTCGCGCAGCAGGCCGAGGTGGTGGCGATCGACCATGACATCGAGCAGTTGAAGCAGGTCCAGGGTTCCGCCACGCTGGCGATCTCGCTGGACTGCACCGATCCCGAGGCCTTCAAGGAGCTGGACCTGCCGATGAAGGAGCTGGACGCGGCGATCGTGACCATCGGCGAGTCGATGGAGGCCAGCATCCTCGCCACGCTGATCCTCAAGGAGATGGGCGTGCCCGAGGTGATCTCGCGCGCGACCTCGATCGCGCACAAGCTGGCGCTCGAGAAGGTCGGCGCCGACTCGGTCGTCTTTCCCGAATACGATCGTGCCGATCGGCTGGCCCAGGCGGTGATGGGCCGCCAGGTGGTGGACTACATCGAGATCTCGAGCAACCTGGGCATGGCGACCGTGCATGCGACCGACATGCTGATCGGCAAGAGCCTGCTCGAGCTGGACTTCAAGAATCGTTATGGCGGGATGGTGCTCGCGATCAAGCGGGATCGAATCCGCGCCTCGGCCGATCAGGAGCTGAGCGAGGCTGGCTCCGGGACGCGGTTTCGAGAGGTGATCGAGCTGCCCGACGCGGGTGAACGTATCCGGGCCGGCGATTTACTGGTCGTGGTCGGCCCACAGGACAAGCTGACCGAGGTGTTCGACCAGGAAAGCTGATGCGAACCAGGCGCGAGCGCGGGACGAGTCGCACCGACCGGATGACCTGCCCCAAGTGCAAGTCGAACGAGGTCAAGCTGCGCGGCGGCTTGTTCAAAATTCTCTTCGGTCGCCTCCGACGCAAGCACCACTATTCCTGTCGCCGCTGTCTGATCTACTGGTCCAGCTCGCGCTACCAGCCGAATCCGCCGGACGACCACGGCACGCTGCTCTGGTTGGTCCCCAGCTTTGGCCGCTGGAAAGGCCGGGTGAGCTGTTTCATCGGTCGCCATCGGTTTGGCGAGTTGCGACGCACGGCCGAAGGAGGCAAAACGCGCGTCTGTCGCCGCTGCAACAAGCAGCGGGATATGTAACAGGCTGCGCCCTTTACCAGATCCAGCGCCAGGGAAAAGGCTCGAGCCAGTAGGCGAGACCGGCCATCGCGGCGATGTAGAGCAGGAAGCCGAGCAGCGCCGGGCGGCCGGCGCGCGAGTAAGGGCGCGCGGCCGGACCCGAACGCTTCAGGCGCCAGAGCCAGACAATCAGGCAGATCCAGAAACCTGCGCCGAGAACAAAGCTGGCGCTGAACCAGATCAGCGGCCAGAGACCCAGTCGCAGCGGAACGAGCGCCAGCTCGCCCGAGACCACGCGTGGTGAGCTGGGTCTGTTGGCTGCGACAAGGGTGACCGTGCGCGCTCCGGAGCTCTGGGCGCTCAGGCGGGCCACCCGGCC
>CAZMLI010000149.1:0-3200 GCA_964566865.1 uncultured Planctomycetota bacterium
TCAACCAGACGCTCGGCCGCACCATGCTGACCACCCTGACCACCCTGCTGGCCGTACTAAGCCTCTACCTGCTGAATGTGGGCCAGAGCAGCGTGCTCTCCGGATTCGCGCTGGCGCTGATCGTCGGCGTGACCGCCGGCACCTACTCATCTATCTTCGTCGCCGCGCCGATCTTGCACTGGCGACGGCTCAGCGTGAATTCCTCGAGTTCATCAGAGGGATGCCGCTAGCGCTTACAATCTTGTTCCAAACGATACTTTTGCGCCAGGATTGTATTCAGAGTCACTTGTCCTTTTGCTATTCTGAGGAATCACAGATGCCCTGAAACGGCGCCCCCACCTGAGGAGAGGACCATGCCCTTATCGCGCAGCTCGCACTGGTTGATGGTGACGCTTGTCACCCTGTCTTCGACGATCGCCGGGACGGTCGTGGCGCAAGAAAAAATGCTGCTGCACGGCCTGCCGCGTGAAGTGGGCGGGGTCGCCGTCGATCCGGCAACCGGGCACCTCTGCGTGACCGAACCCAAGAATAGTACGGTGTCTCTGCTGGCCATCTCGAATGACGGAATACGGGTGCTGGCCAGCACCAAGGTGGCGGGGGATCCGATGTTCGCCGTGTACAAGCGACTGGGAGGCAAGCGCTGGTTCGTGATCGGTTCACGGCGCAATCGGTACGTGTATCTACTCGATGTGGGAACGCTTCGCATCGCGCATCGCATACCGACCAACTCTGCGGGGATCAATACGCTGGTCAGTTCACGGCGCGCGAACGATCCTTTTGTGTACTACGCCTACTCGGGCGGTCACGATGCCTCGCTGGCCCGCATCGACCTGCGGAGCAAGAGGTCGGGACCGAACCTGTCGTCTCGCGGCTCGCGATTTGCGCTGGTGAGAATCTCGGGAGACGGCCGCTACGTCTACCGCTACGGTCCTTTTTCGCCCTCCGGCTTCGACTCCTACAGGCTCGTGGAGGGGCCGAAGGGCCCGCAACTCGAGCAGGCGCACGACGAACACACCTCCAACGGAATCTACGTTCCCGGCCCGTTCGGACAGTACTGCGCCGCGGGAAAGGAGGTCTACTCCGCCGACCTGAACAAGCGGCTGGCGGTGCTGAAATGGGCGCCCCAGGCCTTCATGACCACTCGTCCAGTGATGCTGGGGTTCCACAAGAAGCGGCTGATGGCTGCGTCGACCAACTCGCTGGAGCCGGTCGGCGACCCGGTCAGCCTGCCGCGCGGGATGGCCAGTGCGACAGACCACGCCTGGGGCCGATCCGCGATCACCAACAGTCTTGTTGCCGACGAGCTGCGCAAGCGCATCCTGATCGTCAGCAAGGATCAGCTGCTCAGCGTGCCGCTCGCGTTGCTGGGGTTGCCGGCCGAGCCGTTGCTGCAAGTCCAGGTGGAGTGGCCCGAGCCGATGATCGTGGGGCGGGAGCTGACGGCGAAAGTCGTGCCGACGCACGCGGGCGCGAAGGTGACGCTGGGCGAAAAGCCGAAGGGCATGACGCTGACTGGCAACCTGCTGCGCTGGACACCGCAGGCCGACCAGGTCGGGGCGCAGAAGCTCGAACTGCGCATTCGTTCGGGGAAATACGAGAACCGCCGAGCCTATGACCTGCGGGTGAGCCGGTCGTTCATCCAGCTCACTTTCAAGCCCAGTGGTCTGGCGCTGGGACCCGAGGGGCGGTATGGCGTGGTCTGGTCCGGCGGTGTGGATTCCTGGGGACGCAGCCGCTCGAGCGGGCCGCAGAAAATGGCGACGATCGACTTCCAAACGGGCAAGATACTGGGCTCGGCCACACTAATGACGCCCATCCGCCGCGCCGCGATCGACGCGCGTGGTGTCTATCTGGCGCATCGCGATTCGGACGCAGTGGATCGCCTGGACCCGAAGACCTTCAAGCGCACCGCGCGCCGCATGTTGCGCGGGACCCTGCAGGCGATGCAACCACTCGGGGGCGATCGCCTGTTCGTGAAACACGCGGCGGGGACCTCGCTGCTGGCGGTGCCCACCTTGCGCGTACTGCGCCGCGGCGCGGGCGCCCGCGACCAATGGGGCAGACGCCGCTCGGGTGCCACGGTGAGGCGTTTGGGCCAGGCCTGGTTGCTCGATGGCAGACGTCTGACCTGAAAAAGCCACAGCTGCTGCTGGTGGCGCGGGGCATCGAGGCGCTTTCGAGCTCACGGCGCAGCATCACGCCCCCGCAGACCTGGAGCCGGGTGGTCAGCCGGAACGGACTGCAGAGCGAATCAGGCCAGCGACTGGGCCGCATCGCCAGCGAGCAGGTCAAGCTCTGTCCGCGCTACCCGCTGGCGATCGAGTTGAGCCAGAAGTCCTACCGCGGTGGTGGGACGCGGATCGTGCTCGTGCTGCGAAACCTGAACGACGCGAGCGCGCTCGAGTCGATTCCGCTGTTGCACGAGAAACTGGACTCGGGGCAACGAAGCTCCCCGACCGTGTTGTTCGAGGTCGCGGGGGCGCGCGCCTGTGTCGTGGTCAATACGCGGGTCTATCCCACCCTGATTGGGCCGAAGCTGGGCGCCAAAGCGCCCCAGCCATTTCGTTTCGAGGCGCGTCAGAGCCAGCTGGTGATCGGTCGCGCGGAGACGGCCACGCTGACGCACACCCTGGTGGGCGGCAAAAAGCCGCTGGCGTTCGAACTACTCTCGCCACTGGCGGGCCTGGAGATCGACACCGCCAGCGGCAAGTTGACGGTCAGTGGCACGGCGCTACACCGCTGGGCGCTGGCGCAGATTACTGAACGGGTGCTGCGAGCAAACCGCGAAGACAACGATGAAGTGGATCCTGAGCTGATCACGGCCACACTGCGCCGCCGTGTCGGCGCCTATTCGCCGATTGGGCGCAAGCGCTACGCTGCGCTCACCGGTGCGCGCCCTGCGGGCGTGCCGGTGTCCCTGGCGGTCCACGTCTTCGCGCGGGACAAGAACGGCGAGCAGGCCCGGCTCAATTACCTGCTGCTGCTCGACATCTCGGAGAAAGAGATCGTCGCGGCCGGCGCCGCGACCCTGATCAAGGCGGCGGCCTCCAAGCGCCGCCGCATGCGGCCAAGGCCCGAGCAGAAGGCGCCGGCGGAGGATTCGGGCGAGATGCGGCGGCGGATGAAACAACTGGAGGCGCGGATGCGGCGGCTGGAGAAACTGCTCGACCTCTTGCTGAAGGAGAAGAAGGACAAGTAGG
>CAZMLI010000149.1:3300-10350 GCA_964566865.1 uncultured Planctomycetota bacterium
GTGTATCGCTCGACGCCGAACCGACGCGTGAAGCGCGGGTCACGAATCCGGCTGCCATCGCACAGCTGCCAGCCGGCGGGAGGTGTGGCCTGCTTACCTGGCGGATGCCAGGCCACGATGGTGCCGATCGGGACCGCCGTCGCCACGACGGGCCGTTCTTGCGAATGTGAAGGCGCGATCCAGAGGATTGCCGCCAGTACCAGACAGACCAGACTGATCCGCTTCATCGGGTTCCTCCTAGCAGGTGTAACGCTCCGTTGCACAGAAGATACGTTATGTTGCCGGTGGGTGAAAAGTACCAATACGTAACACATTCGCATCATTAGACTTACGCAATTCAAATCATGGGCACGCCGGATGCACTTGGTCGCGGAGCAATGGCGATCAAGCGCACGCGACGACCTGGGGAGTCGTCGCGACTGGCGTACTCCGAACTCCCCACCGAGGACGACGACCGATGTCGATTGACGATCATCAGAAGACCAGCTGGGAGACCAGCCTGCTGCTCCGGCTGGCCGTTCTGGGAGACTACATGACCGAGGACCAGTTGCGTCGGGGGCTGCGGATGCACGAGCAGATGCAGCTTCAACGTCAACAAATTCCGCTCTCCGACCTGCTACTCGAATCGGGCCTGCTCGACGACATGGACTATGTCGATCTGCTGGCCTCCCAGCAGAAATTCCTCGGACGCGATCAACCCTATGGGGAGCCGATCCGCCTGACCGCGAAGCAGGACCGCCTGCTCGGCGAGCTGGTCTGTTGTTACGAACTGGTCGACGTCAAGACGCTGGAAGCCTGTCGCCTGGCGCGAGAGGCCTGGCAGCGCCAGGGCATCAACCGGACTCTGGGCGAGCTACTGCTGGAGATCGGCGTGCTCTCCTGGGGCTACCTGCGCGATAAGCTGACCGCCTGCGGCGCCGCGGAGCTGTGGCGGCTGCCGGCCGGACGTAACGGCGGACCGGTCATGATCGAGCCTGAAAACGCATCGGCGATGCGCAAGTCGCTGCTGCGCGCGCTCTACTTCAGCCGGAGACGCACGACGCGACGGACGGTGGCCCTGTTCCAGCGCAAAACCGGTAAGCGGGCCTGACGCCTACCTGGTCAGGCGCCAGAGCAGGGTGGCCTGGTCGTAGCGCTTCTTTCGCAACAGCAGCCGGATCACCAGGATCTTGCGACCGGTCTTGTGCAGTTTGCCCACGACGGCGCCGCGACCCAGCTTCGGCGCCTCGCGCAGCTCCGCGACCCGGGCCGTCTTGCCCAGCATCTTTCGGAACTTCTCTGGCTTGCCGGACTTATGAATCTGTGCCAGGATCTTGTGGGTCTGCTCGACCGCATCGGCGCCGGCGCCCGCGCACCAGACCAGCAGCAGCAAGCAGAGGCGGGTCAATCCTGATCCCCGTCCTGTTTCAGTCCGAGGGAATCGCGCACGCGCTTGAGATCGTCCCAGGCCTTGCGATAGGCGGCCGAGCCGCGGCCTTCGCGCAGCAGGTAGGCCGGGTGGTAGGTCACGATCACCGGAATGCCCTGGTAATCGTGCATCCGGCCGCGCATCCGACCGACGGAGACCTCGGCGCCGAGCCCCAGCACCCGATGCGCGGCCACCTTGCCGCTGGCCAGGATCAGCTCCGGCTGGATCAGCTGTATCTGACGCACCAGAAACGGATTGCAGCTGGTCATCTCCTCGGGCTGCGGATTGCGGTTTCCAGGCGGCCGGCACTTGACCGTATTACAGATGTAGACCTGCTCTCGGGAGAGGTGGATCGCCTTGAGCTGTCGATCGAGCAGTTCCCCGGCCAGCCCGACGAACGGCTCGCCCTGCAGATCCTCGTTCTTGCCCGGCGCCTCGCCGATCACCATCAACCGCGCGTCCGCAGGACCCACGCCGAAGACGCCCTTGGTCCGCCCCTCGTGCAGGCCACACGCCCTGCACAGATCGGCGTAGAGCTTCAGCTGCGCCAGCGCCCCCGCGCGCCCGGCCGGCGTCTCGGGCACCGGCAGACCCAGCCCCGCGACCTCGCTCGGCGCGTAGTCGGTATCGGTCGGCGCAACCGGCTCCGCGACCGGCTCTACCAGCGGCGGCGGCGGTGGCAGGTAGAACGCGACGCCGAAGAGCCGGTCGAACTCCACCCGCCTCAGCATCCCGCTGCGAAACTGGCCCCAGGCTTGCTCGCTCATCCGCGCCAAACTAACATATCCGCATGTCTCGCGCCCCCACCAGCAGCCCGATGTTCGATCAGTATCTTTCCGCCAAGAAAGACCATCCGGACGCGCTCATGTTCTTCCGCATGGGCGATTTCTACGAGATGTTCTTCGAGGACGCGCAGATCGCCAGCCGCGTGCTCGGCATCACGCTGACCTGCCGCAACAAGAACGCCGACAACCCGATCCCGATGGCGGGCATCCCGGTCAAGGCGGCCGACGGCTACCTGGCCAAGATGATTCGCGCGGGCTACCGCGTCGCGATCTGCGAGCAGGTGGAGGATCCGCGCAAGGCCAAGGGACTGGTCGCGCGCAAGGTGGTGCGGATCGTCACGCCCGGCACGCTGACCGAGGACGATGTGCTCGACGAGCGCAGCAACAACTTCCTCGCCGCCGTCATGCCGGGCAAGAAGCAGTACGGGCTGGCCTGGGTCGACCTCTCGACCGGGCTGTTCGAGGTGACCGAGGTCATCCGCGACAAGCTCTGCGACGAGGTCGCGCGACTCTCCCCCGCCGAGATCTTGCTACCGGAAGATGAGCGCGGGCTCGAGGGCGGCATCGAGCTGGCACTGCGCGAGACCACGCCGGCGATGGCGACCTTCACCCCGCGCTGGGCCTACGGCCGCGAGACCGCCTACGAAGCGCTGACGCGGCACTTCGGCACCTCCAACCTCTCCGGCTTCGACTGCGAAACTCTGGGCGCCGAGGGCATCGGCGCGGCAGGCGCGATCCTGCACTACCTGGGCGAGACGCAGCGCGTCGCGCTGCGCCACATCCGCACGCTGCGCCGGCTGCACCCCGGACTGCACATGCACCTGGATCGCGCCACCCAGCACTGCCTGGAGCTGTCCCGCACGCTGCGCGGCCTGCGGGGCTCGGGCACGCTGCTCGGCGTGCTCGACGAGACCCGCACCGCGATGGGCTCGCGCTTGCTGGCCAGCTGGATCCGCTCGCCGCTGGTGCAGATCGAGGCGATCAACGCCCGGCTGGATGCGGTCCAGTCACTCTACGACGCGGATGGTGTGCGCGCGCGACTGCGCCAATCGCTACGCGACGTGGCCGACCTGGAGCGCATCGCCAGCCGCCTGGGCTGCGAGCGCGCCGGTGCGCGCGACCTGGCCGCGCTGGGCCGCTCTCTGACCGCGATCCCGCCGGTGATCGCGCTGCTCGAACAGCTGAACGCCCCCGCGCTGCGCCGACAGATCGGCGAGCTGGATCCGCTGACCGAGCTGTCGGCGCTGATCGAACGCGCGCTGGTCGACGACCCACCGATGACGCTCAAGGAAGGTGGCCTGATCCGCACCGGCTATCATGACGAGCTGGACGAGCTGCACGGGATCAAGCGCGACGCGCGCAGCTGGATCGCCGAGTACCAGGCGCGACTGGCGAGCGAGAGCGGAATCGACTCGCTGAAGGTCGGCTACAACCGGGTCTTCGGCTACTACGTCGAGGTGACGCACAGCAACGCCAGCCGCGTGCCAGACAGCTTCATCCGCCGCCAGACACTGAAGAACGCCGAGCGCTACATCACGCCCGAGCTGAAGGAGTTCGAGGAGAAGGCGCTCTCGGCGGACGAACGCATCCGTGAGCTGGAGTACGACCTGTTTCTGGAGCTGCGCGCGCAGGCCGCGGCGGCGCTGGCCCGGATCCAGGACACCGCGCGTGCGCTGGCGCACCTGGACCTGATCCAGACGCTGGCCGAGGTAGCGCGCGAGCGGCGCTACGTGCGCCCGATCCTGGACGACGGCGTGGCGCTCGAGATCGTCGCCGGCCGCCACCCGGTGCTGGAGCTGAGCGAGCGGCAGTTCGTGCCCAACGACACCCACATCGAGCGGCTACATCCGATCCAGATCCTGACCGGCCCCAACATGGCCGGCAAGTCGACCTACATTCGTCAGGTCGCGCTGATCGTGCTGATGGCCCAGACCGGCTCCTTCGTGCCGGCCGAGACCGCCAGGATCGGCCTGGTCGACCGCATCTTCACCCGCATCGGCTCGGCCGACGAGCTGTCGAAGGGCAACAGCACCTTCATGGTCGAGATGAACGAGACGGCCAACATTCTCAACCACGCCACCGAGCGCAGCCTGGTGATACTCGACGAGGTCGGCCGTGGGACCAGTACCTTCGACGGCGTGGCGATCGCCTGGGCGCTGACCGAGTATCTGCGCAGCGAGATCGTCGCGCGCACGCTGTTCGCGACCCATTATCACGAGCTGACCGATCTGGCGCGCATCTACCCCGAGGTGGTCAACTACCAGGTGGCCGTACGCGACGAGGGGCAGCGGGTGATCTTCCTGCACCGGATCACCGCGGGCGGCACCGACCGCAGCTATGGCATCCATGTGGCGCAGCTCGCCGGCATTCCGACCGAGGTGATCACGCGCGCGACCGAAATCCTCGAACGGCTCGAAAAGGACGCGCCCGATCCGACCGGCCGCAAGAATCCCGAGGCACGACGTGTCCCCCGGACCAAGAAGCGCCAGACCAGCTTGCTCTTCGATCTCTACGACAGCACGCTGGAACTGCTACAGGACCTGCATCCGGACGATATGACGCCGGAGGAGGCCCATCTGGCGCTGAAACGGCTGAAAGCAGAAATGGACAGCTAGTGTCCCACTAAGAGGACACATCCAGGCCGGGAGAGAGCTAAAACCGCCTTTCGAGGCAGATATCGGCCTGGCACAGCACTTGCGTTTCCCCTGGTAGATTCACTCGGGCCGCAAGGTCCGGTTACTGCACAGTGGAGGAGTAAAACCATGAACATTCGCAATGTGGCAATCCTGGCGATCGTGGCCGTCGTGACCCTGTCTGCTGGTGAAGCCGCCATGGCCAAGGACAAGTGGGGTTTCAAAATCAGCCCGTATGGCACGACCGTCTATTACAAGACCGGCGGCGGATCCTACAGCTACTCGAGCGGTTATCACTATCCGCGCACCACCTACCACCGCAGCACCTACTACCCGCGAACTCACTACCGGACCTACAGCCGTCACAGCACCACGCCGAGCTACGGCACCTATGGTTACTCGCACCGCGCTGACCATTACGGCAGCCGCTCGTACGGTTACGGCACTCACGCTCGGGGCTACGCCAGTCCTTACCGTCACGGCACCCACCATGGCTACCACAGGAGCTCGACCTACGGCTGGCACGGTGGCACGCATTACGGCCACAAATAGCCGCGCAGCACACCTCCACAAGGGCCGGAAGCAGCCGCTTCCGGCCTGTCCCATTCATCCGAGTCAGAACAGGAGACCCCCCGATGAAGCAGCTGAGCGCAGTCGCACTGGTGGCCCTCGTGGCAGTCGCGGGAATGACCTTCGCGGACCAGGCCCAGGCCAGAGATCGCTGGGGCTTTGACATCAGCCCATACGGCGTATCGCTCTATTACGGAACCGGCGGCCGCAGCTACAGCTACTCGAGCGGTCACCACGCCCGCCCGTACTACCAGCGCGCTTATCACCACTCCTACCACCGGCCGTATTACAGCTACAGCTCCTACCAGCGCCCGGCCTACTACAGCTACAGCAGGCCCGCCTACACGCCGCGGCCGGTCATCGTCCGTCGAACGGTGATCCGGAACAACTATTACACCCGGCCGGTCCAGCAGCCGACCTACGCCAATGGCTTCGGCGGCTACAGCCAGTTCACCTACAGCGCCAAGCCCCGCTAGCGGTACTGCTTGGCCACCTTGGCAAACCCGGCGAGCGCGCCGTCGACCACCCAGTCGTCGACGGCGTAGGAGATGCGAAAGTAGCCCGGCATGCCGAAGCCGGTCCCCGGGACCACCAGCACCAGCTCCTCCTGCAGCTTGCGCACGAAGGCCACGTCGTCGCTCTCGAGCGCCTTGGGAAACATGTAGAACGCGCCCTGCGGCTTGATCACTTCGTAGCCGCTGGCGGTCAGCTGCTCGTACAGCTTGTCCCGCTTGGCCAGATAGCCGGACATCTCGACCTGCACGTCCTGCAAGCTGGCGACGACGCGCTGCATGAAGGCCGGCGCATTGACGAAGCCCAGTGTGCGGGTGCTGAAGACCATGCCACCGAACAGCTTCTCCCGGCCAGCCACCTCGGGCCCGATCGCGATGTAGCCGATTCGCTCGCCCGGCAGCCCCAGATCCTTCGAGTGGCTGGTGACCAGAATGCTGGCCGCGTAGTGATCGAAGATCCACGGCACCTGCGCAGCGTCGTAGGTGATCTTGCGGTACGGCTCGTCGCCGATCAGGTAGATCGCGCGGCCGTGGGCCTGCGACTGCTCAGCCAGCAGCGCCCCGAGCGCCGCCACCTGCTCGGCCGGATAGATGTTGCCGGCCGGATTGTTGGGCGAGTTGAGGATCACCGCGCGCGTCTTCTCGTTGATCGCCGCGCCGATCGCATCGAGGTCCAGCCCGAAGTCGTCGAGACAGTCGACCGCCACCGCCTCGCCGCCGTGGTTGTCGATGTAGAAGTGGTACTCGGGAAAGAACGGCCGGATGATGATCACCTGATCCCCCGGGTCGAGGATCGTCTTCAGGATCACGTTCAGGCCACCGCCCGCGCCGACGGTCATGATCAGCTGGCCGATGTCGAACGACTTTCCGGTCTGGGTCGCCAGGTGGTCGGCCACCGCCTGCCGCGTCTGGTCATAACCCGCGTTCATCATGTAGCGATGCTGCCCCGCAACCGGGTCGCTGGCGAGCTTGGCGACCGCCTGCTTGAATGCCTCGGGCGGCTCGAGCACCGGGTTGCCGAGCGAGAGGTCGAAGACATTCTCGGCGCCATGCTCGGCCTTCAGCCGACCGCCTTCCTCGAACATCTTGCGAATCCATGAGGCCTTGACGATGATACGCTGGAGCTTCTGAGAGATCGGCAT
>CAZMLI010000150.1:0-8194 GCA_964566865.1 uncultured Planctomycetota bacterium
GCCAGCTCGTGGGCCACGACGGAGCCCAGGCCGCCCGTCATCAGGTGTTCTTCGGCCACCACGATCGCGCCGGTATCCTTGGCGGCGCGTTCGATTGCGTCGCGGTCGATCGGTCGCAGGGTGTGCATGTCGATCACGCGGGCGGAGATTCCTTCGGCCGCCAGGGTGTCGTGCGCCTTGAGCGCTTCAGCGACCAGCAGACCGCAAGCGATCAGCGTGACGTCCTGTCCTTCGGCGAGCTGGATCGATTTGCCGAACTCGAAGGAGGTGTCGGCGCTGTGCACGATCGGAGCCTTGGGGCGGCCGGTGCGGATATAGACGGCGCCGGGATCGTCATATGCGCGGCGGATCAGTGCTGCGCCGGCGATCTCGTCAGCAGGCACGCAGACGGTCATGTTGGGCAGCGCCAGCCCCAGCGCAAGATCCTCGACGCTGGCCTGGCTCGGGCCGTCCTCGCCGATCGAGATGCCGCCATGACTGGAGACGAGCTTGACCGGGAAGCCGGAGTAGCTGACGCCGACGCGGATCTGATCGAAGCCCTTGCACATCAGGAAGACGGCGAAGCTGCTGACGAAGACCGTCTTGCCGGTGGAAACCAGGCCGGCCGCAATCGAGACCATGTTGGCCTCGGCGATACCGACGTTGAAGAAGCGCTCCGGGAAGCGCTGCCCGAAGTTATGGGTCTTGGTCGACTTGGCCAGGTCTCCGTCGAGCACGAAGATGTCCGGGTGTGCCTCGCCGAGCGCCAGCAGCGTCTCGCCATAGGCGTCCCGGGTTGCCTTGCCCATCACGAACTCCCGAACCTTGACGGCTGCCGTCATCTCACCTACCCTCCCCGAGCTCGGCCAGTGCTGCGGCCAGCTGGTCCTGGTTTGGCGCGATGCCGTGCCATTCCACGGCATCCTCCATGAACGAAACGCCCTTGCCCTTGACCGTCTCGGCGATGATCATCGTCGGCTTTCCGCTGGTCTGGTTGAACGACTCGAAGGCCTGAATCACTTGCGACAGGTCGTGGCCGTCGATCTCGACGACGTGCCAGCCGAATGCCCGCCACTTGTCCGCCAGCGATCCCATCTTGATGATGTTGTCGCAGCGGTCGTCGAGCTGGAGCTTGTTCCAGTCGGTGATCGCGCAGAGGTTGTCCAGGTTGTGGGTCGGCGCGAACATCGCGGCCTCCCAGACCTGCCCCTCCTGAGACTCGCCGTCGCCGATCATGCAGTAGACACGCGAGGTGTTGCGCAGGCCGAGCGCCATGCCAATGGCCAGCGACAAGCCCTGACCGAGCGAGCCCGTGCAGGCCTCGATCGCATCCAGCTTGCGACGGTCGGGATGCCCTTGAAACGGGCTGCCCAGCTTGCGCAAGTTGATCAGCTCGGCCTCTTCGACATAGCCGGACTCGGCGAGCACGGCGTAGAGCGCCGGGCAGCCATGTCCCTTCGAAAGCACGAACCGGTCTCGATCGGCCCAGGTGGGTTCGTCGGGACGGTGGTTCATCTCGTGCAGGTAGAGCACGACCAGGATTTCGACCGCAGAGAGTGCGCCGCCGGGGTGACCTGAGCCGGCCGCCGCGATCATCTTGAGGCTATTGCGGCGAACGCGGTTGGAGACTTCATTGAGTTGATCGAGATCGACAGACATGCTGGGACATCTCGCACGATCTCAACCGTTTTTCAATCCTTTAATCACTTCGGCCGAGGATCGAAAATCAGGCCATCAGGCTGATCAACAAGATCAGTCCGATGCCCGCCAGAACGACGTAGCCTAGCAGCAGCCCGATGCTGGCCATGCGTGCGCCCTGGGCTTCGCCTCGCTTGATCTTGCCCAGCGCCAGATGGCCCAGGACCACGGCCGGTAGCGCGGTCAGTCCGAAAGTCAGAACGGTACAGAGTGCGCAGACCAGGCTGGACAGCGCGAGCCCGCTGGTCGGCTGGTATGCCGGACTCCGGCCGCTGCCGCCGCTGACCGGCGCCGCCCTCTCGTCGCCGTAGACCCGTCGTGCCGCCAGCAGCGACGGGTCGAGGATCTCTCCACAGAAACGGCACTTTCGCGCCACCGCCTTGATCGTCTCTCCGCAAGCCGGGCAGATGCGAGACACCGCGGCGGGCGGATCTTCGGTCTGCATGCGGGGTCCCAGTACCGGCGGCGGCGGCTCGCTGGATTCGGGCACCGTCAGTACCGAGTTGCAGGTCGGGCACTGGCCTTGCTGCCCGCCCATTTCGGGCGGAACGTGGATCATCTGACCGCAGTGACAGAGGAAGGAGATCATCGAGCGTGGCGCGAGTATACTGGGAAAAATGTTAGGGGTGCATATCTCGATTGCCGGAGGAATCTATCTGGCGCCGGCGCGTGGTAGGGCCATCGGCTGCGATGCGATCCAGATTTTCAGCAAGTCGAATCGCGGCTGGGCGGCCAAGCCGTTGACCGACGAGGATCGAGAGCGGCTCGACCTGGCGCGGCGCGAGACCGGGATCGATCAGATCGTCGTGCACGCCTGCTATCTGATCAACCTGGCCGCCGATACCGATGCCTTGTGGAACCGGTCGTTCGACGCCTGGAAGATCGAACTCGAGCGCTGCGCTTTTCTCGGTCTGGACCAGATCGTGCTGCACCCGGGAATCCACGGGCAGGCGAGCGAAACGGCCGGCATCGACAAGATCGCCCGCGGCCTGGACCGCGCCTTCGAACAGACCGAGGGCCAGGTCCGGGTGCTGCTCGAGATCACTGCGGGCCAGGGCACGACGAGCGTCGGCTGGCGGATGGAGCAGCTGCGAGACCTGATCGGACGCAGCCGATATCCGCAGCGGCTCGGGACCTGCTTCGACACCTGCCACGCGTTTGCGGCCGGGTACGATTTGCGCTCCGCCGAGAGCTACGCGTTGACCTTCGATCGGTTCGAGGATCTGCTGGGCCTGGAGAGCATCGGCTGCTTTCATCTCAACGACTCCAAGAAGCCGCTCGGCAGTCGGGTGGATCGACACGCGAACATCGGCGAAGGGGAACTGGGGATCGAGCCGTTCCGCTTGCTGCTGAACGACTTACGGTTCAAGGGCCGGCCCATGTTGCTGGAGACCCCTGGCGACCCCGAAGTCTGGCAGGCCGAGCTCTGTCGGCTCCGTGCTCTGCGCACCATTTAATAGGTGGCAATGCCCCCGAACAGGCCCTAACATGCCGCGTCCTTGCGAGTTGTAGGTGTGGGGACACCCCTTATCCCGTGGTGCTGTATCCTGGCGATCAGGCGTGGTTCGCCTGGTCATTTAACGTGACTCTTACGTAGTACTGAGGAGACCGGACGGCCGGTCGCGACCAACAACCTGATGATGCTGAAGACGACGAACGCACTGATAAAGAAGCTCGAGCTACGCCCCGAGGAGTTCGAAGAACGAGTCGCCGCTGCGCAGGGCAATATTAGCGACGAGGAGATGGCCGCGCTCTATGAGGACTCGATCCAGAACTTCAAGCTGGACTCGATCCTGAAGGGCACCGTACTGACCATCGTCAACGACGAGGTGATCGTCGATGTAGGCTACAAATCCGAGGGCATCATCCCGCTCTGGGAGTTCTCCGACGCCCAGGAAGTGGAAGAGGGCGACGAGATCGAGGTCTTTCTCGAGTCCGTCGAGGATGACTCGGGCCTGATCGTTCTCTCGAAGAAGAAGGCGGATCGGATCAAGTCCTGGGATCAGCTGATCGCAACCAAGAAGGAAGGCGATCTGATCCAGGGACGCGTCGTACGCAAGATCAAGGGTGGGCTGCTGCTGGACGCCGGTGTGCCGGTGTTCCTGCCCGCCAGCCAGATCTCGATTCGCCGGACGGGCGACATCTCCGAGTTCATCGGGCGGGAGCTCGAGTGCCAGATTCTCAAGATCGACGAGAGCCGGATGAACATCGTCGTCAGTCGTCGCAAGCTGATCGAGCAGGAGCGCGAACAGCAGAAGAAGATGTTGATGGAGCGCATCGCCGAGGGCATGACGGTCGAGGGGCAGGTCAAGAACCTGGCCGACTTCGGCGCGTTCGTCGACCTGGGCGGTATCGACGGCCTGCTGCATATCACCGATATGAGCTGGGGCCGGATCAGCCATCCTTCGGAGCTGCTCTCGATCGACGACAAGGTCGAGGTCAAGATCCTCTCGATCGACTATGCGCGCGAGCGCATCGCGCTGGGCCTCAAGCAGAAGACCAAGAGCCCGTGGGTCAATGTCGAGAAGAAGTTCCCGGTCGGTTCGCGGGTCAAGGGCCGCGTGGTCAACGTGATGAAGTACGGCGCGTTCATCAAGCTCGAGACCGGCATCGAAGGCCTCGTGCATATCTCCGAGATGAGCTGGACCCGGCGGATCAACCACCCCTCCGAGGTGGTCGCGATCGGTGACATCGTCGACGTCGAGGTGCTCAACATCAACAAGGAGAAGCAGGAGATCTCGCTCGGCATGAAGCAGACGGGCCTCAACCCGTGGATCTTGCTGGAAGAGAAGTACCCGCCAGGCACCATCCTCGAAGGACGCGTGCGCAACCTGACCAATTACGGCGCCTTCGTCGAGATCGAGGAGGGCATCGACGGCCTGCTGCACATCTCCGACATGAGCTGGGTCAAGAAGGTCAATCATCCGTCCGAGCTGGTCAAGAAGGGCGACAAGCTGCGGGTTCAGGTGCTCTCGGTCGACCAGGAGAAGCGACGGGTCGCGCTGGGCATGAAGCAGCTGGACGAGGATCCGTGGGAGTCGGACATCCCCGGCCGCTATCAGCCGGGAGAGATCTTCAAGGGCAAGGTCACCAAGATCACCAACTTTGGCGTATTCGTCGAGCTGGAAGCCAATCTCGAGGGTTTGCTGCACGTGTCCGAGCTGTCGGACGGCAAGGTGAACAACCCCGAGGAAGTCGTCCAGGTCGACGACATGGTCGAAGTCCAGGTGTTGCGTGTCGACCGCGATGAGCGGAAGATCGGCCTGACGCTGATCAGCGCGCCGGGTGTGAAGGCCAGCGGCGAGGCGGCCGCGGAGGGCGAAGAAGCGGCCGCGGAGGGCGAAGAAGCGCCCGCCGAGAGCGAGGAAGCGCCCGCCGAGAGCGAGACGAAGGAGGAGGCGCCTGAGTCCGGCAAAGAGGACGGCATCTTCGGCTCCGCGAAGGAGGGCGAGGACTCCGCTGAGGCCGAACCGAAAACAGCGGAGTCGACCGAGGCCGAAGAGGGTGGCGTCTTCGACTCCTGAGACAGCCATGGTTGGCTAAAAGGGCCGTTTCCCGGCCCTTTTTGCCATCCTCCACAGTCTTGTTCGCTACAATGCGTCTAGCATGACGGGCACCATCGCGATCTGTGTCGGGCTGGCCTGCGGTTACCTGCTCGCGCTGCTGGTCGACCGCAGCGCGCTGGCCACCGCGCGCAGGGAGGCGACCCGCGTCGGTCTGCGGTCGTCGGATGCCCGCGCGCGTCTCGGCGAACGGATGGCCTCTGAGTTCCGTCAGGATTATCAGCGCCAGCGCCAGCAGAGTGGCCGGTTCATGCGACAGACCACCCGCCTGATGACCAACCGTCGGTCGCAGATCTACCAGGAGGTTCAATTTCTCGATCAGCAAGCCAGCCAGTTCGACCTGCGCGAAGCAGAGCTGCTCGAGGAAGATCGTCAGCTGGCCGAGCGCCGGAGAGATGTCGCGCGGCTGGCGGGCAAGCTGGAGCGTCGTCGCGAGCAGTTCAAACAGCGGCTGCTCGAACGGATTGGCGATCGGACCCTGGACCAGATTGACGAGATTCGCACGGGCGTCAACAAGGGCATCGAGGATGAGGTGAGCCGGATGCAGGCGCGCCGCCTCGACGAACTGATCGAGCTGTCTGACCTGCAGGCGCGCCGCATCATCGGTGTCGCCGTCGGTCGCTGTCAGGTCTCCCACGCGCACCCGCTGCCCTCCTCCTTGCTGCGCTTGCAGCGGGGCGGCGAGCTGATCGAGATCCCCGAGTCGTTCGATCTCCAGGGGCTGATCAAGGCGCTGCTGGACGTCGATCTGAAGCACGACACCGAGCAGCACACGTTGTACATCTCGCACGCCGATGGCGTCGTGCGCGAGATCACGCGGCGGGCGATCGAGGATCTGCTCGAGCACGAGCTGTTCGACGCATCCGTGATCGAGGGACTCGTCGCGCGTTATCGCGAGGCGGTCAGCGAGGAGCTGCGTCAGGTCGGGACCGAGGTGCTCGCGGCCCTCGGGTTGAGCGCCGTGGGAGAGGCGCTGACCGAGCCGCTGGGACGATTGAAGTACCGGACCAGCTTTGGCCAGAACATCCTCTATCATTCGATCGAGGTGGCCTACCTCTGCGCCGCGATCGGCGGCGAGGTCGGCCTGGACCGGGAGCTGGCTTTGCGGGCCGGTCTGTTCCACGACATCGGCAAGGTGCTGCGGGGCAGCGGGGATGAGGGGCATCCGGAACTCGGCGCACGTCTGCTCGCGGAGCAGGGCGAGGCGGCCGAGGTGGTCGAGGCTGCGCGCGACCATCATCAGCCGGTCGAGAAGCAACCGCAATATGCGGCGCTGGTCTGCGCGGCCGATGCGATCAGCGCGGCGCGCCCCGGTGCGCGTCGGGAGTCATTCGATCAATACGTCAAGCGTCTGGAGCGGCTGGAGATGATTGCCAACAGCTTCCTGGGCGTCGAGACAGCGTTTGCGATTCAGGCCGGCCGCGAGTTGCGCGTGCTGGTCGACCCAGAAGAGGTGGACGATGCCAAGGCTCGCGAGCTGGCCGCTGACATCGCCCGGGAGATACGCCTGGAACTCGACTTCCCCGGGCGGGTCAAGGTGACCTTGATCCGGGAGAAGCGAATTGTCGAGTATGCTCGGTGAGAGGGAGACACAGATGAGAACCATCGGATTGATGCTGGTCTGCGCGGTGCTGGTCGTTTCGAGCGCTTGCAAGTCCACGCCGGTCGAGAACCAGATCGAGTTCTTCAGCAGTCTGGATCAGCAGCTCAAGGCCTGGGAAGCGGCGCATGCCGACGGCCAGACCTTTGCCGCCAGCCAGCGCGAGGAGCAGATTCAAAACCTGATTCGCAGCCGCTTTCACGAGCTGGTGGCGGCCTTCGAGGGCGGCAACCCCAACGAGCGGGCGGTTGCCGCGCTGGCGGTCGCCTTCAGCGGGGACGAGCGCTACACGCCGTACCTGACCCTGGCGCTCGACGACCCTTACGATGCGGTCGTCGCCAACGCGCTGACGTCGCTGTCGATCATGCGTTATCCGCTGGTCGACCAGAACCGCGTGCTGCGGCTGTTTCGCGCCAAGAGCCCGGCGATTCGCGCGGCGGCGGCGCTGTATGCCGGCCAGATCGTCTCGCTCTATGGAGACGAGGAGGTGCTGGTCCCGCTGGCGATGGCCGTGCGCGATCCCTATCCGATCGTGCGGCAGAACGCGCTGCAGGCGCTGGGTCAGATCGGCGATCCGGAGGTGGTCAAGACGATCAGCGATCATGGGTTGGAAGATCCGGATCCGATCGTGCGGGCGGCGGCGGTCCGCGCGCTGGGCATGATCGGCGATCCACGCGCCTTGCCGCACCTGATGCGGGTCGATCAGGAGGAGACGAACGTGCTGGTGCGCCAGCAGCTGTCGACGGCGCTGGTGATGCTGCGCAACCGCTCAGGAAATCCAGCCAAGGTGGTTCAGGCACCCGTGCGAGCGCCGCGCAAGGTGGTGCTGCGCAAGCCGGTGCCCGAGAATCGTCTGCGTGCGCCGAAGCAGACTTTTACTGGCACGCATCGCGGCAAAGCGAGCGCGCAAGCAGGAGCGGAGACGGCGAAGCGAGCCACCCCGACCCAGACGCCCGAGCAGATCAAGGCTGAACGGATCAAGGCCGAGCGGATCAAGGCTGAACGGATAGAGGCAGCGAGGTTGGCGGCAGAGAAGGCGAAGCAGCTAGAGGCGAAACGTCTGGCCGCGGAGCGATCGAAGCAGCTAGAGGCGAAACGCCTGGCCGCGGAGCGCGCGAAGAAGCTCGAGGCGGCGGAACGAGCGCGGAAGCTGAAGCAGAAACGCCTGGCCGCTGAGCGCGCGAAGAAGCTCGAGGCGCAACGCCTGGCCGCGGAGCGCGCGAAGAAGCTGGAGGCGAAACGCCTGGCCGCGGAGCGAGCGAGGAAGCTCGAGATGGCGCGTGTGGCGGCGGAACGAGCGCGGAAGCTGGAGCAGAAACGTCTGGCCGCGGAGCGCGCGAAGAAGCTCGAGATG
>CAZMLI010000150.1:8294-10321 GCA_964566865.1 uncultured Planctomycetota bacterium
GGAGCCCGGGGAGCCCAAGGTCGGTTCGAGCAGTTACAGCCGGGCCGTCGCCGAACTGCTCGACCGCAACGGCTCGGTGCGCCTCGCTGCGCGCGAGTCTCTGCTCGAGTCGGGCAAGGCCGCGGTGCCGACGCTGCTCTCGCATCTCAAGGACAGCCGCACGGCGCTGGTGCTCGATCTGCTCGACATCCTGGCGGAGGTCGGTGACCCCCGCGCCGCAGCGGAAATGGGCCAGTTGCTCGAGCACAAGACGCTGCTGGTTCGGCTGGCGGTCTTGCAGTCCTTCAAGCGACTGCTGGGTCAGGCCGGGCGGTCCTATTACCAGAAGGGAATCAACGACGTGTCCGGCAAGGTCCGGCGCAAGGCGGCCCGTCTGCTGGTGCTGTACAAGGACAAGCGCGGCATCCCCGAGCTGATTCGCAGCCTGCGCAGCCAGGACAAGTTCGTTCGGTTCAACTGCATCGAGATCCTGCGCAAGGCCGCGGGCCAGAGCTTCGGCTTTCAGCCCGACGGCGTGATGGATCGGCGCGAGAAGGTGATCAAGACCTGGGAAACCTGGTGGGACACCAAGGGCGCGCATTTCCAAATCCAATAATCATGAGATCGTGGGGGCCATGAAACCACGCTACCTGTTGTTCCTGTTTCTGCTGGTCGGTGGGGCGGGTCATCTCCTGGCCGAGAATCCCGATCCCAGCAAACCCGGCCGCGAATTGCGGGTCCTCTTCAGTTATGTCGAGGGCGCGGACGACGAGCTACGCGATCGGGCGATCAAGCGGCTGCTGACGCTCGGCCCGCCCGTCGTTCCGTTCATCAAGCTGCGGCTCAAGACCCGCGCAGCCGAGCACTACCGCTATGTCCTGTCCCGCATCGAGGAGCGGGCGCGCCTGCGCACCACGCAGAAGGCGAACTCGGCCAGGCAACTGGAGACGCTGCGGTTGCAGCGGATGATGCGCAAGAACTGGGAGCGATTCATCATCGCCTACTTGAAGCGCAAGCTCGAGCGGATCGAAGACCTCGGTCGCCAGGAGCGCTACTCCGCCGCGATCGATTTGATCGACGCGCTGCGCCTGGTCGAGCCGGGCATGCCCGGCAAGCTCCAGCTGCGCCTCAAGGCGCTGCGCAAGACCTTCAAGTCCCGGCGGTTCGCGGCAACCGCGATCCAGGGCGAGGTCGAGGTGGACAAGCGGATCTACGTCTGGAAAGAACGGATCCAGCTGACGTTCGTGGTGACCAACAACTCGGCTCAGGAGTACGTGATCCGCAGCAAGATCCAGATCAAGGATCCGCAGAACATGTCCAAGCTGGCCGAACACCACTCGGTGATCCGCATCAAGTACAAGGTGTTCGACTATCACGTCGATGGCCGCAAGCTTGGCCGGGAGCAGGACATCGATCTCAGGTTGACCAGCGACATCACGCTCGGCAAGGACCAGAAGTGGCGGCGCGTCTGGCGCTTGCCCGACACCCGCTGGCCGGGTGAGGGCTACATCTATCGCGAGATCGAGATTGACGCGCGCGCCATTCCTGTCGGGATGAAGGCGCCCGCCGCCCGGCACGACCAGACCAAGATCCTCTTTCCGCTACAGCGCTTCAAGGTCTACCCCAAGAACTACCAGAATCTGGCCGACAGGCCGCTGGTCTATCTGGCCTCGTTGCTGCGAGACCAGCGGCCGCGAGACGCCTTCGTCGCCGGATTGCTCGTTTCGCAGAACCAGCGCAAGGCGGCAATCGACCTGCTGATCAAATCACTGGGCAAGCATAACAGCGAGACCACCCGCACGACCTTCGCCCTGTTGAAGCGGCTCTCGGGCAAGCGCATGAGCGCGGACGCGGAACGCTGGAAGCTCTGGTGGATGGCCAACAAGGAACGCTTCAAGCCGCCCGGGAAATAGCGCCGCTCAGGCGAGTCAGGTTCTGGACCTGAAGCTCGCAAAGGGAGGGCGAGGCTCCCGCCGAGCCGAGGCTGAGCAGGGCCTTGTGCAGCGGCTCGGCGGGAGCCTCGGAGCGCCCGTGAGGGCATGGAGTAG
>CAZMLI010000151.1:0-8168 GCA_964566865.1 uncultured Planctomycetota bacterium
AGCTAGCAGTCAGGCAGCATCGGGTGTACCCAGCGATAGTCGCACAGCACCGTCAGCTTGCGCAGACTGTCCCAGTCGCGGTCGGGTGTCGGCTCGTGAGGCGCCAGCCGACGCGCCGCCTCCTCCAGCAGATTTGACTGGTAACCATCGCGCTGCGGCGCGGCCATCAGCAACAACTCCGCCGCTTCGATATCGCGTTTGCGGTGCGCACCCCAGTTGTCCTCGTAGCGGCGCTTTGCGCCGGTCAGGCGGTGCCACGCCAGCCGCAGCCGGTCGCGCGGACTCCAGTGGCAGTGGGTCCGGGTGAAGTCGATCAGCGCCTGCGGGTCGTCGATCGCGACTGCGAACTGGACCCCGATCTGGGACAGGTAGAAATCCCGCGACTCGAACCAGTGATCCGCGACGCTGCCGTCGAGGGGGTGGCCCATGGGATCCAGCTTGAACCAGCCGTAGCGTTCGACCAGACCGACGGCCTTGGGCTGATCCACGTGCAAGAGGCTGAACTGTGCGATGCAGTCTCGCAAGGTCAGTGCGTGCCGACCTGCACGCATCAGCATCGCCTGGGCGGCGCAGATGACCAGCTTGCTGGCCATGAAGTCCGAGGCAAATCGCGCCTCCGCCGATGTCTCGCGCTGCGTGAGCAGCGCGGGACTGCTGTCCTCGAGCCCGCAGGTCAGCCGGTTGAACAGCAGCAAGCGAACCTGCTCGGGCGACAGGCTCGCGGCGGGATGCGGCGGAATCCGTTCGAGCAGATCCGGCTCCCCGTGCAGCACGCGTCCTTGCGCGCGCAAGTCGACGAAGAACATCTGCGGACCGACCTCGAACAGCTCCCGGCGGTCGAGCGCGATGACGTCCAGGTGGCGGAAGCCCAGCTTCTCGGCCATCGTGCGACTGTGCCGCAGCAGGGCGGCCCGCTGCGGCGTGTCGGGGTGGAGCAGCACCAGGTCGTAGTCGTTGAAGGGCCGGATCCCGCCCTCGCCATCCGCGACGACCGTGCCTTCCCCGCGCGCAAATCCGCCGGTCAACAGCAGCCCTTCCATCTCGGGCAGCCGCTCGAGGAACTCTGACTTGATCCAGCTCAGATCGGCCTCGATGCGCGCGTCGATAGCGGGATCGGCGTGCACGGTGTACGGACGCCCGTTGTCCGCCGCGATCGAGGGCGTCGACAGCCCGAGCAACCCGCAGCAGATCTGGTGCAGCCCGGCCATCGGCAGCGGCTCCGCCAGGCCCGCGGCCACCGCCTCCCCCGGCCCGCTGAGCAGCCAGGCGGCATGGTTGTCGCGGACCTCCGGGCGGTAGCCGTGCATGCCCTTGGTCGGTGGACTGTCGACGCCGCCGAAGTAGTCGGGGTGAATCACGATGCCGGGCTCGGCCACCCAGCAGGCGTCCCAGTTGCGCCGCCCGCGGAATTCGACCCGGTAGCGCCGCGCATCCTCGGGCGCGAGCCGGGTGAGACCGGACAGCGCGCCGAGCGCCTCGCAGACAGATTCGCGGGCCGAGTCGGTGCCGGGAAACCAGAGACGCGCCGTGGTCGAGTCCAGGAAAGCGACATAGTCGCGTCCGGACACGAGACCCCGCCCGTCCAGCGCCGCGGCCACGTCGACGGTCCCGCTCACCGGCAGAAAACCATGGTCGCCGAAGGCCAGCAGATTGGCCGGCCCACCGCAGCGAGCTTCGAGCAGCGCCTGCAGCTGCGAGACGGCCCGATCGACCTCCGCCAGCACCGCCAGGTGCGGCGCGCTGCCGGGGCCTTCCCGGTGCGCGACCCAGTCCGGTTCGCCGAAGTGGGCAAACAGCAGCCGATGGTCCGCCTGTAGTCGCGACTCGGCCGCCAGCATCACGGCGGATGTTTCCAGCGTCGTCTCGGGAGCGCCCAGGTAGAGGTACGGCAAGTCGGCCGCACGCGCGCGATCGAACAGCCCCGGCGTGCGGAAGGCGCCGGGCGCATCCGGCCGATGGAACTCGCTGAGATCGAAGAACCGCCGTTGCGACAGCGGCACGTTGCGCAACTCCCAGACCGATCCGGACAGCGTCGACCCTCGCTCCCGCCAGGTGCGCTCTGCGCGCTGCTGGATCCAGCGCTCCAGCAGACGGGGACCGCGCGGCAGTCGATGCAGCAGGTCGGGAATCCAGCGGGTGAAGCGGTAAGGCGAGCCAGCGGGGTCATAGTGGAACTTGTGGGTGTAGCCGGCCTGGTCCGGCCAGAGCCCGGCGAAGATCGCCGGCCCCGGCGCAAACCCGAACGGCTCGACCAGGCTACCGGCCTGTCCGGCCTGTCGGAGCTGCGCCAGAAAAGGGGTTGCCTCGCGGCTGAGAAGGTCGTGGCGCCAGCCGTCGATCAGCACGAACAGCAGCGGCGGTATCTCCATGGTGCGCGCTCATTATGCCACGAAAATCGATCCTCTTCCCGAGCCTTGTCGCAATTGGTATCCTGTGGCGGATGTCAGGCAAGTCGAAGAAGAACCCCAGACCCCGCAAGGTCCGCTGCACCAAGTGCAAGGAAGTCCAACGGGCGCCGGTCGATATCGCGGACGCGGGCGGCTCGATGGCGTGTGACGCCTGCGGAACCACACTGCGCTTGCCGCCCAGAAAGAAGGACGGGCTCGAATCGACCTGCGAGGCGCAGGCTGTCCGACCGCGTTCGGGGCGTGCCGCGGCGTTGATCGGCCAGCAGCTCGGCTCCTGCCGGATCGAAGAGATCGTCGGCCGCGGCGGCATGGGCACGGTCTACAAGGCACAGCACATGCGCCTGGACAACACGGTGGCGATCAAGGTGCTGGCCGCCGAACATGCCGAGAATCAGGAACTGGTCGATCGCTTCGTGCGCGAGGCCCGAACGGCCGCCCGGGTGACCCACCCCAACCTCGTCGGGATTCATGACGTCGACAGCCTGGATGACACCCACTACATCGTGATGGAGTTCGTCCAGGGGAACCCGCTCGACGAGCTGATCCAGCAACGCGGTCCGCTCGCCGGCGAGGAGGCAGCGGGCTATGGCAGACAGGTGGCGCGCGGGCTGGCTGCGGCCCACAAGGCAGGCATCATCCACCGCGACATCAAGCCCGGCAACTTGATGCTGACGCCCGAGAGACAGATCAAGATCACCGATTTCGGCTTGGCCCGCGCCGAGAATGAGAACGACATCACCCAGGTCGGCCAGATCATGGGAACGCCGCTCTACATGTCTCCGGAGCAGTGCCACGGCAAGTCGCTGACCGCCCTGTCGGACATTTACTCGCTCGGCTTGACGCTCTACTTCATGGTCACCGGGATCCAGCCGATGGACGCCGACTCGACCGCGTCGACGCTGCTGAACCAGATTCAAAAAGTCCCGCCCACGCCGCGGGAGGTCGATCCGAGCCTGGGCATCCAGCTCTCGAATCTGATCATGAAGATGATCGCCAAGCACCCCGAAGACCGCCCCCAGGGGGCGACCCTGCTGGCCGAGCAGTTCGAGAACATGACCCATGATCTGCCGCAGTTGCCGACCGCCGTGGAATACTCGCTGGAGACGCTGAACCTGGACGAGTCGGAGGTGGTGCCCCCGCCGGACCCAGGCGCGCAGGAGTCGGGGGGACACAAGCTCCGTAAATCCTCTGGACGCAAGCGCAGCTCCCGCGAACTGCCCGCCAAGCGCGAGACCAGCAAATCACAGCGGCGCCCGAGCGAACGTCGCCCACAGTCCGCCCGCCGCGCCACCAACTCCCGCGAGAAACGTCTGGCGCTCTCCCCCCTGGTCATCGGCACCCCCATCGTCTTGACCATCATCGGCTCGGCCTTGCTGATGCTTTACCTCAACCGCGACGCTCCCGAGCCGACGCCCGCGCAACAGCAGATCGTACTGGGCCAGGCTGAACAGCCGGAGAAGGCGCAAGCGCCCATCAAGCCGCCCTCCAACCCCTGGGATATCCACTGGCAGGTCTACCAGGCGGAGATGCGTCGCGGGAACAAGCAGGCGGCGTCAGAGCAGCTCGAGCGATACCTGGGCTATCGCCCGACCAACTGGAAAATGCGCCGCACGCTGGCGGAGCTGGCCATCGAGCTGAAAAACGGCGACCTGGCGCTGCGGCAACTGCGGTCGCTGATCAAGAACGGCAAGGACCCGGCCTGGTGTCGCGAGCAGCTGCCGTTTCAGCTACTGGTGGCGGGCCGCTGGGCAGAAGCGGCCACCGCACTCGAGGCATTGCTGCTGCGCGACCCCACGGACTCGGTGCGCATCGCACTGGCCAGAGCTTACATGGGCCAGCGCAAGGGCGTGGAGGCCGCCAGGCAGTTGCTCGCGCTCACCCCGGCCGAGCGCGTCCCGGCGCGCGACCTGCTGCCCGACTTGCGCGAGCTGATCCTCAGCAAGTACGCCGAGACCTACAAGAAATTCAAGACGCCGCGCGAACCGATCCTGACCGAGCTGTACCGGCTCGACCCCACTTACTACTTCTATCGATTGCCCGTCGCGATCAAGTTGATGGGCGCCCGCAATTACCCGCGCGCGATCGAGCAGTTCAGCCAGTTTCTCAACCTGCCCGTTTCGGGCAAGAAGCGGCAGATGGAAGCAAATGGCCACATCGGCCGCTGCGAATCCCTGCTGAGAGCGAACAGGCCGCGGGACTCGCTGGCCGATAGCCGCTGGTTGATCCACCAGCTCGAGGCCAGGGGGTTTTCTTATCTGTGGCAACGGATGCGAGCGCAGATCATGCTCAAGCAGGGCGAGCGGCTGCGGCGCACGGTGACGCTGATCCAGTGGTACTCAAGCGGCCCGCTTCGCAATATGGCGCAGCTCAAGCAGCAGCTCGAGGCGTTCACCGGCAGCGATCGCCTGGCGAGCACGGAGGAGGTCGCCCGATCCTACGCGTTCGGCTTCGAGGTCACCGAGCTGACGGCGATCGAGGAGCTCCAGCGCGGTGACTTCATCCTGACCCTGGACGGAAAGCCGCTGCGAGGCACGCGGCGGCTGATGACCGCCCGGCGGGATTTTCTGGCCAGAAAACGCGAGACGCTCGACTTTGTCCGCTGGCGCAAGGGCACAGTCGAGACGCTGAAACTGACCTACAAGCGTTTCACCTTGATGGGCCGGATTCGCGTCAAGATCGTCGAGTCGGACTGACGGACCGTCGGGCGCCCGGATGATCTCGCTGCTCTTTCGCTTTCGTTTGCTCTGGCTCGGACTGCTGCTGGGTGGGCTGCTCGGCGCGCTCGTCGGCCTGCGGTCGCTGCACTTCGACTTCACCTCGCAGGATCTGTTCAAGTCTCGATCGGCCGACTACCGCACGCTGGTGAAGCTTCAGCAGGCGCTCGGGCGGCAGGACAACGCGGCCGTGGTGCTGGTGACCGCGCCGGACGTGCTCGCACCCGAGGTCTTGCAATTCCTCGAGCAACTGCGCCGGCAACTGGCGGACGTGCCAGGCATCGTCGGCGTGCACGGACTGCCCGACGCCTACTACAGTGCGCCGGGGCAGTTGCTGCCGCAGCCAATCCTCAGCGCGGGATCTGGCGCTGCTCTACGCAAGGTCGTGATGTCGCAGCCGTTGATCGCGGGGCGCATCGTCAGCCGCGACAGCCAGGCGACCGTGCTGCTGGCCAGAGTCGACACCGAGCTGATGCGCTTCGGCGACCTCGAGCCGGTGATGGAAGCCCTCTTCGCCGCCATCGAACAGGCCCAGACACCGGCGGGTGTGACGGTGCGCGTGACCGGAGTACCGCCCGCGCGCGTCTTGATCGTTCAGCGAATGATCCAGGATCAGCAGACGTTCACCCCGATCTGCGCGCTGCTGTTCATCTTCCTGCTCTGGGCCTTGTTCCGCGACTTCCGCGCGATGGCGGTGGCGCTCTGGGCCGTGCTGATCTCGATCGTCTACTTCGTCGGCATGCTCGGCGCGGCGGGCAAGACCATCGACATCCTGAACAACGTCTACCCCACGCTGATCTTCGTCATCGGACTCTCGGATGGCATTCACTTGCTCTTTCGTTATCGCGAGCTGCTCGCCCGCGGCGTGGGGCAGCAGCCGGCGCTGGAGCAGACCGTGCAGCACCTGGCGGCCGCCTGCTTCCTGACCAGCTTCACCACCGCGATCGGGTTCGCCAGCCTGGGCGTCGCGCGGCTGGAAATCCTCCAGCGCTTCGGCCTCTGGGCGGCATCCGGGCTGATGATCGCCTATGTCGTGACCGTGGTGCTGATTCCGCTCATCTTGAGCTACCTGAAGCCGATCATGCGCCCCAGCATGAAGGCCTCGGAGCGCCGCAGCCGACGGGCGTTCCTGCGCCTCTCCCTCTGGGTCCAGCGCCACCCGCGCAAGATCCTCGCCGTCTCGGCCGTGATCGTCTGCCTCTGCATCTGGCTCGGCAGCAAGATCAATGTCACGAACAACCTCTACGAGGCCTTTCCCGACGACGACCCGATGGTCCAGACCAACAGCCTGGTCGAACGGCACTTCAGCGGCGTCGTACCGTTTTCGATCGTGGTCGAGTGGGACAGCGGCAGCCCGGTGCGCCCCGAGGTCCTGCGCTACCTCCAGGAGCTGTCCCGCTTTCTCGACGCGCAGCAGCTGAGCGACCCCGGCCTCTCCATCGCCGACCTGATCGCCGAGGCCAACCTGGCGCTGAATCTCGGCGCAGCGGGCCAGCGGCGCATTCCGGACAGCGCCAAGCTATGCCAGCAGTTGCTCGGCCAGACCCGCCTGCTGCTCGCGCAGCGCGGAGAAGCCGGACTGGTCGACATGCTCTACAACGAGCAGGCGCGGATGCTGCGGATCCACGCCTGGACCGGCGACCACGGCGCGAATGTGATCGGCGCGATGTTCACCAGCATTCGCCAGCGTCTGGCTGCGGATCGAGCCCGGCAGGAGCAGCTCGGCATCCGCTGCTATCTCAGCGGCGACGGGCCGGTCGCCAGCGAGGGCATCAACCGCCTGATCGAGGATCTGTTCAGCAGCTTGATCCTGGCCTTTGGCGTGATCTTTATCGTGATGGTGCTGCTGCTGCGCTCGATCAAGACCGCGCTGATCAGCATGATCGCCAACGTGGTCCCGCTGCTGGTCACGCTCGGCTTCATCAGCCTCAGCGGAATGGATCTGCGCGTCACGACCGTGATCGTCTTCACCGTCTCCCTCGGTCTGGCGGTCGACGACACGATTCACTTCATGGCCCGCTTCCGCGCCGAGTTTCAGCGCCACCCGAGTTACGCCAAGGCGCTCAACCGCACCTTCATCGGCACGGGCCGCGCGATCGTGGTCACGACGGTCGTGCTGGGCATCGGCTTCGGCGTGCTGCTGACCAGCCGCTTCCCGATCAGCCGCACCTTCGCGCTCTGCATGGAGGTGACGGTGCTGGCCGCGCTGCTCGGAGACCTGCTGTTCCTGCCGGCCTGCCTGCTGGTCTTCAAGCCGATGTCGAGATCAACGCCGGCGCCCCCGCCGCAATCGCCGTGACCCTACCACTCCCGGCGGGCGGGCCGTGGCTTGTGGTCTGGGTTGCGGCCGCTGACCTTCATCCGCTGGACGTAGGGGGTGAAGCCGAAGCGCTCCCAGAATTGCTGCGCATGCTCGTTCTCGAGCAGTACGTTGAGCGTGATCAGCTCGATCTCCTCGTGGCGCAGGACCCACAACGCGTGCCGCACCAGCGCCGCACCGAGGCCCTGGCTGCGGTACTGCGGACGCACGTAGAGATCGTGCAATACGCCCTGACGGGCAGCCCGCCGCATCGGCTCGGTCTGGACCGCATAGATCACGAAACCGGCCGGGCTGCCCTCGTGGCGCGCCAGCCGGACGAACGCCTGGGGCTCGGAGATATAGTCCTGCACCGACCTGGCCACGCTCACCTGCCAGTCAGCCGCCGGGGCGTAGCTCGGCTCGAGTTCGCTCTGCTCGAGGAAGAACTCGCCGATCATGTCGACCAGATCGGGCAGGTCGCCCTGCCCCACGTCATCCGCGGTGAAGCCTTCGGGGAAATCGATCATTCAGGATCCGGCGGGCCCATGTCGCGCTGATCTCCCGCGAGACGCTCGATCCGCTTGTCCGCCTGACGGATCAACTCCTCCAGCATACGCAGCTTGTTGTCGGTCCGCGCGGCCACCTCACGGTGGAGCGATTCGAGCTCGAGGCTGATCCTGTCGATCCGTTCTGCGGCACGCGACGCTTGAGTCTGCACGCCGCGAACCTCATCCAGAGTGCCGGGGC
>CAZMLI010000151.1:8268-10305 GCA_964566865.1 uncultured Planctomycetota bacterium
CTCCGCCGGCTGGGCTTCTTCCGCGTCCATGAAGCCGCCGTCCAGGTCGTCGACCTGCATCGCGTTGACCGAATCGTCCTGCAGGGGCTCGAGCGAACCGCTGGATTCCAGCGTCGCTTCGGCCTCGATCCCGAGCTGGTTCGCCACGCTGCTGGCGGCGTCTTTCTCGTCGATATCGATCGCCTCGAGTTCGCTCGATTCAGGCTTGTCGAGCGTCGGCCCGAAGCGCGACAGGTTAGCGTCGCCGGGCAACTCCGGATCATCATCTCCGGGGCCGATCAGATCCATCTGCGAGATCTCCTCGGGCGTCTGCTCGATCAGATCGGAGACGTCCATCCCGTCATCGGCGCCGAACAGCGAGTCGTTGGACATCTGCTCGATCGGCTCCTGGCTGGGCGCGGCCGCCTCGGCCGGGATGGCGTCGGCCACGATTTCCTGCGAGTCGAGCTCTTCCACCACACGAACCGCCTCGGAGGCCTCCGCAGCAAGCACCGCGCTCGAATCGGGCGTGCCCACCGGCGCCACCTTCGCCGTCGGCACCTGCTCGATTGCCAGCGCCTCGAGGTCCGAATCCTGGACCAGCACATCTTCCAGGTCGATGTCGTCTTCACTCTCGAAGCTACTGCTGGGTTCTTTTCGAGCTAAACCCTTTCCTCGTAGCTGTTTGCCAACACCGCTGCCGGAAGATCCACCACGTTGACCACCAGATCCGCTGGGGCGGCGACGCTTCGAGCCCCGAGGGGTCCTTTTCTTCTTGCCAAAGAGATTGTCGAATAGACCCATGCTCGATCAACTCCGGGAAAGCTATTGACTTAGGTGTGGGCAAATTGTAGGATTTCGGCCCATACTACGCCACCGTCAGAGCCAAAACAAGCGGAAAACGGTGGTCTGCCGGGTTCAGGACATGCGCGAAGAACGAGAGGGAGCGCTCGCGCGTGGCAGGCCAATACGCACAGAATGCACAATCGCACACTACTTTGCACACTACTTAATTCCCTGACCGCGACAAGGTAGCACATTGGCTGAACTGAGTTTTCAGACACGAACGGTGACCGGCGCTGGAGACGAGCGCATCACCGTAGCGGAGGTCGGCGGGGCGATCGATCAGACCACGGTTCGGGGCTTCGACGAGAAGCTGAACAACCTGATCGAGAAGGGCTGCCGCTGCTTGATCCTCAACTTCAAGGATGTCAAGTACATCAACAGCACGGGAATGGGCCTGATGGTCAAGGTCGCCGATCGCTTCACCGAGGCGGGCGGCCATCTGTTCCTGGCGGAGGTCTCGCAGAAGATCAAGGACATCTTCGACATGCTCGGGCTGCTAGCGCTGTTCGTGATCCACGAGACGACGCAGGCCGCGCTCGACACCGTCTCGCGCAACGGCGGCGTCGGGGCGCAGGCGGGCCCCGAAGAGGCCGAGCTGACCGATATCGCAGCCATTGATTTCGACGACGTTGCGGCGATCGATATCGCCGAGGTGGTCGAAGCGCAGGCGGTCGAGGTCGCGCCGGTCGCGGTCGCGCCGGTCGAGGTCGCACCCGCCCCACCGCAGGAGGTCGAGTTCCCCTTCGACACCCAGTGCGCCTACTGCGAAGGACTGCTCGAGGTGGCCACCGCCGGCGCCTACAAGTGCCCGCGCTGCGAGGCCTACTTCAAGGTCGACGCGAACGGTCAGACCACCCACTTCACCGCGTTGCATCCGAGCGTGATCGAGCTCAAGCTGCCCGCTACCGGCGCCTTCTTGCAGCAGCTCTCCGGGCTGGTTCAGGTGTTCGCCAACGCGCACAAGCTGTCGCAAGCCAAGAGCGGAGATCTGCAATATGTGGTCAAGGTGATCTGCGAGATCGTCTCGCAAAAGTCCTCGCCGACCGACATTCTGCAGATGACCCTCGCCGGCAACAACAAGGAAGTGGTGATGGGTTTCAAAACCTCGAGCACCGCCTTCAGAGACGGCGGCGATGCCGGCGACCCACGCCTGCGCAACATCGCCAACAAGGTCGACCGGATGGAACTGTTCGCCCTCTCGAGCCGCGGCGA
>CAZMLI010000152.1:0-6058 GCA_964566865.1 uncultured Planctomycetota bacterium
AGCTCGATCGCTTCATCGGGAAATCTCCACTCGCTGAGCACGAACGCGCCGACCTGCGCATGGTTCATCCCCAGCACGCGCATCTGCGCCACACCCAGCGGAATTCGTTCCTCATGGGTCAGGTTGATCGCCGTCTCCAGCCGCTGCGTCAAGTGCTCGTCCAGCACCAGCAGGCCGAAATCGGCCAGCAAGCCGTAGATGAACAGATCACTGGCATCGTTCTGTTTTAGCTCCTTGGCCAGTTCCTCTGCCAGGATCGCGCTGGCCAGCGCAGACTTCCAGAATTCGTTTCGGTCGAGGCCGACCTGCTGCTGCTCGGCCGAACCTGCGTTGATCACCGAGACCGCCAGCACGATGCCGCGAACTTCACGAAAACCGATACGGGTGATCGCGTCTCGGATGCGCGTGATCTTGTGCACGACCGCGTAGTAGGACGAGTTGGCCCGCTTGAGCACGATCGCGGAGATATTGGTGTCGCTCTTGATCACCTGCTCGAGCTCGGTGGCGCCAGAGCCATCGTCGCTTCCGGTGATTTCCATCACCCGCGCCACCACATGTGGGACCGCCTTGACCGCGTCGACGCGGCGCAGTTCAGCGATCACCTCCTCGCGCTTTTCCGGCTCTCCCAGAACTTCGACCGTCTTGGTCAGCCTGGGGGCTCGTATCCCGCCGCCGACCTTTTCCATCGCCCCCCGCACCTGATCGATCAGCGTGGTCAGGGCAAAGGGGCGCACGATGATCTGGGTCACCCCCGCGCGCATGCTCGCCACCAGACTGGCCCGTGTCATCGTCTTGGCCATCAGCACGATGCCGGTGGTGGGCGACTTGATGGAAACCGCTTCGGCGACCTCCAGCGCTTGTTTCTGCGGGCAATCCAGCAATACGACGTGGGGGTTGCGCTCGAGCACCTGTTCCAGTCTCGGGGGCGTGCCGATGTAGGTCTCCACCTGGACCTCGTATCGCACCAGCGACTGGCGCAGCAGCGACGCGAGCCGCCTGCTGTCACTGAATAGCGCCACCCGCAGGATCGGCGGATCCTCTTTCGTCGTCATTCCGCGCTATCTGCCCTTCTTCTGCTTGAGGATCTGCGCCAGCTCCTCGGAACTCATCAGCTCCGAGAGATCGGTGATGTCGGAGATCTCGCCAGGCGCGACCGGGGCCTCGGCGGGCGACGGATCGACGGGTGGCTCGGTCTGCGCCGCTGCAGGCTCGTCCGGCGGGCGCTCGTCCTGCACGGGACGCGCGGCCGCCAGTTCGGCCAGCATCTGTGGCAGGCTGCTACACAGGGCCTCGAGCGTCTGACGTATCGGCCGGAGCTCGGCCTGGATCAACGCCTCGATCTGTGCCAGCAGCGCTTCGCGCTGACCAGCCAGCAGCGCCTGAACCGACTCGGCAGACTGCGGCAAAGGCAGCTTGCCCGAGAGAATCTCCGTCAGCTTCCGCTCCAGTTCATTAGCTACTCGCGACTTTTCAGCCATGTGATGGCTATTGTATAGCCGCTGTCTGGTCTGTTGGCCAGTATGCGCGGGTTCAGGGTTCCATCTCGTCACCCAGCGGAAACAGGCCCATGACCTCGTCGAGCGTGGTAATCCCTGCGCTGACCGCCTCGGCGCCCGACAGGTGGAGCGGCTTGAGCCCCTCTTTCAAGGCGAGGACCTGCAGTTCTTCCGAGGTGGCGCCACTGTAAATCTGCGCGCGGATCTTGCGGCTGACGAACAACATCTCGTAGGCCCCAAACCGACCGGCATAGCCAGTGAAACGGCAAAACCCACAACCGCGGCCCCGGTAGACGGGCGGCTTCAAACCAAACCTGGCGAGCAGTGCCGGATCCTCCTCGTCCAGCCGCTGACACTTGGGACAGATGCGCCGGATCAGCCGCTGCGCCACTGCCGCGATCAGACCGCTGGCGGTGATGAACGGCGGCACGCCCATGTCGCTCAGGCGCGCGACCGCGCCAACCGCCGAGCCGGTGTGGATCGTCGAGAACATCAGGTGCCCTGTCAAACAGGCGCGAAAGGCGATCTCCGCGGTCTCCTGATCGCGGATCTCACCGACCATCACCACATCCGGATCCTGGCGTAAAATCGAGCGCAGCGCCGTCGCGAAGGTCAACCCGGCCCGCGGGTTCAGCCGCACCTGATTGATGCCCCTGAGCCGGTACTCGACCGGATCCTCCAGCGTGATGATGTTCTTCTCCGGGGTATTGATCTCCGCCAGGCAGGCGTAGAGTGTCGTGGTCTTGCCGCTGCCGGTCGGCCCGGCGATGAGGATCATTCCGTGGTCCATTCCGAGCGCGCGGCGCAGGCGCGCGAGCGGCTGCTCCGCGATTCCCAGACCATCCATCGTGCGGCTCTGGGCCTCGTCGAGAATTCGCAGACAGGCCTTCTCGCCCCCGACCATCGGCAACATCGAGACCCGCAGGTTGACCACGCGACCGAGGGCCTGCACGCGAAACCGACCGTCCTGCGCCGCTCGGTGCTCGGCGATGTCCAGCCCGGCCATGATCTTGATCCGCCCGATGATCGCGCTGTGCGCCGACTTGGGCAGCTTGGCCGCTTCCTCCAGCGCCCCGTCGATCCGGTAGCGCAGCCGGGTCAGGTGCTCCTCCGGTTCGAGGTGGATGTCGCTGGCCCTGCGCGAGACGGCCTGCGTGATCATGCTGTTGACCACCTGCACGATCGGCAACTCCCCGGCGGTGATCTGCAGGGCGGCCAGGTCGATCACCTCCTCGTCCGATTCGTCAACCTCCTCGAGGTCCCCCTCCCCCAGCACGTCGACCGCCGCGAGCAGTCGTTGCTGCTTGCCGTAGCACTGCTCGATGGCGTTGCGAATCTCGTCGCCAGCACCCAGCACGAACTTGACCTCCGCCCGGGCGACGCTCCTCACGTCATCCCGCATGTAGACATTGAACGGGTCCTCGGTCGCCACCGTCAGGCACTCGCCCACCATCATCAGCGGGATGACGTTATGCTGTCGTGCGAGCTTCTCCCCGACAAACTGCAACGCCTCCTCGTCGATCTGCAGCTCGCCCAGATTGATGTAGGGGATGTCGAACACCCGCTCGAGCATGTCGATGAACTGACTCTCCTCCATGATGCCCAGCGCGCGCAGGGCGCCCTTGAGCGTGCAGTTCCTCTGCTCATCGATGTGGGCCACAATCTTCTCTTCCTGCGCCCGGGTCAGACACTTCTTGCGCACCAGCTGACGCAGCAGACTCTGCTCAGCCATGCGCGCCTTCGGCTCGCTGTCCACGGAGCAGATCGGCAATGATGCCCAGCAGCTCCTTGTAGCGGAACGGCTTGGTCAGGTAGCGGTCGGCGCCGACCTGCCAGGCCAGCTTCTCGTCCTGCGACTCCTTGCAGGCGGAGAGCATCAGAATCGGGATCTGCGCGGTGGTGCGATCGCTCTTGAGCAGCTTACAGACCTCATAGCCGTTCATCTTTGGCATCATCAGATCGAGTGTGATCAGGTCGGGTGGGTCGTTGCGCACCAGGCTCAGCGCCTCGTGCCCGTCGCTGGCCTCGATGACATCGTAGCCCGACTTGATCAGCACGGCGGAGAGGATCATTCGCAGCTTTTCGCCATCTTCGACAACCAGGATCTTGTGCGCCACTAGGCCGTTACCGCACCTCTCGCAGTGCATCGGCGAACGCCTTTGCGGTCGGAAAACGGTCTTGGGCATCCGGCGCACAGGCCTGGCGAACCAGGCGATTTGCGGTCTGACAAACCCCCGGATGCAGCGTGCTGGGGTCGGGCACACCGTACGTCAGCGTGCAGCGCAGGAACTCATCCTGCGACAGATTCGCGTAGGGATGTTTGCCCGTCAACAGCAGAAACAGGCAGAGGCCCAGACTGTAGACATCCGTGCGCACGTCGAGCCGCACGCTCATGATCTGCTCCGGAGACAGGTAGTCCAGCGTGCCGAGGATCACGGACGGCTCGGTGATGCGGTCGCTGGCCATGGTTTGTACCGGCAGCGCAATGCCGAAGTCGCCGAGCTTCGCCCGCCCGTAGCGATCCAGAAAAATGTTCGCCAGCTTGATGTCCCGATGTAGAAACCCGGCCTGATGTGCCGCCTCCAGCCCGTCCGCGATATCGTTGATCACCGCCGCCGCTCTGGCCAGCGGCAATGCACCCTCTCGCTCCATCAGCGCCCGAGCGGACTCGCCTTCCATCAGCTCCATCGCATAATAGAAGTACCCGCTGAAATGGCCCGAGTCGTAGAGCCGGACCACGTTGGGATGCCGGATCAGCGAGAGCGCCGCGACCTCTCGGCGGAAGCGCCGACTGGAATCGTTGTCCGGCTCGTCGCCGAGCCCGTGAAGCACCTTGAGCGCCACATCCCGCTTGGCATCTTCCTGCCGGGCGCTGTAAACCACGGCCATCCCGCCCCGCCCGAGCTGAGACAGGATCTTGTAGCGCCCGTCGAACTCGGTCCCTGGGGCAAGATCAAGGACGGAATCGAGCGGCCGCACCTGGTGATGTCTGTACCAGGACTGGACCTTGTGCAGCAGGACCAACGACTTGAACGGCTTGACGATGTAATCGTCTGCGCCGGCCTCGAAGGCGCGCATCATCACTTGCTCCTCGCCTACCGCCGAGACCATCACGATCGTCATGCCCTCGAGCTCATCGTCGGCGCGCAGCTGTCGGCAGAGCGACACGCCGTCCAGCTTGGGCATCATCACGTCGATCAGGCAGAGTTGCGGGCGAAGCTTTTTGGCCAGCACAAGCCCTTCCTCCCCGCCGGTCGCCTCCACACACTCCAGCCCCCCGCGCGAGAGCAGGTGCATCATCACCCGACGAATCTCGGGATCGTCGTCGATAACCAGAATCACGGGCGGCCCTTTGCCTGCCGTGGCAGGGTGAAGATGAAAGTGCTGCCTTCGGTCGGCCTGCTCTCGACCCAGAGGGTGCCGTGATGCGCCTCCACGATCGCCTTCGAGATCGGCATTCCAAGGCCTGTGCCTTCCGAATGGTACTCCGTCTTTTCCACCTGCTCGAACTTTGAAAACACCTTGGCCAGATCCTCCCGAGCAAGACCGATGCCCGTGTCCGCGACCTCGATGCGCAGCTTGTCGCCCTCGACCATCGTGCGCAGCGTGATCGTGCCGCCGGCCGGGGTGAACTTGACGGCGTTTGAGAGCAGGTTGGCCATCACCTGCATCAGCCGCTCCGGGTCGCCGAGGACCTGTTCGCCCGCGGATTGATAATCGGTCACCAGGGCGATCTGCTTCTCGTTCGCCTTGCTGCGTATGGTCTCCAGCGACTGGTCCATCGGTATTTCGATGTTCAGCCGCACCATGCCATAACTCAGCTTACCCGACTCTATCTTGGAGAGATCGAGGATATCGTTGACCAGCGCGAGCAGGCGCATGCCCTCGGAGAGGATGGTGCCCAGAAACTCATTCATCTGCGCCTCTCCGTCGAACATGCCGTCGCGCAGGATCTCCGCACAGCAGATGATGGAGGTCAACGGCGTACGCAGCTCGTGGGAGGTCAACGAGATGAAGTTGTCCTTCGCCTTGTCCAGTTTTTGCAGCCCCTGGTAGGCCTGCTTCAGCTGTTCGTGGTTGAACGTCAGCCGCTTGTGGGCCAGCGCCAGATCCTTCGACCGCTGGTCCATCTCTGATTCCAGATGCTCGTTGATCGCCTGCATCTTTCCGTGCAGACCCAGGTTCTCCAGGCTGAAGCTGTACAGCTTGGTCAGCAACGAGAGCAGGGCCAGCTTGCCTGCGGGGATCGACTCCTCCTTGTCGCGCACATAGACCAGCACGATCCCCAGCGTATGCGGCCCGGTGGTCAGCGGCGCCAGCAGCAGGCTCTCTCCGCTGCCGCCAGGAAAGGACCTGGGCGAGAAGATGCCCGGACGGCGGTTACCAATGACCCAGGCGATCGTGTCCGAGGCGACCTGCTGCTCGAACTCTCGCGCTGCCCTGTCGCTATGCTCGGCTGGCGTCGTGTGACGCTGGGTACAGTCGAATGTCTCAGGATCCATCATGAAGACCGAGACCGCATCGGCCTCGAACCCGCCCTCCAGGTCCCCGGCCAGGTTCTG
>CAZMLI010000152.1:6158-10299 GCA_964566865.1 uncultured Planctomycetota bacterium
CAGAACCCCAGCCAATTCCGATCGCCAGCGCGTCGGCCAGTTGCAGAATGGCCGCGGCCTTGACCGAGTGCTTGGCCACCTCCGGACGGTGGTGATAGCGGATCATGTCGACCAGGTTGTCCGGCAGCTTCCAGCGCTCTGCGATCATTCGACCGATCCAGGTGTGGTCGACGCCCAGCGCCTCGACCTCGGCCTCCAGCAGGTAGCGGTGACGCTCCGGGATCGAGTCCAGCGCCTCTGTGTAGGCCTCGAGGAAGTGCTCGTGGGCCACCAGCTTGCCGATGTCATGCAGCAGACCGCCGACGAAGATCTCCTCCACCGCCTCCATGCCGATGCGCTGGCCAATCGCCTTGCCGAGCACCGCCGTCGCCACCGAATGCTCCCAGAAACTGATCAGATCGAAGCCGCTGCTCTCGACCGGCTTGAACATCTTGACGATCGAGATCGACAGCGAGAGCTGCTTGACCGCATTGAAGCCGAGGATCACCACCGCACGGGTGATCGAGGAGACCCGTCTGGGAAAACTATAGAGCGCCGAGTTGACCAGCTTCAGCAGCTTGCCCGTCAGCGCCGGGTCCTCGGAAATCAGCGCGCCGAAGTCCGCCACCGTCGTGGCGGGATCATCGGCCATCTCACAGATCTGCTGGTACATCTGCGGCAGGGTCGGGAGCGAATCCACTCGCCGCAGCCTGGACTCGACGCTCGCTCTAGAAAGCCCCATCACCGCCACCCATCATCTGGTGAATGTAACGCTTGACCTCCTCCTTGACCTGCATCATCAGCTCGTCCTGCTGGACGTAGCGGAACCGCTCGTCCACCTCGTCGTTGTCGCTCCGTCGCGACGGGTCGAGCCGCAGATCGCTCTCGATCTGCTCGGGCGTTTCGCCGGCTCCCCCCTCGATCTGAGCATCGCAGACGCCCCAGATCTTGAACAGCCGCAAGTGCCGGTCCGTCAGCACCGCGCCCTGGCCGAGCATGACCTGGCCGTCTCTGTTCTTGACGGGCGCCGAGAGAACCATACCCGGCTCTAGTTCATCGATGTTCACGCGTCCCATCGCGACCACCCTAATGTAAACAGTCCCTGGCCGTCAAGCCTAGACCACGCAACCCAATGCTCAGAAAGAGTTTATCAGCCTGCCGCCGGGACCTTTGCAGGTGTAGGCCCCCCGGAGGACCCCCTGAGACGCTGGATTCGTCAGAGAATAATCCGAAACCTCACGCCCCACAAAGACTCTTACTGTTTCTACCCTGACAAGAGGAGTTTGAACCCATGCCCAGGACGCTTTCGACGATACTCGCTCTCTCGATTTTTTCGAGCCTGCTCTGCGGCTGCGGCAGCCTCGAGCTCGGACTCTCCGGTCACCTTCCGGGCAGCCGCGTCGAGCTCGCCAAGGGGCGCCATCTCGAATTCAGCAAGCTGGGCACACAGAAGCTCAATGGACGGCGCTTGCGCCTGCCCCAGGCCGATGAGTCGACCCGTTTTGGCGTCAGCTTCGTCGACGCGGGCAGCCTGCCGGCCAGCTGGAGGCCCAAGCACGCCACCGAGGGCGGCATTCTGGTGGCCGCGATCTACCGCGCCTCTCCGCTGGCCGTCGCGGGAATGCGGCCATTCGATCGTGTGATCTCGATCGACGGACAGGCCATCACCGATGTACAGGCCGCGGTCGATGCGCTGAGCGCCATCCCACTCGATCTACCGGTGACGCTGGAACTGATCGGACTCGACGGGCAGGAGAAGCAAGTCGTGGCCACCGCTTACACCGAGCTCAACGAGACGACGGAGACGGAGCTGCCGCTGCTCAGCTACGAAGCAAACCAGCACGAGAGCGCGCTGTCGATCGGTCCGTACAGCGGACTGTTCTGGTATAGCAGCACGCTGCAGACCAAGGAGAGCGCGCTGAAGCTCGGTCCATTCAGCGGGCTGGCCCTGTCCAGCCGCACGCTGCAGACCAAGACCTGGACTTACCATGAGCGCTTTCGCTGGGGCACCCTGTTCAATTTGATCCGCTGGAGCAGTGTTCGGGTCAAAGGCAGCGACCAGACCAAACGCCAGTTGCGCCTGCTCTGGTTCATCCCGATCAACTTCTAAGGAACCGACACCGATGCCACGACCAAACCTGCTGGCGCTGTGCGTCCTGTGCGCCTGCCTGACCGGCTGCAAGTCGGCACGCGAATCCGCAATCAAACCACTGCCCGCGCGCTCCTTTTCGACGCAGGGAGGCGAGCTGCTCGAGCTCTCCGGCAACCTGCTGACGATCCGCTCCCACCCGCGCGACATCGAATCCGCCCTGGGCGTGGGCCTCGAACAGATCGAGGGCGGGGTCAGGGTCACCAATCGGGTGCGCGCCTCGGCCCGCCTGCAGCCCAAGGACCGGATCGTCTTCGTCGCGGCCCGTTTGCCCCGCTCGAGCTCTCGCAAGGCCGGCAAGCAGCAGAAACAGCAGGCCCAGAAAAAGCCCGCGACGCGCCCCACGCCAGCCAGCCTGCGCAAGCGGCCGGGTGGCCATGCCGTCGCGCGGATCGACGATCTTCGCGGCTACATGGCCGGCGTCGGCTGGGTCCGGCTGGATCTCGTCGTGCGACGCGACGGCAAGGAACTGGTGGTCAGTCAGAAGCTCAGGGTCCAGCGCAGGAACGTCGAATACGAGGAAGCCCAGGGCGCGGAGGCCGATCGTCTGGGCTACAGAGCCTGTTCAATGGAGGACTGGCCGGATGCGCAACGTCCGTCGCACGCCGCAGCCCACCCGGACGCACTGCTGGTGGTTCGGGTCGAGACCCGATCCCCCGCCGCGCTTGCCGGCCTGCGCCCCGGCGACCTGATTCGTCGCGGCCCCGAACCGGATCTCGATGTCGACAGCGAGGACGAAGCCCTGACCATGGAGGTCTACAAGCCCGATGGCGAAGTTCTGCGAATGACGCTGAAAGCGTCCGACAAGCTCGACATCTGGCTGCCACTGCTGTTCTCGTACCAGCGCAGCGGCATGGGCAGCCACCTGGGCCTCGGTCCATTCGACTGGCTGTTCCACTGGTCCAGCCTCGAGGATTACTACGCGGTGACCGACCGCTATCATCACACCTCACGCTGGTCCCTGCTGACGTTGATCCAGTGGCAGAACAGCGGGCGTCGGAGCAAACGCTGGCGGTACTATGCGCTAAACCCCTTGATCGATGTCCCGCGTATGAGTTACTTCGTCGATTGGATGGAAGACCGCTACAGATGACGGAGGACAGCCTGAGCCAGCAGCAGATCGCCCGTGCGCTGACGGGCGATCGCGCTGCGGTCAGCGCGCTCGTCCAGCTTCAACTCGGACGTGTCTACCGGCTCTGCCTGCGCATCTCGAATTCTCGCGAGCTGGCCGAGGAGGCGACGCAGGAGACTTTCGTTCGCGTGCTGCGCGACCTCGACCAGCTGCGCGACCACGCCAGGCTGACCGGTTGGGTGCTGACGATCGCGGCCAACACCGTGCGCGGCCTGCTGCGCCGCAAGCCACGCGAAGTCCAGCTCGACCACGACCCCCCCGCCGCCCCGACGGAGGCATCCGGTCCGGTCGAGTTGCAACAACAAGCGCTGGCCCACGCAGTCGCCCGCCTGCAGTCGTCCGACCGCGAGCTGTTCCTGCTGCATCACATCGAAGGGCTGCCGCTGACCGACCTGGCCCGTTCGCATGCCACGAGCACCCCGGCGATCAAGTCGCGCATGCACCGTATCCGCGAGAGAGTGCGTGCCTCGGCCGGCGCCTATCTGACCGAACAGGAACTTCCGTCAGGAGTACAGAGATGAGTCCCGACAAGCAGGACTATCAGTTACCCAGCGTCGACCTGCCTGAGGACTTGCAGTCACGGGTCCTCGCGCGCCTCGCCGAAACGGGACTGATCGAGAACGACGCCACCCCGCCGCTGCCAGTCGCCCTGCTCGAGCGAACGATCGGTCGGCTGGAGGCCGCCGGTCTGGTGGCCGCCCCCTCGCCCTGGCCGGGCCGATTGCGCGCCGCGGCGACCATTCTGCTCGCGCTCGGCGCCGGCGCGGCAGCCGGCTATCACGGCCGCGAACCGCAGATTCGCACAGTGACCGTCGAGGTCCCCGTGATCCAGCGGCTCACCGTCGTGCGGGAGAAACGGGTGGAGGTCCCGGTGATCCGCG
>CAZMLI010000153.1:0-10258 GCA_964566865.1 uncultured Planctomycetota bacterium
CGAGATGCACGGCCTGGACCTGATCCGAGCGGCAAGAGAGGTCCATCCGGAGCTCCTTGCCATCGTCATTACCGGGAGTTGCGCGGACGAAGCACGTCAGGCGGCCCTCAATGAAGGCGCGTTCGCCCTGCTGGAGAAGCCGCTCTCTCCGAATGTCCTGCGCCAGGCGGTCGTCCGGGCCTGGCAATCGCGCTCGGCGCCTGACTCAGGCTGCTAGAGTGTCAGGTCCACATTGAGTCCGAGAGAGGGGTTTTGGACCGGCGCAGAAATGCCCAGGCTAGTGCCCAGGCTAGTCAGACGGGCGTTCACCAGCTGGGCCGCTTCATTGCCATTGGTCGCGTTGCGTACGTCTGCAACCTTGCCCAGTGCATCCCGCTGTTGAGTGATCGTCTCCAGTCCGCTGAGTCCGCCTGCTGGTACCGGTGTGATTGACATGGTGCGCATGCTCCCGGGTTTGAATGAAAGAACACGGCGATCCCATGCAAGCCATATGCCGGCCGGCCACCCAGAAAGAGTGTCCACCCAAACCCTTTCCATCACCGGCCTTATGGAAAGAGGGCCTCAGCTGCGGCAGAACGGTCGTCCTCGCTTCGCCAGAATGGGCGGCAAGTCAACCCCCTCGCCAGACGGCGTCGTCTGCCCGGACGGCAGCGGAGCCAGAAGGAATCGATCCCAGAGTGCCGCTGAGTGTCCTATAGAGGGGAAGCGCGAGGGAGGCTGCCTTGCCTCCCCTGACTGGTCAGCAAGCCGAGTCGGTCGCCGATCGCGTCGAGAGTCCGCAGCGTTTCAGCTTCTGGTAGAAGTTCTTCTTGTGCATACCGGAAATCTGTAGCGCCTTCTTGAGACTACCGTCAGCGGCGACCAGGACGGCAGCCAGGTAGGAGCGATCGAGCGCCAGCAGGGTCTCGGCTTTGGCCTGCGCGTAGGTCTGGGTCGCCGCCACGTCGATCCCAAGCTCGGCCACCACGTCCGCTGGACTGATCTCCTTGTCCGGGCTTTTTCTGGTCAGCAGGTATAGCAGGTTCTTCAGTTCGCGAGTATTGCCACGCCAGCTGTGTTGCATCAGCGTTTGCAAGGCGCCCAGCGAGATGCGGTAGTTCTGATTGTCCGTGTTGCCGAATAGCTCGAGGAAGTGATAGACCAGCGGCGGAATGTCCTCGGGACTCTCGCGAAGTGGCCTGGTAGGTATGGTTACCGCCGAGACACGATAAAACAGGTCTTCACGGAACCACCCGTCAGCAATCCCCGCCTCGAGGTCTCGGTTGGTGGCACACAGAACACGGGCATCCGAACTGCATAAATTGCACCCCCCGACCGGTGCGTACTCGCCCGTTTCGAGGAATCGCAGCAATTCCGACTGGGTTTCCTTGGGGAGATCCCCGATCTCATCGAGAAACAGTGTGCCGCCCTGGGCGGCCCCGACAAAACCGCTGTTGTCCTTGTGGGCGCCGGTAAAGGCACCTCGGGTGTGTCCGAACAGCTGACTGGTCGAAATCGCGCCCAGGGAGGGGCAGTTCACCGGAAGAAAGGGCCCCGAACTGCGCTCGCTGTTGCTGTGCAGCTCGAGCGCGACGAGCTCCTTCCCGGTGCCACTCTCTCCGCGAATGAGCACCGGCAGCCTGGCGTCGGCAAACTGGTTGATCTGCAACCGGAGCTGGCGCGATGCCTCCGAGATACCGATGATTCGTCCTCCAGCGAGGCTGCTCGCGCTCAGCGCCTGAAGGGCCCGCATGGCGCGAGCGTGGTGCAGTGCCGCATATATCGTGAATACCAGCTGATTGTTGAGCCAGGGCTTGATCACGAAGTAAGTCACCCCGACATCGCGCAACTGGCCGACCAGCTGTTCATCCGGGAAACCGGTGAACACGACGATCTCGACCTCCCGGTGGTATTTCTTGATGTGGTGCGAGAGTTCCACGCCATCCATGCCAGGCATGCGGATGTCGAGCAATACGACCTCTGGAGGCTCCCCGCTCAGTATCTCCAGCGCTTCGGTCGAGGAGTTGCAGACAACGACCTCGTATCCACCCCTTCGCAGCAGGCCGCCTGCGCTGTGCAGAATGAGCGGATCATCGTCGACGATCAGCACCTGGACTCCGGTGGCTCCGCTGCCCGATGTCATCATTCAATATGCGTTCTACGCCGCCTGCCTCACTCCATCCATCGCACTTGCCAGATCCCAGAAAACTCCTCGCAGCGCGCGACTGAGGAAGAAAAACCAGGAAATTTCGGACGACACGGGATAGAACGGTCGATAGAAGAAAGCCCGATCCCGGTCTCATCAAATGACATGGGGCTAATCTGGCGTCAGCAACGGTCTGAGGCTGTATAATGTAGTGCGTCGCCTGTGGGACCAGCGACGTTGATAGTGAGTGAGTTGGGAGCGTACAGTCTGGCCGTGTCTAGAACAATTTACCGCAACGCCCTTACAGGCCTGGTTCTGGGTCTGCTCGTCTTCCTGCCAAGAGGGGTCGAGGTGCTGTATGCCCTCGACAAGAAGCAGGACACCGCAACCAAGTCCCGATCACCGCAAGCGCACGCGCCCGCCTGGGTCAAGCGCCTGGGCGGTCTCAGGATCTGGCGGATCAGCTTCGTGCCGTCCTATCGGCAGGAGGTTGTGTTCGATGACAACATCTTCCTCAACAACCACGGCGAAGGCCGAGGGCGCCAGGCAGACCTGATCATCACCGAACGGCCCGGCGTCCGTGTGGCGTTCGCTTACCGGCAGGCCAACGTCAGCCTCGACTATCGCGGAGAGCTCAGGCAGTACGTCCATCATCCGGAGCTGAATACGCGAGGGTTCGCCGGCGACGTCAAGCTGGAACTCAACCTCGGGCTGGAGCAACAGCTGATCAAGATCCAGCGACAGCGTGGCCGTTTCTTTTTCAGGGCCAACAACGACATCAGTGGGCGCACCGATGCGGTCGACCTCGTCAGTCCCGAACTGGTAGCCCGGTTGCGGAACCAGTTCACGATGAGAGCCGGGCTGGAGTTCCGAGGGGGTGAATTCTATCTCCAGTACAACAACAAGTACGTGTATGTTTTCGAGCAAGAATTCAAACGAATCCAGCACCTGCAGCAGAGCCTCACGCTGGGAGCCAAGTCGCAGGTCACCCCACGCTGGACAGTCGAGCTCCAGCTCACTCCGGGTTTGATCGAGTTCGACAAGAGTGTGCTGTCGGACCAGCAGTTCATCGAGGTCATTGGGCAGGCAAGAGGCACGCTCAGCCAGAACCTTTCGACCACACTGAGAGCCGGCTTCCGGCACCAGCGTGTCTCCAGAGTGGGATCCAACCAGGACAAGTCCGAGTTCAGCGGCGTGGTGTTCAACGCCGCCCTGCGCTGGGATCTCAACCAGCGCACCCGGCTGTTCCTCTCGGCCATCCGCGAGTTACAGGTGTCGTCCGTGAGTAATTTCAAGGATGCCACGATCGCGCAGGTTCGCCTGGTTCACGAGTTGCAGCCAGATCGGCTGCTGGGCACGATGACGTTCGAGATCAATCACCAGAGGGCCTCCGACGGGCCCGGGAAAAACGACCCGCGCAATACACGTTTTCTGGCCGCGTTCAAGCTGGACTACAAGTTTCGCTCGTGGCTGGTATTTGACATCTCATACCAGTACCAGCAAAACCTGTCCAACCAGGACGACGGGGAGTTCTATCAGAACAGGCTCATCCTGGGAATGAACTTCAAGTTCTAGCAGCAGCAGCCGATCGGCTGTGACCCGCTGTCACGCCCGCAGAGCCGGCTCCTACCAAGCCTCCAGCTCCGTCATCAACACAGAGAGCTCCTCGAGCGCCTCGTCCAGCGTCGAGGCCGCAGCGCCGGGGACCCGGCCCGCCAGGTCGCAGCGCGAGAGCAAGACCAGTTCCTCGTAGTGCTGATGCTGCTTCAACCGCACCCGACGCTTGTGCCCCAGCGTGCCATCCCGTAGCTGGTGCGCCTGCATGTGATGCGCGATCAAAAAGTAGGTCTTGGGCGAGATGCAGCCTTCGAGCGCTAGCAGCCCGGCCTCGACATGGTTCGCGGGATCGATCCCCTTGCCCACGTCGTGCAGCAGCGCCGCGAGCAGGAAGTCGATGTCCCAGGGGTTCTCCTTGCGCGCCAGATCGAACACCTGCAGCGAGTGGAACAGCGCGTCGCCCTCGGGGTGATAGGTCGCGTCCTGCTTGACGTCCTCCAGCGGCAGCAACAGAGCACGGTACAGATCCAGGTCGTCGAACCCCGACTCCCGCTCGGCCAGCTCGCTGTCCAGGTCGATCTCGGGATAGCTCTGACGGATCAGCGCCTGGGTCTCCTTGAGGCCCGCCTTCTCGATCGGCTTGCCCGTGATCGAACTCTTGAACACGTAGCTCAGCTGATCCGGCTGGTAGACGGTCAACTCCAGCGGGTACCGCTCCTTGATGTGGATGTGGACGAAGATCCGCTCCTCGTTGAACTTGACCACCCGCTTGCGCTCCAGCTCGTAGATCAGCCCCAGATCGTCGAGCGCCAGGCAGACCGATTCGGCCGATGCGGCGAACAGATGCAGGTCGATGTCGGAGCCCTTGCGGATATGTCCGGTCAGCACCGAACCGATCAGCCGCGGATGAAAGCGCTCCAGCGCGCGCATGATCGTCAGCGCGCGCAGCCGCATCTCGAGCAGCCGCTCGTCGCGGCCCTCCCCCTCGAAGAGCGAGGCCATGCAGAGAATCTCATGACGGATCTCGGCATTCGACGGCAGGTCTTTCGGCTTGGGGTCGACGCCGATGCGGCGGGCGGCCTTGCGCTTGGCGACGAAGTACTCTGAAACCTGCCCTTCGTACATCAGCCGCGCGGCCATCAGGGCAATTTGCTTTCTCAGGCGAGGATCGGCCATCTTGCTGCGCCCCGTTTTGGTGCGTGCCGGGGTGCTGGGGTGATCGTGGGGGGCGCGGCCCCGCAGCCCGGTAGATATAGGGTATACTACCGTTTGTCCCCGTATGCGCACACTCCTGATCGCGAATATCGACTACCTCGCCACGCTCGACAGCCGCTCCACGACCGTGCGCAACGGCTACATCTATGTCGAGGACGACCGCATCGTCGAGATCGGCCAGGGCGACTTTGCCGGCCAGGCCGACCGCACGATCGACGGGACCGATCGCATCGCGATCCCGGGGCTGGTCAATACGCACCACCACATGTATCAGTGCCTGACCCGCAATACACCACGGGCACAGCTGGCGGGGCTGTTCGACTGGCTGGTCTGCCATTACGACGTCTGGGGCGAGCTGGACGAAGAGGCGACCTACCTCTCGGCCAAGGTGGCGATCGGCGAGCTGCTGCTGTCGGGCTGCACCACCACGACCGATCACTTCTACCTGTTCCCGGCCAGCGCCAGTCCGAAGCTGCTCGACGCGGAGATCCGCGCCGCGCGCGAGCTCGGCATGCGCTTCCAACCCTGCCGCGGATCGATGTCGCGCGGAAAATCCGACGGCGGACTGCCGCCCGACAACACGGTCCAGACCCCGGAGACGATTCTGGCCGACTGCGAGCGGGTCATCTCCAGCTATCACGACAGCGCCCCGCGGGCGATGTTGCGCATCGCGCTGGCGCCCTGCTCGCCCTTCTCGGTCACCGAAGCGCTGATGACGCGCACCGTGGAGCTGGCCCGCGAGGCCGGCGTCTCGGTCCACACCCATCTGGCGGAGACCCACGACGAGACCGCCTACTGCCTCGAGTCCTACGGCTGCCGACCGCTGGCGCTGATGGAGCGACTCGGCTGGCTGGGGCCGGACGTCTGGCTGGCGCACGGGATTCACTTCGACGAGTCCGAGCTCGCCTTGCTGGCCGAGACGGGCACCGGGATCTCCCACTGCCCGACCTCCAACATGCGACTCGGCTCGGGCGTGGCCCGCTTGCCGGAGATGCTCGCCGCGGGCGTCTCCGTCGGCCTCGGTGTCGACGGGTCGGCCAGTAACGACTGCGGAAACCTGCTCGCCGAATGTCGTCAGACCTTGCTGGTGCACCGCGGCGGACCGTCCGACCAGTGGCTCGACAGCGAGCAGGTCTTCCGGCTGGCCACCAGCGGAGGCGCGCGCGTACTCGGCCGCGACGACATCGGCATGCTGGCCGTTGGCCTGGCCGCGGACGTGGTGCTGATCGACCGGATGCAGCTCTCGCTGGCCGGCACCAGCAGCGACCCGCTGGCGGGGCTGCTCTACAGCACACCCGCCGCGCCTGTTGACACGGTGATCGTTGGCGGGCAAGTTGTGGTCGAGAACGGTCGCCTGCCAGGACTCGACGTGCCCGAACTCGTACGCGCGGTCAACGCGCTGTCGGAACAGATGATCGCCCGTGCATCGGACAAGACAGGAATCAACTACATGGAGCGCCCCTGATGCTGCTCAACCTGACGCAGTACCACCGCCCCCGAACGGTCGAGGAAGCCACTGCGCTACTCACCGATCGGGTCCGGCCGCTGGCCGGCGGCACCCACCTCGTCGCTTCGTGCGACCCACAGCTCGAGGGCGTGGTCGACCTCAGCGGGCTGGCGCTGGATAGCCACGAGCACCGGCCGGACGGCACGCTCCGGCTGGGCGCGATGCTGCGGCTGGCCGACCTGCCCGGTCTGTCGGGACTGGGCGCCAGCTACAGCGGCGCGCTGCTGGAGGCGGCGCGCGTCGCCTGGCCCAGCCAGGGAAAGCGCAATCTGTCCACGCTCGGCGGCCAGGTCTGGGCCGCCCATCAGCGCTCGCTGATCGGCGCAGTGATGATCGCCGCGAACGCATCGTTCGTGATGGCCGGCGCAGAGGCCAACGACCCGATCCCTGCCCACGTCTTCTATCAGCAGCCCAGACCCACGCAGCAGTTGCTGACGCAGATCCTGCTGCCGACCGAGCCGGCGATCGGCGCGACCGTGATCGAGACCGTGCGCGCGCTACCCAGCGCCATACCGAACCTCGGCATCGTCCTGCATCTGGAAATCGAGAAGGGCCACATGACCTGTTTCCGGGTGGCCATCGGACCCGGAGCCACCCAGCCGGCACTGCTCGAGGGCTTCAACGAACCGCTCGTCGGCGAACCCGTCGCGGACTTTCCCCATCACATCCTGCGCACCGCGTTGCCCGAGGAGGCCCCCGTCATCGATGACAGCCGGGGCAGTCGGCTGTACCGCCGCCGGATCCTGGCGATCCTGCTCGAGCGCGCAACCCGCCGGGCGCTGACCCTGGCCGAGACCCAATCATGATCCCGATCACGCTGACGATCAACGACGAGCAGCACAGCTTCGAGATACCGCCCAACCGAAACCTGCTCGACCTGCTACGCGCGAACGGCTTTCAGAGCGTCAAACATGGCTGCGAAACCGGCGACTGCGGAGCGTGTACCGTACTGGTCGAAGGGCGCCCCGTGCCCAGTTGCCTGCTGCTGGTCGCCGGCATGGAGCAGCAAACGGTCGAAACGCTGGAAGGTCTGGGGCGGCCTGGCGCGCTGCATCCCCTGCAGGAAGCGTTCGTCGAATGGGGCGGCATCCAGTGCGGCTTCTGCACGCCCGGCATGATCATGGCGGCGCACGCACTGCTGTCGGCCAACCCGAATCCCAGCGAAGCCGAGGTGCGCGAGGTACTCCAGGGCGTGCTCTGCCGCTGCACCGGCTATGTCAAACCGGTCGAGGCGATCCTGGCTGCCGCCAAGCAGCTCCAGACCAACGAGGTGACCGCATGAAACCACGTGACCAGTTCGAACGGGTGGGGGTCAAGACGGCCCGAATCGACGGCGAAAAACTCGCCCTCGGGCGTGGCACCTTCACCGCGGACATCGATCTGCCAAAGATGCTGACCGCGCGCATCCTGACATCCACCCTGGCGCACGCGCGCATCATCAAGATCGACGCCTCTCGCGCACGCGCCCTGCCCGGCGTCGTGCTGGTGCTGACGCCCGACAATACGAGTCAGATTCCCTACACCACCGCCGGGCAAGGACACCCCGAGCCGTCGCCCTACGACAGCTACATGCTCGGGCGCACGGTGCGCTTCGTCGGTGACCGGGTGGCCGTCGTCGCCGCGGAGACGCCGGAGATCGCCGAACGCGCGCTCTCGCTGATCGATGTGACCTACGAAGAACTGCCGGCCGTCTTCGACATCGACGAGACACTCAAGGGCAACGTAGTGCTGCACCCCGAGACGGACAAGTCCGGCATCCACGACGTCGGCCACAACATCGCCGCCCGACTCGACGCCGCGGTCGGCGACCTGGAGGCTGGGCTGGCCGAAGCCGACATCGTGCTCCAGCAGACCTACGAGGTCCAGGCCCAGCAGCACTGCCACATCGAACCCCACATCGCAGCGGCCTGGATGGACGAGGACGACCGGCTGGTGATCCGGACGGCAACCCAGGTCCCGTTCCACGTGCGCCGGATCTGCGCCCGCGTGCTCGAGATCCCGGTCAAGCGCGTTCGCGTGATCAAACCCCGCATCGGCGGCGGCTTCGGCGGCAAGCAGGAGATCCTGATCGAGGATCTGGTCGGCAAGATCGCGCTCGAGACCGGCCGCCCCGTGATGCTCGAGCTGACCCGCGACGAGGAGTTCCACGCCTCCCGCACCCGCCACGCCCAGCGCGTCAAGATCCGCCTGGGCGCGATGAGGGACGGCCGCCTGACCGCGATCGAGATGGTGGTGCTGGAGAACACCGGCGCCTACGGCAGCCACTCGCTGACCGTGATGTGCGTCACCGGCGAGAAGGCCCTCTCGCTCTATCGATCGCCCAACGTGACCTACGAGGCCACCGCCGTCTATACCAACCTGCCGGTGGCCGGCGCCTTCCGCGGCTACGGCGCGCCCCAGGGCTACTTCGCGCTCGAATCCGCGATGGACGAACTGGCCGACCGGCTGCGCATCGACTCACTCGAGCTGCGCCGGATGAACGCCGTGCGCGACGGCGACGAGCTGGCGATGTCCAAGGCGCTCGGCGAAGGCAAGGAAGGGCACGCGCAGATCGTGCGCAGCTGCGGGCTGGAACAGTGCATCGACCGCGGCAAGGAATTGATCGGCTGGGACCGCCGGCAGGAGCTGCCCGGCGCGCAACAGAGCATCGTCAAGCGCGGCATCGGCGCGGCCTGCCTGATGCAGGGCTCGGCCATCGCCGGCATCGACATGGCCTCGGTCAGCCTCAAGATGAACGAGGACGGCAGCTTCAACCTGCTCGCCGGCGCGACCGACATCGGCACCGGCGCTGATACGATGCTGGCCCAGATCGCCGCCGAGACGCTCTGCGTGCCGACCAACCAGATCCTGGTCTACAGCGCCGACACCGACATGACCCCCTTCGACACCGGCGCCTACGCCTCCTCGACCACCTACCTCTCAGGAGGCGCTGCCGAAAAAGCCGCCCAGGGCGTGCTCAACCAGATCAAGACCGTCGGCGCCCGGATGCTCGGCGTCACCGTCGAGCAGGTCACCGCGCTGGACAGCGCCGTCCACGCCGACGGCAAGTCAGTCAGCTACAACGACATCTGCTGCAACGCGCTCTACTCCGAACACCAGCACCAGATCGCCGCCTTCGGCAGTCACATGTCCTACTCCTCGCCGCCGCCGTTCGCCTGCCAGCTGGCCGAGGTCGAGGTCGACGTGCAGACCGGCGAGGTGCGCGTGCTGAAGCTGGTCAACTGCGTCGACTGCGGCGTCGCGATCAACCCGCAGATGGCCGAAGGCCAGGTCGAAGGCGCGGCGGCCCAGGCCCTCGGCTGGGCCATCTGCGAAGAAATGCCCTACGACCAGCAGGGCAGCATGCTCTGGCGCAGCTTCGACGAGTACGCCATCTTCACCGCCACCGACATGCCCGAGATGATCACCGAGCTGATCGAGACGATCGAACCCACTGGCCCCTACGGCGCCAAGGCCATCGCCGAGATCCCGATCGACGGACCCGCCCCCGCGATCGCCAACGCGATCTTCAACGCCACCGGCATCCGCATCCGCGAGCTTCCGCTGTCACCGCCAAGAGTGCACGAAGCTCTGTTCCGAGGCATCACCACCAAGCGTGTTCCAGTGTTGAAATAGCAGCAGGCCACGAGCAGTAATGTTCGTATGCGTTCTGACCCGAAGTGCGGTACTCTTCTTGAAACCGCCTGCCGACTGATGAAAATTCGGTGTTGCCGATGAGCGGCCAAGTGGAGTTACCGGTCCGATGAAGCGAGATTCCATCTGGAGAAACCACCGGGAAATCGCCCAGCAAATCTCTGCGCAGGTCCAGGCCTGGGAGCAACGGCGAGAAGCCAGGGTCGAAGAAGAGTGTGCGG
>CAZMLI010000154.1:0-7839 GCA_964566865.1 uncultured Planctomycetota bacterium
GCAGCAGCGCCGCGGGATAACCGGCGCGCGCGTGGTAGGCCTCTGCCTGGTCCGAAAAGTCGCCGAGCGTCACTGGGCCTTTGAGGAGGGACAGACCTCGCGCAGGACACAGGCTGGGCAATTGGGTCGTCGGGCAATACAGACCTCGCGTCCGTGCCAGATCAGTCGATGCGAGAAGTCGACCCATGAGGCTTGCGGCAGGATGTCGATCAGGTCGAGCTCGATCTTCTTCGGATCGCTGTGGCGGGTCATCTTGAGCAGCCCCGTGATCCGCATCACGTGCGTATCGACCACCACGCCCTCGGCGATGCCGAATGCGACACCGAGTACCACGTTGGCCGTCTTGCGCGCCACCCCGGGCAGGGTCAGCAGCTCCCCCATCGTCTGCGGCACGACGCCGCCGAAGTTCTCGACCAGTCCGCGAGAAGCGCCGAGGATGCTCTTGGTCTTGTTGCGGTAGAACCCGGTCGAATGGATCAGCGCCTCGATCTGCTCGGGCTCCGCCTCGGCCGTCTGGCTCGGCGTGGGAAACTGCGCAAACAGCTCGGGAGTGACCATGTTCACCCGCTTGTCGGTGCACTGCGCGGAGAGGATCGTCGCGATCAGCAGCTCGTACGGGTTGCGGTGGCGCAGCGCGCACTCGGCGTCGCCGTACTCCGCGGCCAGCCCCTCCAGGATGACCGACAGCTTCTCGGCGTCGAAGCGCTTCTTGCGTCGCCGCGCTTTCTTCGGCTTAGCCTTCGCTGGCATCCGGCTTGACCTGATAATTCAGCAACAGGTCTCCATCCACGGCCTGCTGACCGGTCAGCGAGAGCCAGCGACCCGCAGCGCAAGCGCTCAACCGCAGCTGCAGGCTGTCGACGAGTCCGGCCTCGAACAGGCTGCGGTGCAGCGCTTCGCCGCCCGGGCTGACCAGCCGCCGCACACCGTGCGCCCGCGCGAGGTGCTCCAGCAACCGCGTCAAGTCGACGGTCTCTTGACCAAGCGTCACGACCTCGGCCACCGCCTCGAGCTGCGTGCGTTTCATCCGCGGCGCCAGTTCGCTGACCGCCACCACGGGGCGGCGCGCCGCGCTGAAGATCCGCGCTCGAGGAGAGACCAGCGCGCGACCGCTGACCACCACCACCAGCGGTCCGTCGATGACGGGATCGTAAGCCGCCACGCTCCGGGAGCCGATCAACACGGCTTCGACATCCGACGCGAGTTCGGGCAGCGGGCCAGCCGTGCCGTCGACGGTCAGCCATCTGGCGATCGCCAGTTCGGGGCGCGTCATTCAGGCCGATCCGGCAACCGAGAGCGCCGTGCGCGGCGCGATCGCGGGCAGGTCGCGTCCCGCGAATTCGAACGCGGTGGTGCCATCCGAGCGGAAGCTCTCGTAATGGTCGGTGCCGCGGTAGCGCACCTGAAGTTCCATCGAGGCAACCTCGGAGTTGTAGCAAACCAGCGGTGACTCGTCCGGATCGCGATAGTCGACGCCGACCAGATCCTCGGCGCGGCAGGTCACCCGTCCGCTGACCTCGACCCCTTCGCCGGTCCCGCGGAATTCCCAGTTCGGCCCCCGCGCGACCTCGCTGCGGCTGCGCAGCGCGCGCCACCAGCCGACCAGCGGATACTCCCGATCGCCAATGCGCAGGTAGAGCTGGGTCAACGGCGGCGAGACCAGACCGAAGCGCCGCACGCGCGCTACCAGCCCTTCGAAAACGACGCCGGCGACATCGAAGGCGTTGCAGTGCACCCAGGTCCAGGCATGGGCATGACGCGTGCCCCACAGATGCGACTGCGCGGCCGGAATATCATCGAAATCCCAGGTCTGCTCGCCGATGGTCATCGTGCCGCTGAGGCGCGCGTCGAGCGTGACCCCGACCAGCTTGGTCTGGATCAGTCTCGAGCGATAGGCCATGCCCGGCAGCATTGGCGTGGGCTCGTCCTTTGGCTCGAGCGACAGGTCCCAGCTGATTTTCTGCCCACAGTCGGTCAACTCACCCACCAGGCGACGTCCGTCGAAGATGCCGCGCTCGCCGATCGCCACACCGGTGGGACCGACCTGAACCTCGGCCAGCGGGAACATCTGCCGATGGGCCAGATTCCCGGCCGGGTGCTTGCGGTCGAAGGCCGAGAGCCAGAGCCCGCCCTGACCGACGCCGTCCGCGGAGACACCGATCGTATAGCGGATCCAGAGGCCCAGCTGGCTCACCGGGTCGATCGCGGTGACGTACCAGACCTCGTACATCCCGCGCGAAGTGCTGCGGTAGCGCGGCGCGTTCCAGGCTGCCCGTTCGGCTTCAGCCTCGAGCGGATCTTCCATCAATCCGACTCGAAGTCGGCGAAGTTGTCCATCCGGAGAAACGGAATCCCCTGCTCGCGCAGGAAGCGTTCCCACTTGAACGAGAGCCGGACGAACTTGCGCTGCAGCGCCTCGCTGTAGGGAGCGCAGAACAGCAGGCCCTTGCGATAGACCAGTGCCGGGGCGCCCTTGTTCTCGACGGCCGACGGCGTGCCGTCGCGATTGGTCGGGCTACCGTCGTACTTCACCAGCCAGCAGTCGAGCGACTTCTGATCCTCGCCGCGGCCCGGACGCTGCCAGAAGATCCAGGCTTCGTTCTCCGGACTCGACCCGCCCTCGGCGGACCAGCAGACATCCACGCTGCCCATCTGTTCGAGCTCGGCGTCCAGACCGGCCAGCCCCAGCAGCTTGATCTCGTCGACGTTCCAGGCGTGGCGCTCGTGGTAGTCGACGAAGGCCGCCTGGTACTCGTCCGACTCGATCTCCGCGTAGTAGGAGACATCCATCGCCGTGCCTTCCTTGACCTCGAAGGCCTGCACGTTGAGCGACAGTTGCCAGCGCAGCAACAAGCTGGCCACCCCCGACCGATAGGCATCCCCCGTCGTCGGGAGCTCCACCCGCAGGTACAGCTTGACCAGCCGACTACTGTGCGGCATGCCGACGGCCCCTCACTGCTTGCCCAACCCTCGCTTGATCAACCACGCCTCCCACTCACTCTGGTCGCGCGAGAACTTCTGCCCGGTCAACTCCCGCAGCGCTTGATGGGCATTGTACTGCACCGAGCGGCTGCGGTCATCCAGCGCCGAGACCAGCGACGGCACGGCCGCCTGGGCCTTCAACTTGCGTAGCGCGCGGGCCGACTTGAGCCGGACCCACGGATGCGCATCGTTGCTCAGCCGGTCGATCAGGGGCTTGACGGCACGCCCATCCCCCAGCTTGCCCAGCGCGATCACTGCGTCGAAACGCACCAGGTGGTTCTTGTCTTTCAGCGACTTGATCAACAGCGGCACGTTCTCGGTATCGCCGAGTTCGCCCAGCGCATAGGCCGCGGCCGCCCGCACCAGCGGACTCGGCTCGCCGCCGGCAATCGAGGCACGCAGGATCTCGACCGTCAGATCGTCCACCTTCTCTTGACTCGAGAAGTGCAGCAGCGCCTCTTGCCGCTCCAGTGGATCGCTGCTCTTGAGCTGCTCGGCATAGTGTGCGTTCGACTTACAGGCCGCCAGCAAGACCAGCAGCCCGAGCGCGATCAACCGCGCCGATGACTTTGACATGCTCACTCTCTTCACTTACACTCCCGATCCGATGTCCAACCAAGACGCGCTGCAGCCACTGGCCACCGCATTTGCCCGATTCGAAAACCACCAGTTTCCCGGCTTTCCCGATTCAGCGGAACTTCAACAAGCCTACGAAGAGCTGGTCGAGAAGGGCGGGCAGCTGACCGCGCTGATCCAGCGCCTGTTGACAGGCGGCGCAGTCTCGCTCGACCAGGTCCCGACCTTCGCGGTCGCCTTGTCCGGCGACCCCGCCGATCCTGAGACCCACGAGTTCAGGCACTATCGCAGCGAGATCGATCTGCTGGTGAAACTCCTCCGAAAAGCCTGCGACTAACCGACCTCCACCAGGTCCTTTTGATTTTCCTTCGGCTGACGTTTGATGCCGGGGCCAAACGCCAGCGCCTTGACCATCGACAGGCCCGCGCCCACCCCGCTCGTCGCGTCCACCACCGAACTCGCCTCGTACCCGCTATGCACCATGCAGTCGGCGCAGCGCGGATCGCGCCCCGTCCCGTAGCGCTCCCACTCGGTCTCCTGCATCAACTGCTCGAACGTCTCGGCATAGCCGTCCTGCATCAAGTAGCAGGGACGCTGCCAGCCGAACACGTTGAACGTCGGGTTGCCCCAGGGGGTGCACTCGTAGTCCTTCTCGCCGACCAGAAACTGCAGGTAGAACGGCGAGTGATTGAACTGCCACTCCGGCTTCGCGTCGCCGAGGATCTCGCGAAAGAGCTGCTTGGTCTGCTGACGCCGCAAGAAGTGCTCCTGGTCCGGCGCCTTCTCGTAGCTGTAGCCGGGAGAGATCATCATGCCCTCGACACCCAGCCTGCTCATCTCGTCGAACATCGCGCGGATCTCCTGCGGATCCTCGCCCGAGAAGACGGTTGTATTGGTCGTGATCCGGAACCCGGCCTCGCGCGCCGCCTTGATCGCCTTGACGGCCGTCTGGTAAACGCCCTTCTTGCAGACCAGCTTGTCGTGCGTCTCTTCCAGGCCGTCCATGTGGATACTGAAGGTGAAGTACTTCGACGGCTTGAACTGCGAGAGCTTCTTCTCCAGCGGCACCGCGTTGGTACAGAGATAGACGAACTTCTTGCGCGCGATCAGCCCCGCCGTGATCTCGGCGATCTCCGGGTGAATCAGCGGTTCTCCGCCGGCGATCGAGACCACCGGCGCGCCACATTCCTCGACGGCCTTGAAGCAATCCTCCGGCGAGAGACGCCGGTTGAGTACATGATCCGGATACTGGATCTTACCGCATCCGGCGCACTCCAGATTGCAGCGAAAGAGGGGCTCGAGCATCAGCACCAGCGGATAACGCTTCACGCCCTTCAGCCGCTGCTTCATCACATAGGCGCCAACCTTGACGCTCTGCCACAGTGGAATTCCCATCGAGTTCTCCCGTAAACCGATGACCGGTCACACTTTTCCTAACACGCAGGGGATGCGATACCAGTAAAAACCCGCCTCCCTATGAGCTGAGGCGTTTGACGGCCTCCGCCTCGAGCCGGGCCTGCAACTGCGGGTCCGACTCGAGCTGTGCGATGGCCGCCGCCGCGCCTCGGCCGAGCGTCACCTCACCATAACGGTACCAGCCGTCGCGCAGCGCCAGCAGCCCGAGGCGCTCAGCCAGCGCGAGCACCTCACGCGCCCAGACGACACCCTGCCCATAGACGATGTCGAACTCGGCGGTCTGGAACGGCGCCGCCAGCTTGTTCTTGACCACGCGGGCCTCGACGCGCTGCCCCACGCGCGTCTGGCCGTCGATCAGCGCGCCGCTGATCTCGAGCTGAATCCGCACCGACGAAATGAAGCGCAGGGCCCGTCCGCCCGGCGTCGTATCGCGCGGCCCGAACTGCTGCCCGACCCGGGTCCGCATCTGGTTGACGAACAGCAGGACCGTGCGTGACTTTCCCAGCGGGCCCGAGATCCGCCGCAGGAAGCGCGACATCATCCGCGCCTGCAGCGTCGGATCCGACTCGCCCTCCCCACCGGCCAGTTCCTCCCGCGGTACGAGGGCGGCGACGCTGTCGACGACGATCGCGTCCAGCGCGTTCGAGGCGACCAGCTCGGCCAGGATCTCGAGCGCCTGCTCGCCGTCGTCGGGCTGACAGACCACCAGGTCGGGCAGGCGCACACCCAGCTGCTGGGCGTAAGACGGATCGAAGGCGTGCTCGGCGTCGATGAAGCCGGCCAGCCCCTCCTCCCGCTGCGCGTTGGCGATCAATTGAAGTCCGAGCGTGGACTTGCCGGAGCCCTCGGAACCAAAGACCTCGCTGATCCGCCCGCGCGGCAGCCCCCCCATGCCGAGCGCCAGATCGAGCGCCAGCGAGCCGGTGGAGATGGCGGCGCCGGGCGTGACAGGCGGCGGCCCGTCGAGTCGCTGGATGCTGCTCGCCCCGTACTGCTGGCGAATGCGCTCCATCGCTTGCAGGAGCGACTGCTCGGCCTGGCCGCGGGGATCTGCGGCCATCGTCTGCTAGCTGATGGCCTCTCGGATCTTCTCGGAGAGGTTGTCTGTGGAGAAGGGCTTGTCGACGATACCGATCACGTTGGGACGCTCGTTGAGCCGGCTGCGAGCCTCGTCGTCGACGAAGGCGCTGACCACGATGACCCGCGTATCCTCGTTGCAAACTTCGAGCGATTCGACGGCGTACTCACCGTCCCAGTTCTCCATCTTGAGGTCCATCAGGATCAGCTTGTATTTGTTTTCCATCGCCTTCTGGAAGCCATCCTTGCCCGACTTGGCGATGTCGTGAGACAGTTCCATCGAGATCAGCAGCTCGTCTAGCAGCGCCTGAACGCCTGGGTCGTCGTCGACGACCAGCACGTCCAGCGAGCGTTTCTCACGCTTATCCTGCGGCTTGATGAAGGACACAGCCCGGTTCTCCTAAATGACCAGAAGGGCCCATGGTACCATGCGCGTCAAACGATCAGGCGGAAATTGTACATCTTCAAGCCGCCGATCCTGGGCCGCAGGATCTCGTCCACCAGCCGCCGATGTTCCGGGTGCGGGATGTAGCGCTGGATGTCCTCCAGCGAATGGAACAGCAGCACGATCGACATGTCGAACCCCGCCTCGATGTCCACCTGCAGTCCCACCTCGACCCGCCGCACCAGCTCTATCGAGCCCAGAATCTCCGCGGCCGTGCGAGCAAGCGTCTGCCGCTCCTCCTGCTCGACTCCGTCCGCAAACCAGATCAATACGACGCGCTGAATCATCCGCTGATAAGAGCCGGGTCCAGCGCAAAAGGCAAGTGTCCTGGCCGGGATGTGCCAGTAGACTGGGCGGATGCGACCGCCATTACTGCTAGCTCTGTTCTTCGGCCTGGGTTGCCCGCTGGGCCAGGCCCGGGAGCTGCGCGACCTCGCGCCTGGAGCCAAGGCAGCTCCGGTCCGTCTCGAGGTCACCCTGCGCGAGGGCAAGCGCACGCGGCAGCGCACGATCCTGATCGTGCCGGGCCGGGGGTTCGCAGTGCTGCGGCAGCGCGGGCTCTCGCGGTCGGTGGTCTGGATGCTCAGCGGGGAGCATCTCTGGCGCTGGGACCCCGGGCAGACGGTGGCCAAGGCGCCATTCCTGACCGTGCGGCCCTGGCGTACCGAGCTGGCCCCGTGGGGCCAGCTGCTCAGTCTGCGCGAGCTGGATCCGGGCCGCTATCCGATCGCCCACTGGGTGATGGTCCGTTACTTCGGCAGCCGGCTGCTGCGCGCGAGCTGGTGCGTCAAGACCGACACGGGCCTGGCGATCGCCCCGCTCGCCTTCCGCCGCAACCTGGCCGCCACCTTCCGGCGCTACCGGCCAGCCGACCTGCGACCGCCGGTCGGCTTGCAGCTGCGCTGGCAGTTCGAGCAGCCCGGCATGGCCTGGCGCATGCTCTGGGGCCAGCGGCGATCCGCCGGACGCCTCGCCGTCTCGGCCACCCAGCGCAGCGGCGGCATGTTGTTCCCGCGCAACGCCACATTGCACCGGCTCTGCCTGTCCCCCGGCAAGCCGCACGAACGCGCGCGTGTCCAGATCAGCGTGGTGGCCAGCCCGCTACGAACAGGACTGCCCAGGCCTCCGGCGCTGCTGGCCCGTGGACTGCGCTTCCGCATTCCGGATTATCTGCAGGCCGCCATCAGTCGCACCAAGACCGACCCTCACCTGCGCCGGCAACTGGCCGCGCTGCTGCCTGCGGCCTCCAAGACGCGCTTCACCCAGGTCACCTGGCTGGCCCGTCACCAGCAAGAGATGGAGGCGCGAATCCTCGCCCTGCGCGGCGCGACCCAGGTCGGCGC
>CAZMLI010000154.1:7939-10256 GCA_964566865.1 uncultured Planctomycetota bacterium
CCCCGCTGCGGCTGGTGCGCGATGTCCTGCTGGATATCTCGGCCAAGGGCCACAAGGCGGCGGTCCGGCACCTGGCCGAGTGGAACAGCGAGCCGCGCAAGATTCCGGCCGCGCGAAAGGAGCTGATCCAGGTCGTACTTTGCAGCTGGGCCCGCCGTCCGCTGCAAGCCCGCGCGGCCAGCGAGCGGCTCGCCACCCGCTTGCGCCAGTTGAACTTGCCGGATGTGATCAACGAGACCCTCTACCTCTGGCTCGGCCTCGCGCTGCCGGAGTTGCAACCGGTCGACCGGGGCCTGCTGATAGCCAAGATCAGCCATGCGCTGGGCGCGCTGGACCGCCGCTGGCGGGCGCGGCTGCTCGGCCTGGTCATGCTCTCGCTGGGGCCGCCGGAACGAGCGGCCAGCTGGTTCTCGGGCATCCTCGAGCGTTACCCACTGCTGCACCCCCAGCTGCTCGGACCGGATCGGCTGGCCTGGTTGTCACACCCCGAGCGCGTGCTACGGGCCTTGCCCAGCGACCGCGCGAACAATCGACTACTGCGCGCCCGGCTGGCAATCCTCTCCAACCAGCCGAAAACAGCCTTCGCGCTGCTGAGACCGATGATCGCCGGCAAGCGGCCGAGTGACGCCGTCGTCACCACTTACAGCGCCCTGTTGCTTCACGGCGCCGGGCTCGCGCTCCACGATGCGCGTCGCCCCTCCTGGCTGCCGCCGGGAAACTGGATGGGGTCCGAGATGGCCTGGGCGCTCTACCAGCAGGACATCGCCCGAAGCCCACATCCGCTGCTGCTACACGACGCCGGCATCCTGGCCAGCGCGATCGGCAAGCCGCACGACCCGCTGCTGGACAGAGCGATCGAGAGCCTGCTCGCGAGCGGACCACTGACCGGCGCCCGCGCCCGGCTGGCGAGTCGCTGGTGCCGCGCCCGATCGGGCAGACCCGCAACCCACGGGGCCCTGCGCAAGGCGCTGCGCGCGGGCCATTGCCAGCCCATGCTGCCAGCGGAAGCGGACCTGCTGCTGGCGCTGATCACCCACTCCAAACAACCGTTCGACCTGCAACGCACGAGCTGGGCGCTGGACGAAGGCCTCGGCCCGAAGGCCGATCAATGGCGTGTCAAGGCAGTGAACGCCGCCGTGCGCGCGCTCGCCAGCGGCCCCGCGCGGGCCCTGGCCGGACGGCAAATCGCGGCACTCGGCGAGGACTCTCCCGGCGCGCGACAGCTCAAGGCGCACTGGGCAATGGCCAGCGGCGCGCCGCGCAAGGCACAGGCGCGGATTGCCCGCCTGCTCGCCGATTGGCCCGACAGCCCCCAGCTCTGGGCCTACCTGATGCGCGTCCAGCAGAACAACAAGGACTGGGCCGGCCTGGCACGCACGCTCAAATCGGCCTCGCCCGCCCTCGGCGACCGACAACGGCGAGACCTGATGGTCCAGACCATCAGCGGCCTGCTCGGCAACGGCCAACCGGAGCGCGCCATCCTCTTGACCGAACTCTTCTGCCGCCGCCATCCCCAGGCCCACCTCTACACCAGCAGCGCGCCGCTGGTCGGACTGCTCCAGGCGGGCAAGCTCGCCGCCTTCGAGAAGCTCTTTCTGATCTGGGACCGACGCCGCGGCAATCTGAGCCGCGACATACTGCAGATCGAGCTCTTGAGCCTGGGCAACCGTCCCTTCGAGGCCTACAGCGCAATCGAAGCGCTCGCCAAGAAAGCACCGCTGCGGGCCGTGAACGCGCGCGCACAGTTCATCGAAAAGTTCGGCGAGAACTATCCCTTTCGCTGGTACCTGCGCACCGCGCGTTTCCCCACGCCGTCCGATGACGAGCAGGCCGAGCAGTCGATGCTGCTGCGCCGCCTCGGCAGCAGCAGCTTCGGCAAACGCCGCCGCGCGGCATCTCGACTGACGGCGATCGGCATCAAGGCCGGTCGCGCATTGCAACAAGGCACGCGCTCGAAGGATCTCGAGGTGCGCCGCCAGTGCACCGCCATCCTGCGACGCCTGTTCGAACAGCAACGCAAGCGTTAGGCAGTGTCTGATAATTCGGCCGAGCTTGCTCGGTCGAATTGCCAGCCCCTGCCTCCCGTGTACGTGAACGTGCCCGTGCCCGATCTCTGAGCTTCCCCCGTTTCGGTGGACACCTCGATGAACAAGAGAACTCGAGCCTCTCTATCTCCGGCTCTGGAAACACTATAAGGGTGCTCCTCAGGACTTCTGTTTCCATCACCGCCGGCCGTGCAGGTGACTGTGCTGGTCGAAGTCGAAGTACCTGGTGCTGGGGTGCGGTGCAGGTCGACGTCGAAGTACCTGGTGTTGGG
>CAZMLI010000155.1:0-10196 GCA_964566865.1 uncultured Planctomycetota bacterium
TATCCGGTCGCACAGAAGCGGCGCTTCCTGTTCACCTACATCGTTTCGAGTAACCTGATCTTTCTGCTCTGTTACGCACTCAGAAACATGCAGCTGAGCCTGGAGTTCGCGCTGGCGCTGTTCGCCGTGATGGGCCTGGTCCGTTGTCGTACGGAGCCCATTTCGATCAAGGAGATGATCTATCTGCTGCTGGTCATCGGGCTGGCCGTGATCAACGCACTGGCCCATGACCGTGTGACTTCCGCAGAGCTGCTGGCAGCCAACTTCCTCTTGATCGCCATCACCGTCGCCGCGGAGCGGCTCTGCCTGTTGAAGCACGAATGCAGCGAGACGATCACCTACGAGAAGATCGAGATGATCAAGCCCGGCAAGCACAACGAGCTGATTCGCGAACTGCGAAGCCGAACGGGACTGGCCATTCATCGGCTGGAAATCGGCAGGCTAGACTTCTTGAGGGACACCGCTCAGGTCCGGATCTTCTACTTCGATCAGCCTGGGTCCTCGGTGATCTATGAGGAAGCGCCGCTGCGATTCGTCAAGGCCAGCGCCGCGGGCGGCAAAGCAGGGCTGCCGGTCAGGCGCGGCAGCCACTGTCGAAAAGGATAGCTTCGACTCAGGCGCTCAAGGGCTCGAGCGGCTGGCGGCCAGCGCGCGGATTTCTCGGCGCAGGGCCTGCTTGTTCAGTTCCATCCAGTACCAGATCTTGAGCATCATCACCGTCAGCAGGCAGAAGTTGATGCCCAGAGCCCAGAACAGCATCTCCGGGGTGGTGTCGCACTGAGCGAACTGGACCGCGCAGACGATCATCAGCACGAAGAAGACCAGGTTGAAGAACCAGGTCAGCAGGACCCAGGGGCGGTTGCGGCTGCGCAGCGTGTCGCCGACCAGTTCGAAGAGGGAGGGTTCGTTTTCCATACCCTCCTATTACGTAGAAAGTCGCGTCCAGTCCAGGCGGGCTACTTCTTCCCGGCGAATTTGCGCATCAGTTCGATGTCTGCTGGGATGAGCCGGGAGGTGATCGGCCGGGGCGCTGTGCCGGGGTTGGTCTTGATCGCCGCGAGCGCGGTCCTGGCCAGCTTGAGCGTCGCGGCGGTGTTGTGGGTCTGCAGGGCGGGCCGTCTGCCGCTGCCTTGAATCGCCTGCAGGCACTGCCGGGCACGCGAACGCACCTCGGCATCCTTGGATTTCAAGGCGGCCTTCAGCTGGGGGATGGCGGGTTTGCCGATCTTGATCAGCGCCTGGGTCGCCTTGTTGCGGGTCTTCCATGACGTGGCGCCGAGCTGTTTGATCAGCGCGGCGATTCTCGGATTGGGCTTGTCGGGCCCGGCGACGGGCTTCGATTGACCGGGGGTGGCGTGTTTGATGGCGGTCTTGAAGTCGGCGGCGGCCGCTTTCAGCTTGCCGCGCAGCTGGGCGATGGTGGCCATGTTGTAGTAGGCCTCGGCGAAACGTTGTTCTCCGGCCAGCGCCAGCTTGTAATCGCGCCCGGCCGAGTCGAGGTTGCCGCTTTGCTGGTGGGCCGATCCGCGGTTGAGGTGCAGCAACCAGGCCTTGCGGCTGAGCGAGATGCCCTGGGTGTAGTCGACGATCGCGCCGGCGGGTTGGCGGAGCTGCTGGCGCACGATGCCGCGGTTGTTGTAGGCGATCCAGCTGGCCGGATCGAGCGCGATCGATCGTGTCAGATCGACCAGTGCGCCGCGAAAGTCGCGCAGCTGGTGCCGGCAGGTCGCGCGGTTGATGTAGGCATTGACCTGGCGCGGGTTTAGCCGTAGCGCGTTCGAATAGCTGGCGAGCGCCTGCTGGTAGCGGCCACCCGCCTGATGGGCGAGGCCCTGCTGGTACGGGCCGCTGGGTTTCGGCTGCGCCCAGGCGGGCAGACAGATCAGGGTTGCGCTGATGACAAGCAGAATACGAGACATACCTTCCTCCTGTTGCCCTGTTAGATGCGCGGTGGGCCGCAAAGATCCAGCGTTGTCTCGAGAAAAGCGTGGGCGTCAAGCGCAGGTTTGGGGTAGGTTCTGGGCTTCCAATACCGCGACTATTACTAGGATTTGCTCGATGCCGACCTACAGCTGTTCGAAGTGTGGAATGTCCGTCAACGCTACCTGTGGAAAGTGTGACAAGCCGCTCGAGAACGATTCGATCACGACCGCCGACGGCAGGGAAGTCCAGGTCTCGAAGTGTCCTGAGGGGCACGGCAAGATCAAATCGCCGATGTGATGCGGCGCCGATATGACCTGCGACGTGTCGTAGGTTCCGAAAACAACCGAACAAAGACGCACGGCACGGCATGGAGGTGTGGTCTCTCATGCCGCGCCGTGTCGCGAAGTGTGGTTCTTGCTAGTAGATGCTGCTGTCTTCGGCCTGCTCTATCGGCGCCTGTTCCTTGGCCGCCTCCTCGAGCGAGAGGGTCCGGGCCGGTCGCTTCTCTTGCTGAATCCGCTGGCGCGCTTCTTCACGGTCGAGGGCTTCCTCGGCCGTGCGGCAGAGCCCTTCCAGATTCTCCAGCGGCTTGCAGCCCTGCTTGCGCAGGTTCTCGCGCTGCTTTTCGATGTCGCCGAGGATCTTCTGGGTCGCCAGTACGCGGCGACGCAACATCAGCTCCTGTGCGCGCATCTCCAGCTTGCGTGTGCGCAGAGACAGCCGCTCGGAAGCGGTCGCGTAGCGCTTGGCGGCCTGCTGATGAAAGCTGACCTTGGCCGACAGCGCCTGCTTTTCGGTCACCAGCGCCTTGTGCTCCATCACGAAGCGACGGACCTGCAACTTGGCCAGGCCAACGTCATAGGTCTGGCCGGCGAAGACGAAGCCGGCGTCCGACTTCATCTTGACCGCGAAGGCATCCATCACCGTCTTGCTCGCGGCGATCTGGCTGCTGATGCGCTCGATGCGAATCTTCGCTGTCTCGGCCGCCAGCTGCTCCTTGCGGGCCCGATGCTTCAGCTTGGCCGTCTGCCGGTGTAGCGACCGCACGCCTTTTCGATAGTGCACATCCCAGTCCTCGAGTGTCTGGGACTGCTGCGACTCGATCCAGGCGTCGCGCACCTTTTCGCTGGCGGCCATCACCCGGGTCCAGTTCCAGGTGCCGGCCACACAGGCCAGCACCAACGAACCAACAATCAACTTCTTCAACATGACAAAGTCCTCCTAAGGAACGTGGTTTCTTGTAGTCAGGATCTCAGCGGGGTGGCGCGCTAACGCCTGTCGCTGATATTAGTTGCGACGCTTTTGCCAGCGGCTGACAGTTTCGCGCCAGGCCTTGATCGCCTGCTGATTGGCGCGGGTCTTCGGGTCATCTTCCGAGTCGAAGTTGATCCCTCTTCTGACGCCGGTAATCCGGCGCAGCGAACGGTCCGCCTCCTTGCGGGTGGCCTTCGCGTCGGCGCCCAGCAGGTTGACCAGCGCGCCGACCGCGGCCGGGCTGCCGATCTTCTCGAGCGCGCGCGCCACTCTCCGCTCGACCTGGTTGACGTACCGGCTCCCGCGCTCCAGTCCGATCCACTCCAGCGCGGGCACCGCCTTGTCCGTGCGATAGGCCAGGATCGCCTGGGCCAGATCCTGGCGGTAGGACGGGCGCTGCTTCAGTTGCTTGAACAGCAAGGGCAGCGCGCTGTCCGGGTGGTGATCCTCGAGGATCCAGCAGGCCAGCCGGCCCTCCTCGTTGCCGGGTTTCTGACCGAGCGCCTTGAGCGCCGCCTCCACGGCCAGCTTGTCGTTCTGGCACTCGCGGAAGCCGGTGAGGATCGCGTAGCGCACGGTCTGGTTCGAGTGCGCGACATAGGGCAGCGCGCGCTGCGGAGCGTGCTCGGCCAGCACGCGAGCGGCACGGGAGCGGGTCTCTTCGCTTGCCGGCGCCTTGATCTCGTTTTCCAGCCAGTCGAGCGTAACCTTGTCCTTTTGGAGCGCCAGGTTTTCGTGTGTCCGCCAGCTGACCAGGTCGTCCCCAGCGCCTCTGAACAGGTGGACCGCTGTGCCGAGGTAGAACACGCTGATCAGGATCGCCATCGTTGCCATGCCCTTGCCGCCGAGCGCCTTCTGGCCGCAGCGATGGCGAGCGACCGAGGCGAGCCAGAGCAGCCCGGCGCCCGGGATCAGCCCGGCGAGTGCGATCAGCACCAGGAACCAGCTCATGGCGCCGGTCGAGAGCGACATCAGGCCGCCGCGGATCAGCGTATTGAGCAGCAGCAGCGTCACGCCGCCCATCAGCAGCATCACGGCGAAGCCCAGCGAGAGCACCGAGAGCTTGGAGGTGCGCCCGGTCGGGACGTCCGGGCTGATCTCGATCTCGGCGTGGATCGTCTTGCCCTTGGCCTGGGAGTCGGCGATCCGGGCCACGGCGACCGACCCGCCGGCCGAGGCGGAGGCGCTGGCGGAAGCGGTTGTCGGGTCGACGTTCTCGATGATCGACTCGCTCTTCTGATCCTCGTCCTTGTCATCGAACTTGTCCCAGAACCAGACGGTCAGCCCGATGAAGAGCCAGATCGGGATCGCGCTCTGGGCGAAGAAGGCCATGATCAGCAGCACGTAGAACCACCAGTTGTGCTGCTTGATGAACTTGAGGATCGGGTTGGCGAGTTTCCGCCAGTCGATGCTGGTCAGCGCCGCGTTCAGCTCGTCGAGGTCGCTCGAGAGCCCGAGCTTGCCCTGACGGGCTTGCTTGATGTCGGTCGCCAGCTCGCTGGCCTTCTGGTAACGACGGTTGGGGTCCCGCTCGAGCACCCGCATGATGATCCGGTCGACATCGGCGCCGAGCTTGTCGTTGCGCTTGGAAGGCGGCTCGAAGTTGCCGGCCGGGATGTCGCCGGTCAGCATCTCGTAGAGGATCACGCCCAGGCTGTAGAGGTCGGCCCGGTGATCGACGCCGCCGGCGCCGCTGCGCTGCTCGGGCGCCATGTACTCGTAGGTGCCCATCACGGTATTGGTTGCCGTCAGCCGCGAGAACTGCTTCTCGCCGAGGATCTTGGACAGGCCGAAGTCGGCGATCTTGAGGTTCTGCTGGCGGTCGAGGATCAGGTTCTCGGGCTTGATGTCGCGATGGATCACGCCCTTGGAGTGGGCATACTCCAGCGCCGAGCAGATCTGCGGCACCAGTTGCAGCGCCTCCTCGGGGGTCAGCTTGCGCTCCTCGAGCAGGTCGCGCAGCGTGACGCCCTCGACATACTCCATCACCAGGTAGTAGATCCCCTGATAGTGGCCGGTGTCGATCACCGAGACGATGTTGGGATGATCCAGCTGCGCCAGCGCGCGTGTCTCGCGGTGGAAACGCTTGAGGAAGTCGGCGTCGCCCGCCAGCTCCTTGGGCAAGACCTTCAGCGCGCGCTGCTTGCCCAGCGAGATCTGAGTGGCCAGGTAGACGATGCCCATGCCACCCCGCGCGAGCTCGCGATCGATGATGAAGCCGCCGAGGCGGTCACCGGCTCGCAGCTCTTCACCGTCGAGCACCTGGCCGCTATCCGGCCCGATGACCATGGTGCTGCCGCCGCGCATGTTGTCCAGGTAGAAGACCGTCTCCTTGGCCGAGATCTTGAACTGCCCGTCGCAAGCTGGGCAGCGCAACATCTCGCCGGCCTCGAGAACGGTACAGTCGAACTCAGCAGAACAATCCGGGCAGTGGACTTGCATCCCCATCTTCTCCATCATAGAGCCTGACTTCTGTTGCATGTCCGGACTGATAGCAACCGGGATGCCAGTTGGCGTCGTATTTCTAACATGCGGCAGTAACAGATGTTGCGGCTGAATCCCCGCTGGGGCTGACCCCGGCGAGTTATCCAAGATCCTTTCAAGTTCCGGGTCGGATTGCAAGTTTCTTTAAGTCAGCGCGGTCTTTGTCCCAGGCGGGCGTTAGAGTCACAGGCGATGGCCACTCAGACTGCGGGTTACATCGTGATCGGCAACGAGATTCTCTCCGGAAAGGTCCAGGATCTCAATACGCCCTTCCTGGCGCGGACGTTGCGGGAGCTGGGCGTACGGCTGATTCGTGTGACCATCGTGGAAGACCTTCCGAAAGAAATTGCGCGTGTGGTGCGCGAGGAGTCCGAGCGCGTCGACATCCTCTTTACTTCCGGCGGCGTCGGGCCCACTCACGATGACGTGACCATGCGATCGATCGCCGCTGCCTTCGGGGTGGCGCTGGTGCGTCATGCGGGTTTCGCGGCGGAGATCGCCCGGCACTACGGCGACAAGACCAACGACGCCGTGCTCTCGATGGCCGACGTGCCCGACGGCGCGGAGCTGATCACGGGGGAGAAGCTGTTCATCCCGGTCGTGCGTTTTCGCAACGTCTACATCCTTCCGGGCGTGCCCGAGCTGTTCGCCCGCAAGGTCAGCGCCATCGCCGACCGTTTTCGGGCCAGTCCGTATCACCTGCACAAACTGTTTCTCGATCTGGACGAGGGGGAGATCGCCGGGACGTTGACCGAGACGTCCGACCGTTTCCCCGCGGTCGAGATCGGCTCCTACCCGCGTTACGACGAGGGCGCGGGCTACAAGGTGATGGTGACGGTCGAGTCCAAGGATGCCCGGGCCGTCGACGAGGTGCGCGAAGTCCTGCTGGCCAGCCTGCCATCCGACGCCGTTCTCCGGCAGGAATAGTCCGGCTACCGGTCCGATGATGGACGCGATCCGGATCGAGGGCGCCAGCGAGCACAACCTGCAGCATGTCAGCCTGGCGGTGCCGCGCAACAAGCTGGTGCTGTTCACCGGGGTCTCGGGCAGCGGCAAGAGCTCGCTGGCCTTCGACACCCTGTTCGCCGAAGGGCAACGGCGTTATGTCGAGAGCCTGGGCAGTTACGCGCGGCAGTTCCTGGGCCAGATGGATCGGCCGAAGGTCGAGTCGATTCGTGGGCTGACGCCGACGATCGCGATCGAGCAGCGTCGCACGGCGGCCAACCCGCGCAGCACGCTGGCCACCGTGACCGAGATTCACGATCACCTGCGCTTGCTATGGGCGCGGTTCGGCGTCCAGCACTGCACCGCCTGCGGTCGCGTGGTCGAGGCGCAGAGCGCGGCGGCGATCGTGGCCGAGATCTCCGCGTTGCCGGAGGGGACGCGATTCCTGCTGCTCGCGCCGATCGTGCGTGGAGAGCGGGGCGCGCACACGGAGCAGCTCGAGGCGGCGCAACGAGACGGATATGTGCGGGTTCGGGTCGATGGGCAGATTCACGAGCTGGACCAGGCGCTGGCGCTGGACGGGAGCAAGTGCCACGACATCGAGCTGGTCGTCGATCGCTTGGTCAGCAAACACGGAGCGGAGAGTCGCGTGGCCGGCAGCGTCGAGACGGCGCTGGCTGCGGGCGCCGGCGAGCTGCAGGTGTTATTGCCCGACAGCGGCAAGCTGAGTGAGTACAGCGAGGTCCGCAGCTGTTCCTACTGCCGAATTTCGTTCGACCCCTTGATTCCGGCGAGCTTCTCGTTCAACAGCCTGCATGGCATGTGCAGCGACTGTGGCGGGCTCGGGCGGGTCGATCAACTGGACGAGAACTTGCTCGTGCCGGACCGCGCGCAGTCGATTCACCAGGGCGCGATCGAGCCCTGGGCCGAGCAGTGCCAGCAGCGCGAGGGGCGGATTTACTCCTGGGTCCGCGCCGCCGCGGAGCGGCTCGAACTGGATCTGGACGCGCGCTGGGACGAGCTGCCCGAGTCGGGGCGTCGGGACTTTCTGGAGGGCGCGGACCAGTTCGCCAAGCTGCTCGGCGAGCAGACCAAGGCGCTGGACGCCTACACGGGCGGCGCGCCATGCACCGCCTGTAACGGGGCGCGGCTGGGTCCGGCTTCCCGCGCTGTCGCGCTCGACGGCATGACGATCCAGGAGGTCTCGGCCTTGACCGTCGGCGCCGCCCGCGCTCGCATCGCGTCGCTGGCGCTGCCCGAGGCCGCCGCCGAGATCGCGCGCGAGCTCGATAACCGGCTGGCGTTGCTGATCGAACTCGGGCTCGACTACCTGACCCTGGATCGCGCGGCCGGCTCGCTGTCGGGCGGCGAGGCGCAGCGCATCCGGCTGGCCGGCCAGCTGGGTGGTCAGCTCTCCGGGGTGACCTACGTGCTGGACGAGCCCTCGGTGGGACTGCATCCGCGGGATACGAGGCAGTTGATCGGCATGCTGCTGCGCCTGCGCGATCTGGGCAATACCGTCGTCGTCGTCGAGCACGACGAGGCCGCGATCCTGGCTGCGGACTATCTGTTTGATTTCGGACCGGGGGCCGGCGTGCGCGGCGGGCAGATCGTCTTTTCGGGGACGCCGGATGCGCTGCTGCAGGACGAAAACAGCCTCACCGGCAAGTACCTCTCGGGTCGCATGCAGGTGCCGATTCCGCAGCGTCGACGCGGTCCTTCGCGCACCCAGCTGGTCGTGCGCGGGGCTCGCTGCAACAACCTGCGTGGATTCGACGTCGCCTTTCCGCTCGAGCGATTCATCGTCGTCAGCGGTATCTCCGGCGCGGGAAAGAGCAGCCTGATCGGCGACCTGCTCGTGCCCGCGCTGAGCCAGGCGCTGCACGGCGCGCGCGTGCGTCCCGGAGCGCATGACGCGATCGAGGGCATCGAGCAGCTCGATCGCGTGATCCAGGTGGACCAGCGGCCCATCGGCCGCAGCCCGCGCTCGAACCCCGCGACCTACACAAAAGTCTATGCCGAGATTCGCCAGCTCTTCGCCGAGCTGAAGGAGTCGAAGATGCACGGCTTCGACGCCGGTCGCTTCTCGTTCAACCGCAAGGGTGGGCGCTGCGAGGCCTGCCAGGGCCAGGGCCTGGTCCGCATCGAGATGCACTTCATGCCCGATGTGTTCACCGTCTGCGAACTCTGCGACGGCCGCCGGTTCAACGACGCGACGCTGCGCGTGCGCTACCGCGGCTATTCGATCGCGGAGGTGCTCGCGCTCTCGGTGGCCGACGCGCTGGAGCTGTTCGCGCGGCACCCGCGCATCGCCGATCGGCTGCGCACGCTGGTCGAGGTGGGGCTGGACTACCTGGCGCTGGGGCAATCGGCGACCACGCTGTCGGGGGGCGAGGCGCAGCGCATCAAGCTGGCCCGAGAGCTGTCGCGCAAGCATCGCGGCCGCACGCTCTACGTGCTGGATGAGCCGACGACGGGGCTGCACGCCGCCGACGTCGCGCGCCTCGTGCCGGTGCTGCAGCAACTGGTCGAGGTGGGCAATACCGTGCTGGTGATCGAGCACGACCGCGAGATGATCTTGCAGGCCGACCACGTGATCGATCTCGGACCGGAGGCCGGCGTCGACGGCGGACGGATCGTGGCGCAGGGCACGCCGGAGGAAATTGCCCAGGTCGCCGAGAGCCACACGGGCCGCTATCTCGGGCTGGACCGCTGAAGTCGATGCAGACCCTTTCGTTGACGGAGGTCCGCCGGCTGGCGCTGGTTCGCGCCGGCTTGCTGCGGCCTCAGTTGATCGGTCTGCGCGGCAGCGGCCAGGCCGGCGCGCTTGCCGTGATCGAGCACTTTGGCTACCTGCAGCTCGACTCGGTCTCGATCGCGGGCGCACGCACGCACGGGATCGTCTTGCATTCTCGAATCAAGCGGATGGCACGAAGCTTGCCGGAGTCGTTGCTGCAGCGCGAGGGCCCGCTGTTCGAGTACTGGGGCCACGAGGCCTGCTGGCTGCCATTGTCGCTCTATCCGCTGTTCGGCTTTCGGCGCAAGTCCTACCGCGTCCACCCCTGGTGGGGCGATATCGTCGGCGCACATCCGAAGCAAGCCAAGCAGCTGCTGCGTCGGATCCGCGAGCATGGGCCACTGCGTTCGGCCGATATCGCTGGCGAGCGCAAGCCGTCCGGCTGGTGGGACCATGCATTGAGCAAGAAGCTGCTCAGCGCGCTCTGGTGCTCCGGCGAGCTGGCCATCGCGGAACGCCGGAACTTCATCCGGACCTTCGACCTGGCCGAGCGCGTGATCCCGCGCGCCCTGCTCGAAGCGCAGGTCTCGGAGAACGACGCGATCGAGGCGCTGCTGCTGCGTGCGCTGGCCGGGCACGGCTGGGCCACCACCGGCCTGCTGGCTGCGACCTGGCGCCTGCGCAGCAGAGGGCCGCAGATCAAGCGCGCCCTCGCCCGGCTGCAGGAGAAGGGCGCGATCCTGCCCTGCGCCTTGGAGGGCAAGCCGGGCTGGCTGCTGCCCGACGATCTGGCGCTGACCGCTCGCGCTCGGCGATTGCGTCCGCGCAGCGATCAGGCCGTGCTGCTGTCGCC
>CAZMLI010000156.1:0-5120 GCA_964566865.1 uncultured Planctomycetota bacterium
GATCTGTACGGGGGGTCCTGGGTAACCAGGACTCCTACCGTGCCCCCTCCCTTTTATTGGGTCGCAGTTTGATCCTCAGGTCCCGCCCTCTTGGGGCTGAACCGCCCAGGGAGGGCGAGGCTCCCGCCGAGCCGAGGCGGCTCGCAGCCTACGAAGCCTCGCTGAAGGAATAACCGGACGGACGGGGCGTCAGGCTGCCCCTCTGAACCACTGGCGCGATAGTCAAAGGGAGGGCGAGGCTCCCGCCGAGCCGAGGCGGCGATCCAGCCTTCCTGCCGCCTCGCCCTCCCTCAATTGGACCGCGGTCTGATACTCAGGTCCGGATCGATCAACCACTTGCCGTTGATCTTCTTGAAGTGGATCTTGTTGCGCGACTCTTTGCCGTTGCGCGTCACGACGACGGTCCCGACGGCGGACTCCCCCTTGGTCTTGAGCTCGGTCAAGCTGCCGAGGGTCTGCCTGACGCGGGGGAGCCTTGTGCCCTTCTTGCGGTGCTCGACCATGAAAGTCATCATGTCCGCGTAGAGCCGTGGCTTGTCCTTGACGCGCTTGAACAGGCTGTCGCCGGGCTGCTCTCCTCGCTGGATCAGGATCTCGAGCCCGTGCTTCTCCAGCAGGGGGAGCAGATCCTGGCGCATCTGCTTGTCTTCGGACAGCATGCTGACGGTGACGATCATCGCGCAGGTGCGCGCATTCATCACGTCCAGCTTGTCTGGCGTCAGGCAGGAGGCGAAGCCGTGGAAGTCACGTTTGGCCTCCGCTGCCCTGGCCCGTTCGAAGGTCTGCTTCGGTCCGGGACCGCAGCCGATCAGTAGCAGGCAGACGATCGCGCTCAGCATGGGTCTCATCGAGCGCTCCGGATCGTCTCGGTCCACATCCGCACCAGCACTTCCCACAGTTGCTCGCCTTCTTCGGCGGAGGCGGCCGCCGGGTCGCCGAAATAGGCCTGGGCCGATCCCATCTGCTCGAAGGTCGGCACGCCCTCGCGCATCTTCGAGACCAGGCCGAGCCACTGGGGTTCGAGTTCTGTCAGGCCGCTGGTCTGCACGCGGTCGGCGAAGCGGCTGGCCAGCATCATCGAGGTCTCGTAGCTGCCGGCGTGGCAGTCGCCCTTCTTGAATTCGGCGCTCAGTTCGAGGGCCCAGGGTTTGCGACAGTGATCGACGAACAGCGCCTGCGGTTTCGACTGAAAGCGCTCGACCGCGCTGGCGATCAGCGCCAGGTGGGCCGGCTCGAGGTGGCTGTTGACCAGCGCCACCTGCGCGACGCCCTGACGGCCGAAGGCGCTCAGGACGTCGGTCAGCACCGCGCCGGCCGTCTCCGGGCGGAGCGAGACGGTACCGGCGAAGCCGCTGGCGTAGTCGGTGACCGCCAGGCACAGCGGGGTGGCGACGACTGCCGGGGGATCCTCGGCCAGCGCTTCGCGGATGCGGAAGCAGAGCTCGAGCGAGAGGTAGACGTCGGTCTGCAGCGGCAGGTGCGGACCATGGGCCTCGGTCGCGCCGATCGGCAACAGCACGACGGCGCCGGCTTCGAATGCCGCGCAGGCTTGCGGCCAGCTCAGGTCAGGCAGGTATCCGTCGGTGGCCATCGGCTAGCCGGCTTCGGCGTCGCGCCGCAGCTTGCCGCGGTCGACCTTGCCCAGGTGGGTCCGGGGCAGGTCGTCGACGAAGATCACCTGGCGCGGGTACTTGTAGGGTTCGAGCGCGTCGCGAACCCACTGCTGCAGTACCTCGTCCAGTCCCTCGGTGGGGCCAGGGGCGATGACGTAGGCCACCGGCTTGGTCAGGCCGCTCTTGTCGGTGACGCCGACGACGGCGCATTCGGTCACCGTCTCGTGCTGCAGCAGGCAGTTCTCGACCTCCTTCGGCGTGAGCCACTTGCCGCCGATCTTCAACATGTCGTCGCCGCGCCCGCAATAGGTGTAATAACCGTCCGCGTCCCGACTCATCATGTCGCCGGAGTGGTACCACTCGCCGTGGAACGCCTCGAGACTGCGCGCGCCCTGTTGCCAGTACTGCTGCGCGCGGGAGTCGCCGCGCACGCGCATCTTGCCGATCTCGCCATCCGGGACCGGCTGGCCGTCGTCGTCGCAGAGCCGGATCTCGAAGCCGGGCACGACGCGTCCGAGCGTGCCGGGCTTGACGTCCCCCGGGCCGTTGGAGACGAAGATGTGCCACATCTCCGCGGTGCCCAGACCGTCGAGCAGATCGATCTCGCCGAAGGTCTCGGTCCAGCGCTCGTGCAGCGCCACCGGCAGCGCCTCGCCAGCGGAGGTGGCCAGCCGCAGGCAGGACAGATCCTGCGCGCCCGCCTCCGGATGGCTGACCATGTGGTTGATCATCGTCGGCACGTTGATCAGGATCGTCGGTCGATGCAGGCGGATCTGCTCGAACAGCGCATCGGCGGTGCAGCGCTCCGGAAACAGCGCTACAGTAGCGCCCACCGAGAACGGAAACAGCAGGTTGGTGCCGGTCGCGTAGCCGAAGTAGAGCTTGGGCACCGAAAGCGTGATGTCGTCGCTACAGAAGCCGAGCACCCCCTTGGCGTAGAGCTCGGTGGTATTGACGAAGGCGGTGTGCGACTGCACGACCGCCTTGGGCTTGCCGGTGGTGCCGCCCGAGAAGAGCCAGATCGCCGGGTCGTCGCGGTGGGTCCGCGCCTCGTCGAGCTCGGTGCTGAGCCGGCCGAGGTTGTCGTCGAACGACGGGTGCTCGCTGTCGCTCTCGCCGACCACCAGGATGTGCTCGAGGTGCGGCGCCTCGGCGGCGGCCTGTTCGAAGGCCGGCAGGTGGTCGGCATGTACGATCACGACCTTGGCCCGCGTATAGTTGTAGAAGTAGAGGATGTCGTCCGGCTTGAGCTGGCTGTTGACCATCACCATCACGCCGCCGATCTTGAGGATGCCGAACAGCGCGGCCGGGAACTCGGGGATGTCGGGCAGCGCGATCATCACCCTCTGCTCCTGCGTGACACCGAGCTCGCGCAGCATGTTGCCGAACTGGTGCGACAGCGCCTGGATCTCCCGGTAGGTCCAGCTGCGCTCGCCTTGGATCACGGCGGCCTTGTCGGCGAAGTCGCCCTCTACCTGGTCATCCAGGAAATACTGGGCGATGTTGAATCTCTCGGGGGGTGAAAACGTCATGGCAGCTTCCTCTACTTCTTCAACTTCTGACCGCACCAGGCACAGAACTTCCAGGACTGGTCGCTCTGGCGTGCGCAGTCAGGACACAGCCGCGGCTGGGGCTTGGGCTTGATCAGCCAGGCGCCATCGGCGGTCCGCACGAACTCACCCTTGCAGATCGTCGCGATCAGAGACAGTGCTTGCAGGGCGGAGACCTGATCGACCTTCAGGTCGACGGTCACGCTCTTCTTGTTCAACACCTTGGAGACAGTGATCGTCTGCTTGGTCTTCTTGCTAAGGCGCTTCACCATGTCGGACAGCGTCATCCTGCTGAAAGCGAACGAGACCTTGCACAGCAGCGGCGCGTAGGCCTGCTTCTGCTTCTCCGGCACAGTCAGCCCATCGGCCGGAAAAGTCGCCAGCAGCGTGGGTCGACTGATCACCAACATGCCGCAGCACAGGCGGAAGTCGAGGTTGTGGCGTACCAGCACGAGATGCATGGCCCGGCCCAGATTGAGGTCCCTGATCCGCAGTGTCGTGGTCGTCTTCTCGCTCAGCTTCGCCCGCGGGTCGATGAGCATGGGGATCTGCGACACCTGCTCGATGAACTGCAGCACGCCGGTCAACGGTGCCTCTTCGAAATCCAGGGTGATGCGCTTCTCGCTAAGTTGCCCCTGGATCTTCTGCTTCCATTCGGGCGCGTCAGCGAACGCCGGGACCGTGAGCAGCAGTGTCAGTGCGAGCATACGCCACATCGCAAGTCTCCTAGTGGGGGGCCTGTTTGCCGCAGTCAGGGCAGAACCGCCAGCCCCCTTGCAGGGGCTTCTTGCAGCCGGCGCATGAGCGGGGCCTGCGCTTGATGCGGCAGACACCGTGTTCGAAGCTGATCTCCGCGCCGAGCAGCGCCGTGATCAGCGTGAACGCGCGCAGCACCGTTATCTGGTTCACCTGCAGGTCGACCTTGTACTTGTCGTGATAAAGCGCCTGGTCGAGCACCATGTTCTGACCGGTCGTCTCTTGCAAGAACTGCGTCACATCCGCCAGCGGCGTGCCCGTGAAATCGAGCGTCACCTTGCGCTGCATCTGCAGCCAGGACTGCTTGTCGACCGGCGGTCCGCCCTCCTTGACCTGCGGCTGCACATCATGCGGGACCATCTTTAGCCGTGCGGGCGTGCTGATCAGCAGTACCCCGAGGCGACAACCCATCTGCGCCTTCTGCGTCGCGATCAGGCGCTGGAGCATGGTCCGCAGCGTGACGTTCTGCAGTTTGAGCGTCACGAGCTTGCCCGAGAGCTTCGTTTGCGGGTCGACCACCAGATTGATGATCCCGGACACCTGCTGGACGAACATCAGCACGTCGCCGAACGGGGTCTGGGTGAAATCGACCGTGATCTTCTTGCCGTCCAGGGTGGCGTCGATCGCCCTCTGCCAGGCCGGCTTCTCGGCGGTCGCAGTCAGGCAGAACAGGGCGCAGAGCAGGGGTGGCAGTAGTCGGTGCATGCAGCCAGTCTACTGACCTGTCTCTCGGGCTCAAGCATTACACTTGACGATGCCGCGGATTGGGTCGAAAGTATGGTGTGAAACTACAAGACAAACGAGCCGTGGTGACCGGCGGAAGCCGGGGGATCGGGGCGGCCATCTGCCGCTCCCTGGCCCGCCAGGGGGCCGCTGTGCTGGTGGTTGCGCGCTCCCGGCCGGCCATCGACGCCCTGGTCGAGGAGCTGACTCAGGCAGGCTACCAGGCCTCTGGAGCGGTTTGCGACGTCGGCAATCCGGCCAGCATCGAAGCGCTGGCCGAGAGCGCGGGAACCGTCGATATCCTGGTCAACAACGCCGGCATCGCCTTCTCCACGCCGCTGGGCCGGATGAAGCTCGAGGACTGGAACCAGGTGATGACGGTCAACGCCACCGGCACCTTTCTCTGTACGCAGGCCTTCGTCGGCGGCATGCTCGAGCGCGGCTGGGGGCGAGTGGTCAACGTGGCCTCGGTGGCCGC
>CAZMLI010000156.1:5220-10192 GCA_964566865.1 uncultured Planctomycetota bacterium
CGGCTGCTGACGGCCGATGAAGTGGCCGAGCAGGTGGTCTGGCTCTGCGCCGACGCCTCGGCCGGCATCAACGGCCAGGCGATCGTGATCGACGGCGGCGGGATGCTGTCATGAGCCTGGTCGCGATCAACCCCAAGTCCCTCGGCGCGCCCAAGGGCTACAGCAACGGGATGCTCGCGCCGGTCGGTGGGCGCTTGCTGTTCGTCGCCGGGCAGATCGGCTGGAACAGCGAGCAGCAGATCGTCTCGGACCTGTTTGCGAAGCAGTTCGAGCAGGCGCTGCGCAATTTGATCAGCGTGGTGCGCGAGGCGGGCGGCGGGCCGGAGCACATCGCGCGGTTGACGATCTACGTGCTGGACAAGCAGGCCTACCTCGACGATCTCAAGTGGGTCGGGGCGGCCTATCGCGATCTGATGGGAAAGCACTTTCCAGCGATGGCCCTGCTGGAGATTCAGGGGCTGGTCGAAGATGGCGCGCTGCTCGAGATCGAGGGCACCGCCGTCCTGCCTGCCTAGTACCGGAGAGAATCGATGCCGATCGAAGCCAGGAGTTTCCTCTACGAGTTCGACGCGCAGACCGCGGTCGCGACGATCACGCTCAACCGCCCGGAGCGGCTCAATGCACTGACCTTCGAGGTCTACCAGGAGCTGACCGATACCTTCGTCGCGCTCGACACCGAGCCGGGCGTGCGGGCCATCGTGCTGACCGGCTCGGGCCGTGGGTTCTGCTCCGGCGGCGACGTCGAGGACATCATCGGTGCGCTGTTCGAGAACGACTATCAGGGGCTGCTGGCCTTCACCCGGCTGACCGGGGCGCTGGTGCTGGCGATCCGCCGCTGCCGCCGGCCGGTGATCGCCGCGCTCAACGGCACGACCGCGGGCGCGGGGGCGGTGATCGCGGCGGCTTGCGACATCCGCATCGCCTCGGAAAAGGCCAAGATCGCCTACCTCTTTACCCGCGTCGGGCTGTCGGGTGCCGACATGGGCATCTCCTGGTTGCTGCCGCGCATCATCGGCTTCGGCCGTGCGACGGAGCTGCTGATGACCGGTGAGTTCATCGATGCGCAGGAGGCCCACCGGATCGGGCTCTACAACCGGGTGGTCAGTGTCGAGGCCTTACCGGAAACTGCGATGGCGCTGGCCTGCAAGCTGGCGCGCGGGCCGTCGTTCGCGCTGGAGATTTCCAAGGACAGCCTCAATCGCGAGGCCTCGATGGATCTGGCCTCGGCGATCGAGCACGAGGCGCAGATCCAGGCGCTGTGCATGCAGAACCCCAACTTCCGCGAGTCGTACGAGGCGTTCGTGGCCAAGCGGGATCCGGTGTTCGAGTGAGACCCGAGACAGACACCGTGCGCGCTTTTCTCGAGCCGCGCCATCTGGAGCTGGCCGATCGGGTGGGTGCCTTCTGCGAGGAGCAGATCGCACCGCTGCCGCACTGCGAGCACGACGACGCGGCGCGCGAGCAAGCGCGCCTGGTGCTGGGGCGCATTGGCGAGGCTGGCCTGGTCGCGCACGCGCTGCCCGCCGAGCACGGCGGCACGCCGGATGGCCCGGACCTGCGCGCCTGTGTGATGGTGCGCGAGGCGCTGGCGGCGGCCTCGCCGCTGGCCGACGCGGTCTATGCGCTGCAGTGCCTGGGCTCGATGCCGATCGTGCTCTACGGCGACGCGGCGTTGCAGCAGCGCTGGTTGCCCGGGGTCCGCGACGGGTCGCTGATGGCCGCCTTCGCCATGACCGAGCCCGAGGCCGGCTCGGACGTGTCCGGCATTCGCACCACCGCGGTGAAAGACGGCGACGGCTACCGCATCGATGGTGGCAAGATCTTCATCTCCAACGCCGGCATCGCCGACTATTACGTGGTCTTCGCCAGCACCGACCCCGAGCGGGGCAACAAGGGACTGTCCTGCTTCGTGGTGCCGGCCGACAGCCCGGGCCTGCGCTATGTCCGGCCCAACTTGCTGAGTGCGCCGCATCCGCTGGGCGAGCTGGCCTTCGAGGCCTGCCATGTGCCCGCCGCGGCGCGGCTGGGGCAAGAGGGCGAGGGTTTCAAGGTGGGCATGGCGACGCTCGACCTGCTGCGCGCCACGGTGGCGGCCGCCGCCTGCGGCATGGCGGCGCGGGCACTGGACGAGGCCATCCGCCACGCGCTGACGCGCCGGCAATTCGGTGGGCCGCTGGCGGATCAGCAGCTGATCAAGGACAAGCTGGCGCGCATGGCGACCGAGCTGGCTGCCGCCCGCTTGCTGGTCTATCGGGCAGCCTGGGAGAAGGATATGGGCGCCGAGCGGGTCACGCTGCAGTCGGCGATGGCCAAGGCCTTCGCGACCGAGGCGGCCGGGCGGATCGTCGATCAGGCGGTGCAGATCCTCGGCGGCAAAGGGGTGGTGATGGGCCATCCGGTGGAGCTGCTCTATCGGGCCGTGCGGGCCTTGCGGATCTATGAAGGCACCACCGAGATCCAGCACCTGATCATCTCCGGCCAGCTGCTGAAAGCGGCGCGGGGGTCTTAGCGATGTGGCGTCCACCCGAGAAGATCAAGCACAAGCTGCCCGAGACAAGCTGGCCCACGGCCGAGCAGGCCGCCGCCTCGCGCTGGTTCAGCCCGATCGAGATCGGTCCGATAAGGCTGGCGCAGCGAACCTGGATTCCGGCGATGGTGCCCTGGCGCGCGACCGACGAGGGTTTCGTCACGCCCGAGGTCTTGGACTGGTACGCGCGCTTCGCGCAGGGCCGGCCCGGCGCGATCGTCGTCGAGGCCACCGGGGTGCGGGACATTCCGAGCGGTCCGCTGCTACGGATCGGCCACGACCGCTTCCTGCCCGGGCTGCGCGAGCTGGTCGAGACAGTGCGCTGCGCCAGCGGCGGCCATACGCGGCTGCTGATCCAGCTGATCGACTTCCTCTCGGTCCGACGCCGGCCGCCACGTGAGAAGTTCTTCGAGCGCTTCCTGCAGATCACCGACCGTCACCGAGAGCGCCTCGCGTTGCCGGGCGCCGCTGATGAGGAGATCCGTGCCGCGCTGCTGGCGCTGCCGGACGAGTCGCTCGACGCGATCCTCGAGCCGCGCGAGCTGGAGTCGCTGCGCATGGGTTATCGCGAATACGTGACCGATACCGAGTTGCCGCATGTGGCCGAGCTGCCGCAGGTGCTGCCGCCGATCTTCGCCGCAGCCGCCGGCCGGGCCGAACAGGCCGGCTTCGATGGCGTCGAGCTGCACTACGCGCATGCCTACACGATGGCCTCCTTCCTCTCGGCCCGCAACGACCGGACCGACGGCTATGGCGGCGCGCTCGAGAACCGAGTGCGTCTGCCGCTTGAGGTCTACGCGGCTGTGCGCGAGACGGTGGGGCAGCGGATTCCCGTCGGCTGCCGCTACCTGGCGGACGAGATCATCGAGGGCGGTAGCCGGCAGTCGGATGCGGTCTACTTCGGCGTGGCCTTCGCGCGCGCGGGGATGGATTTTCTTTCGCTCTCGCGCGGCGGCAAGTTCGAGGATGCAACGCAGCCCAAGCTCGGCGCTGCCGTCTATCCCTACACCGGGCGCAGCGGATACGAGTGTATGCCGACGGTGATCTCGGATGCGCAGGGGCCGTTCGGTCGCAACGTCTCGACTGTCGCGGCGGTGCGGGAGGCCGTGCGCAGCGCGGGCCACGAGACGCCGATCGTGGTGGCCGGCGGGATTCAGAACTTCGAGCAGGCCGAGCAGATCCTGGCCAGCGGGCAGGCCGATATCGTCGCGTCGGCGCGCCAGGCGCTCGCCGACCCGGACTGGTTCCGCAAGATCCAGCTCGGTCGCGGCGACGAGGTGCGACGCTGCGTGTTCACCAATTACTGCGAAGCGCTGGATCAGAATCACGAGCAGGTGACGTGCCAGCTTTGGGACCGGAAAGAACTCGATCAACCCGATGCGGCGCTGACCACTGACGGCAAGCGCCGACTGGTAGCGCCGCCCTGGGAGGCGGGACCATGATTCAGGCCCGTGTGCTGTTGCTGCTCTGCTTCGTCCTCTTGCCTGGCGCGCTGGCCGACCGGCCGCCGAAGAAGGAGAAAGGTCCGCCGCTGCTCTGGCGGATCGAGGGCGACAAGCCGAGTCATTTGCTGGGCACGATCGAACTGGGCGTCGACGCGAAGAAGGCGCTCGCCCCGGTTGTCTGGCAGCGGCTGAAGCACAGTCCGACATTCGTCACCGACGTGGATCTGCGCAACGTGATCGGGCAGCGATTGACACCGCACCTGTTGCTGCCCAAGGGGCGCATGCTGGACACGTTGCTGGCCCCTGCGACCTGGAACAGGTTGACCCGGATGGTCGGCGACCTGTCCGAGGAGGACATCAAGCGTTACCGGCCGTGGGTCCTCTCGCAAATGTTGCTGCCGCCCGCGCTGACGCGCGGCACACCGATGCGGCGCGTGCTGATCGACACCGCGGCGAGGGCGCGCAAGAAGCTGGTCTTCCTCGAGAGCGTGCTGGCACAGGTCAAGCGGGCCAGCGGTCTGCCGCTGGTCAAGCAGGCCAGCGCGCTGTCATGGGAAATCAACAACCGCGCGCTGCACAAGAAACAACTCGAGGCGCAGGTTGCGGCCTATCGTGCCGGCAGCCTGTCGAGCCTGGGCCAGCGGATCTTCGATCCCCGGCGGCTGCAGCGTTTTCCGGAGTTCTTCGAGCAGATGTACACCCGGCCGAACCAGCAGTGGATGGCCCGGCTCGAGCCACTGATCAAGCAGGGCCACGTCTTCATCGCGCTCGACAGTACCCACCTGCTGGGCCAGCAGGGGCTGATCGAGCTGTTGCGAGCAAGGGGTTACAAAGTTGTCCGAATCGACAAATGACCTGCCGGCGGTACCCGGCAAGAGCGACCTGACCTACAACAGTTATCTCAAGGTCTCCGAGCTGCTCTCGCTGCAGCAACCGCAGTCGGACCCGGTGCACCATGACGAGATGCTGTTCATCATCATCCACCAGGCCTACGAGCTCT
>CAZMLI010000157.1:0-10150 GCA_964566865.1 uncultured Planctomycetota bacterium
TCAAGCGGCTGCGATCCAATGCCTCGATCACGATCGGCGTGGCCGTCTGGCCGATCGCGAGGATCAGTTCGCAGTCGCTCGCGCGACGCCTGGCATCCGAGGTCATCACCTGCAGCAGTCGGAGGATGACGTGCACTGCGCGCGCGCCATAGGCCTTGATCGAGGCCTTCAATTTGTCCGACGGATCGGCGTGGAAGCGGGCGATCAGGGCCTCGATCTCGGTATCGACCGCGCTGATCGGGCCCGGTTTGGGCATAACTTTGGGGGGCCGCGTATAGGTCTCAGGCGGCAACAGACGCCGTTCTTCCCTGCCCAAATCCCAGACCTTGATGCCGACGCCCACGATAATTGTCAGCGCCAGCACGGTCCATACGCTCTTCGCACGAAACTTTCTTTCCACGGTAGTCCCATTATAGCCTGATAATCTACAATTCCCTGATGACGACGCAAAAAGAGCTGGCGCCCGGCGTCTGGCAGATCCGGGCTGAGGTGCTCAAGGTGGACTACCGGCTTCACGGCGCCCCGCTCGACTGGTGTGCCATCTTCGGGCGCGAGGCGCCGATCGCGCTCGAAATCGGTTCCGGCAGCGGTGAATTCCTGACGCGCATCGCGGCCGACGCGCCGGAAATCGATCATGTGGCGATCGAGTTCAAGAACAAGCGCGTGGCCAAGTTCGGGCGGCGGATTCTCAATTCAGGGCTGTCGAACCTGCGCGTGATCCATGGCGAGGCGGCCCAGTTGATCGCCTGCCTGTTCATGCCTGGCCAGCTCTGCGCGACCTACTTCCTCTTTCCCGACCCCTGGCCGAAGGAGCGCCACAAGAAACACCGCTTCCTCAATCGCTACACCCTCGCGATCCTGCACGACCTGCTCGGCAGCCAGGGGCTGCTGCATCTGGCCACCGACCACCAGGACTATTTGCTGTCGATGAAAGAGACCCTGCAACAGCACAACGGATTCGAGGGGCCGATCTACGATGACTCGGTCAGCCCTTTCGGCTTCCCGACCCGCTACGAGACCTACTGGATCGAGGAGCAGCGCACGATCCGCTACATGACCTACCGCCGGACTTAGCTCGGCGGCAGCAGGGCGTTGAAGATCCGCTTGCACGTCGCCCGGATGTTGACCCGGAGACGATATCGCAGCAGCTGAAAACGGCTGGCCGAGACGACCGTCGAGGCCACCTTGCGCCCCAGCGGCATGCTGTACAAGGAGAGCTCGTCCAGCGTTCGCTCACTGAAGTCAGCCGGCTTGCGCAGCTTGATGAAGACGCCCGGCGTGGCCACTTCGGGATCGCTGATCAGCTTCTCGATCTGCATGTCCGCAAAGATCTCGCGCATGTCGTCCATCTCGAAGCGCCAGTAGTCATGGGGGTAGGCGTGAAACGGGAAACCCTTCGAGCGGGTGGTGATGACGATGCAGCCGTCGGTTTTGCAGACCCGCTTCATGTTGGAGATCACCGCCTTCCAGTTCTCGACATGCTCGAGCAACTCCGTGGCGACCACCAGGTCAAAGCGGTTCTCACCAAACTGCGTGACCAGCTCTTCCCCCATGCAGACCAGATCCACACCTTCTCCGGCCTCGATGTCCACCCCCACATAGCTCGCGGGCGCATGCAGCCCGATATAGGGCCGAATGCTGCCGTTGATATTGGCCGAGCCGACTTCCAGTATCGACTTCCCGCCAATCTCCGCCGGCAGGATGTTGCAGACGCAGAACATCATCCCGCTCACATTCGCCATGACTGGGCTCCAGCTTACCGATCGAGGTTTTGCAGATAGAAAGCCACACAGTCCCCCTCGCCGCTCTGATTGAGCTGCCGGGACCGTCGCTCGAAGTCTGCGATCTGTGCGGCCGAGAAGGGAGAATTTCGAGGATTTTTCAGATACGAGCGCTCGTCATTCAAGGCCATGCCCTGCTGGTACTGTTCGCTCGCCCAGAATTGCATCGCGCTGGAATCGAAGACCGTCTGCCGGATCTCGAATCCGGCCACGCCGGCCAGCCGGGCCATGCCCTCGGTCGAGAACAGGAAATGATGTCGCGGCGCATCCAGGCCGACCCAGTGCACACCGTAATGCCGCCAGGCAAAGGACGAGACCGTCGGAACCCGGATCAAGCAGGTGCCGTGGGGCCGCAGCAGACGCTGCGCACCCTGCAGAAGCTGCAACGGGTCCGGCGCATGCTCGAATGAATGATGGAACATGATCAAATCGAACTCGTCGTCGAGCTGGTCGATCGACTGGTCGAGAATCTGCACGCCGCCCCGCCCATTTGAGCAGGGCTGGCTGAACGGATCGATGCCCAGCAGCGATTCGAAGCCCAGTCCCTCGAGGGCGTACAGCAGGCCACCCGAGCCGCAGCCCACGTCCAGAATGCGCGACCGCGGGCTCAATTCGAGCCTGGCCAGCGAGCGCAATTCGACGTGCGGCTTGCGCCGATAGAGCGCCCTGCCGACCAGCCCTCCGTATCGCAGGGCATGGCGGTCTCGGCAGCGAACCAGTAACCGGGTCAGACCTCCGCGACGCTCTCGCTGATCCCGATCGAAGGCGTAGTAGTCCTCCGGGTAGTAGCGGGACAGGTCCGTGGGCGGGGTCTCGATCTGCAGCACACCACAATCGGTGCAGAGGAAGTAGTCGAACGCGTCTCCATAGCCGAACATCTGCTCCCGAACCTGATGGCGCTCGTTGTTCGTGGAGTTTCCGCAGATCTTGCACTGCATTTCAGGCACGGTACCAGCCAATCGCGGAGGGGTCGAGCCGCAACCGCCGCCGAATGATCAGCAGCAGGATGAGATTCAGCAGCACCATGCTGACCACGGTCGCCAGGGCCGCACCCTCGATCCCCCAGCGCGGAATCAGCAGCGCGTTGAGCAGGATATTGAGCATGGTGCCGCCGGCCATGCCGCAGAGCGCCTGCCAGTCGTGGCCCGTCATCACCAGGATCAGCAGCACCGAGCCCGTGCCCGCGCTGACCAGCTGGCCGACGCAGAGCACCGTCAACGCGCCGCGCCCCGCCGTGAACGGTTCGCCGAAGATCAGCAGGATCCAGTGCCCGAGCAATACGATCGCCAGCGCGACGGGCAGCGTGAGCGCCAGGACCGTGCGCGCGCTCCGGGTCAGCAACGCCTGCAGCCGGTCGGTCTCGCCCGCGGCGTGCAGCGCCGCAATCGTCGGCCCCAGCACCGCATCGACGGCGACCATGATGAAACCGAGCATCTGCGCGCAACGTACAGCCACCACATACACACCGGTGGCGGCCGGACCCAGCAACGAGCCGAGCATGATCACGTCGGTCTGAGCGTTGACCATCACCACCACGGTCAAGAGCCAGAGCGGCCAGGCCGTGCGTAACCAGCCGGCGGTTTCGAAGACCGGTGACGCCTGCTTCATCTCCCGCGGAATCGCGCGGCGCAACAGCAGCAGGCCGAGCAGCAGGGCCGCGGCGACGCCCCCGCCGTTGAGCGCCATCGCCCAGTGGGCAGCGAGCGTTCCACGCCAGAAGTAGGCGCCCGCAACCAGCCCACAGAATAGCAGCGGGCGAACCAGCATCTCCGGCAGGTAGGCCCAGGGAAATGCCTGCAGGCCGCGCATCGACGACTCGCAGATTCTCAGCAGGCCGACCAGCGGCAGCAGGATCAAGGCCACCAGCAACGCCTGCCGCATCGACGCCTCGGGTGGAAGCGAGAACCACTGCACCACGCCCGCCGCCAGCAGCGAGACGGCAAGCGAGACGGCGAGCACGGTCTGGATGCTGCGCCTGAACAGGCCGCGCATCTGCCCCCAGGACCCCTCTTGACGCCACGCAGCGGTCTTGCGCACCAGCAGCTGATCCAGCCCGAGCGCCACGGGAAAGCCGAGCACGCCGAGCCAGGCCAGCGCATAGGCATAGGTGCCATAACCGGCCTTGCCCAGCATGCGGGCCAGCAGCACGCTGGTCAGGAAGGTCAAGCCGGTGGCGCTGATCTTGAACCCGAAGGTGCTCACCGCACCCCGGGTCAGATGACTGCGCAGCGTCCGGGTTGTCGTGCTCAGAGCCTCGTTCTTCTGGCAAGCATCGTCAATCGCGGGTTGCTCACGGCGAGGCTGTACTTGTAGGTATCGACAACCTCGAAACCCGAGCGTTCGAGCCGGTCGGCGAGATAGCCCGCTCCGATGGCCCAGGTGACCTCGTCCGTTCCCGGCATCACGGGCTGACGCACGATGTCCGGCTCCGACCAGCGCGTCGTCAACGTCTCGAGTGTGAGCCACTCTCCCGACAGTTCACAGAGGCGATCGACCGCCTCGTCGATCTGCTCGATGTAATACAGCACGCCCCAGCAGATCACCACGTCGTAGCGACGCACGGGGATCTCCATCAAGGACAGCCTGCAATCGTAGTCCACGATGTTATCCAGCCCCAGCACGCTGCGAGCGAATCGAAAGCCCTGCCCGTCGTGCTGCCGTCCGCCGGAGGTGCAGGCGAAGCTATCGGTGGCGAAGACCGAGCCGGCGCCGGCCTTGGCCGCCTCGAAGCAGGAGAATCCGTCCCAGACGCCGATGTCGAGCACCGACTTGTCCCGAAACTCCGGCTGCCGGGCAGTGCGCCACTCCAGAGATCGATCCAGGTGCCCGCGGGTCGAGATGCCGTCTCGCAGCTTGATGCTGTGAAACCACTGGATCGACTCGAGCTCGGCCTGCTGCGCCTCGGTCAAGGGTTCGGCCGGGTAGGTCCAGCTATCCGGTCGCGGCGAGCGGTCCAGATCCTCCTGACGGCTGCGCTTGAACATTCGCGTCGCGCACCAGGCTTGTGAGAGGCGTTGACGCCATCGATCGAGTCGCTTCATCGCGCTACGGATCCCGCGCGACCCGAAACCCCAGATCCGGCGCCACCGAGCCTTGCAACAGGCCGGAGACGGAGGCCGCCCTGGCCGCACGCCGGTCGGTGAGGTAGGAGCCGCCACGCACCATGCGCTGGCCCAGCTGCTCTGAAAACCAGTCCGAGACCCATTCACGCACGGAGCCGGCCATGTCCTGCGCGCCGCAGACACTCTGGTCTTTCGCCAGCCGCCCGACCGTCAACAGCGCCTCCGCGCTGTCGAGTTCACGCGTGATGCAATAGCGCTCGTTGAACTGATTGCCCCAGGGGTAGGCCCGGCCGTCCGCGCTGCGCGCCGCGCGCTCCCACTCATCGGCAGTCGGCAGCCGATACTTGCGACCGCGATACTTGTGCTCGCCCAGCCAGCGCGTGAAGGCCACCGCATCCTGCCAGGAGATGCCGGTCACCGGGCGGTCCGGGTTCTGTCCCGCCGGCAGCACCACCAAACCTGCCGCATCCAGCTTCCAGAGCGGCTCGCCGCGCAGCGGGCTGCGAGGACGGCGCCGCAGCCGGGCCTGTGGATCCGGCTGCGTATTGAGATACTGCAAGTACTCGCGCACGGTGACTTCGAAGCGCGAGATGCAGAAGCCCTTCAGCTGGATCCAGCGACGCGGGCGAGGATGCAGCGCCGCGTCGTCGCCGCCGACGATCGTGGGACCACCCGACACATAAGTCAGATGCGAGGGCACCCGCTCGGCATCGATCATCGTCAGCGTCAACGTCTGCTGCTCGTCGCCGCGCACCAGCACGGACTCTCGCAGGACGCCACGCTCGCTGTCGGTCAACAGGACCAGGTAGCGCCCTGCCGGCAAACTGATCGCCTCTTTGGGGGTTGTTCCGTGCGCCAGCGGAGCCCCGGCCTTGATCAGCCGTCCCGCCTCTGGCTGCAGGCGGTAGAGACTGAACCGCAGTCCGGACGGTTCGCTGCGCAGCGTGAGTCTGCCGCGATCCTCGCTGATCTGCTGCTGACCAGCGGCCTTGCCGATTCGCCCCAGCAGCGCAGCCAGCCTCAGCTCGTCGCTCAAGGCCCCCGATCGCATCGCCCAGCGCAGGCGCTTGTGAAGTAAGCCGATGCGAGTCAGTAGCGGCTGTTGCAGCGAGGGATTCGCATCGAAGGCCCGCGCGTACAGCTGGTCGACCTGGTCGTAACTGGCGCTGGCCCGGCGCTGATGCAACCGCCCCACCACGGCTTGCCCCGACTTCTCTGCCGCGACCATGCGCTCCCACGCCGCATTCCCGACCAGCCGTTGCTCGGCTGCCTGCCGCATCAAGGCCTGCACGGACCGGTCTCGGAACTGACTGACCGTCAGCCGCCCTCCGCCCTCACCGGCCCCTTCCAGCCCCAGACTGTAGGCGTAGGCCAGACTCGCGCCACCGAGCGCCAGCACGCCGCTGATCAGTCCGACGAACAGCTTGTGGCGACTGACCCAGCGCCGAAAAAGCTGTGCGCCGGAGTAGGGCCGGGCCAGGATCGGGCGGCCCTTGATGTAGTTCTCCAGGTCATCGGACAACGCCTTCGCCGAGCGGTATCTGCGCTGCGGGCTCTTCTCGAGCGCCTTGAGCACGATGGCCTCGAGGTCCGCGTCCACCGCCGGATTCTTGCCGCGCAGACTGACCACCGGATCATCGTGCAGGATCTGCTTGAGTACCTGCAGCTCCTCCTCCGCATCGAACGGCAGCTCGCCCGAGAGCATCTCGAACAGCACCGAGCCGAGGCTGAACACGTCACTTTGCGGACCGATTTCCGCCGTCTGCCCGCGGATTTGCTCCGGGCTCATGTAGTAGATCGTTCCCATCACGCGTTCGCGCGCACCCGAGAAACCAGGGCTGGCCAGGCTCTTGGCCAGTCCGAAGTCCGCCAGACGCGGCTCGCCCTCAGCGTCGAGCAGGATGTTCTGCGGTTTGACGTCGCGATGGATGATCCCGCGCTCGTGGGCATAGTGCAGCGCCCGGGCCAGCTTGACCCCGAGCTGTAGCGTATCCTGCACGGTCAGCTGACGCTGAGCGATCAGGTCCGACAGCCGCTGCCCCGGCACGTACTCCATCGCGATGTAGGGCCGATCACTCTTGAAGTCGACATCGTAGATCGCCACGATGTGCGGGTGATGCAGCTTGGCCGCCAGCATCGCCTCCTGCTCGAAACGCCGCAGAACTTGCGGCTTCTCTTCTCCCTCGGCCAGGATGAACTTCAACGCCACCATGCGCGCCAGATCCCGATGGTAGGCCTTGACCACACGTCCCATTCCGCCGCGGCCGAGCATCTCGACGATGTGATAGGGGCCGATCACCTCGTGATAGCGAATGACCCGATCGTCCTGCTTGGGGCTGGGTACCGCGGCGTTGGCGTCCGTCTCCGTCAGCCGCCGTTCGCGCTCCTGCTGGGCCAGCTTCTCGATCGTCTCCTTGGAGATCAGGATCGTCCGGGCCGTCGCCTTCTTCTTGGCCCCGCCGGTCGACTTGGCCGCGAGCTCCAGCGTCGGTTGCTCTCCGCGGCTCTCGGGCATGCAGAGATCGATCAGCTTCTTGACCTCTTCCGACTGGAGATAGCCCCGGTGGAACAGCGCCAGGATGACCGAGCCCTGGAACAGATTGTCCTGGACGAATTCCTCGCATTCCTGGACATGATCAGGAGTTACGAGCCCGCGATCCATGGCCATCGAGATCATCCGCTGGCCAATATTCGCCTCACCGAGAAGCCGTTCGGGCATCCGCTGATTGTAACAGCTCAAGCCATGTCGAGGAAGTTCTGCAACAACTGCACACCCGCGCCGGTGAGGAAACTTTCCGGATGGAACTGCACGCCGTACATCCGCTTGTCCGGCACCTCCAGTCCCATCAGCTCCTCCTGCTCGGTCCAGGCCGTCGGCACGACCTCGGCCGGCAGCGTCGACTCGTCCACGATCAACGAGTGGTATCGCGCAGCGGTGAACGGACTCTCCAGACCGGCGAAGACCCCGCTGCCCAGGTGGCGAATCGGGCTGGTCTTGCCATGCATGATCCGGCCCGCGCGCTGCACGGTGGCGCCATGGTAGTGCGCGATCGCCTGATGGCCCAGGCAGACGCCCAGGATCGGCAGCTTTCCGGCCAGCGCGTCGAACAGCTCGAACGTCACCCCGGTCTCGAGCGGCGTGCCCGGTCCCGGAGAGATCAGCAGCAGGTCCGGCTCGAGCGCCCGCGCCTCGTCGACCGTCAGCTTGTCATTGCGATAGACCAGCGGATCAGCACCCAGACTGCCGACCGCCTGCACCAGGTTGTAGGTGAACGAGTCGTAGTTGTCGATCACCAGAATGCGCGTGCGGTGGCCCATATTACGACCATGGTATCATGCCGCGCATGGCTCACAACCAGCCGAAGACGGTGCTGATAACGGGCGTCACCCGCGGACTCGGACACGCGCTGGCCGAGAAGCTGATCGCGACCGGACAGACAGTGGTCGGCTGCGGGCGCTCCGCCGAGCCAATTGCCGCACTGAGCCGACAGCACGGCGCGCCGCACACCTTCGCCATCGTCGACGTGGCCGATGACGCGCAGGTCGCCGACTGGGCCCGGCAGCTACTCGAAAGCCACGGCCCGCCTGACCTGCTGCTGAACAACGCCGCCCTGATCAATGCCAGCGCCCCGCTCTGGCAGGTCCCGGCCGAAGAGTTCTCCCAGGTGATCGACGTCAACATCAAGGGCGTGACCAGCCTGATCCGACACTTCCTGCCCGCGATGATCGAGCGCGGCAGCGGCGTGATCGTCAACTTCAGCTCCGGCTGGGGCCGCAGCAGCGCGCCCGACGTGGCGCCCTACTGCGCGACCAAATGGGCCATCGAAGGCTTGACACAGGCGCTGGCCCAGGAGCTGCCCCGCGGCCTGGCCGCGGTGGCCGTCAATCCGGGCATGATCCACACCGAGATGCTGACCAGCTGCTTCGGCCCCTCGGCCAGCAGCTTCCCGACACCCGCGCAGTGGGCGGTAGAAGCAGTCCCGCTTCTGCTGGGCCTCGGTCCCGAACACAACGGCCGCCCACTGTCGGTCTGATCCCGCCGTCAGTCTGAGTCGGACTCTCTCTGTTTGAACTCCTGCTCGAGCGCCTGCTCCTTGATGCACCGGACAGCAATCAAAATAATGCCGCCAACGCAGAAGATCCGACCGACCAGGGTCAGACTGCGAGTGAAGCTGACCGTTCCAACTCGAATACCGACTGACTCCAGGAGTACCTGGTAGTACACAGACACGAAGAAAAGGACGACACACAGAATGCCAACGTAGCTCCAGACCTTGGCCGCCTTCAGCCTGCTGGCGTACTCTCCCGCGTACTTCTCTCCTCGCGCCCTCTCTTTCTTCTGCCGATTAGCTGCGACAGCTAGCTTGCGCCGAGAGGGAATCGTGATCGCCGACTTGCAACCTGGACAGGCGCCGACCGTTTCCGCCATCTTGTCTGGCAGGTTCAGCAGATAGTCACACGCAGGGCAAGAGAACTGGATCATCGGAGATGTCCTTCCTTGTTTTGCTTCCCTCTTCGCGGGCGGTCCGGGACTTCTCTCAAAATAGCAGACCGCCCATGCCGAGGGCAAGCGGTCCCGAACACAACGGCCGCCCACTGTCCTCATGACCAGCCTGATAGCAAGGGGAGCATCAGCGCAATCATCACGAACCCCCCGTGGCAGACCATGCTGATGATCACGCAGGGCACGAGCCGGCCCAGAAACCGATCCTCTCGCTCCAGTTCCTGCTTCCAGCGGTCGAGACAACCCGCACAATTGCAGCCCCAGGGCGCTGCAACACGGGGCGTCCAGCTGATCACCAGCAAGCCGATCAGCACCGCGAACAGCAGCATCAGCCCGCCGTGTGTTCGCAGGACGAGGTCGGCTGGCGCGGGGAGAACCGCGCCCAGGCCGACGTAGATCTCTCGCATCGCCGGAACGTAGGCCTGGCAGATCAGAATGACGGCGAGCAGCCAGCAGAGTAGACAGAACTTGAGCTGCATCCAGCCTCGCCCTGCGTCCCGCGCGAGATGGGTCAGATGCAGCAATTGCGCAGCCTCGCGTGGATCCTTGCCGGCACGACAGGCGACCTCCGCCGAGAAGTGCCGAGGCTGCAGCGCGAGTGCCCGGTCGAGCGAGATCCCGCGCGTAACGGCGGCGCAGATTTCATGCCCGACCTGTCTGAAGCTGGTGCCGAACCAGCGAGCCCGCTTCGAATCACAGGCCACTGAAACCGCCTTCGCCAGCGCCACGCCGTCATCCAGCAGGTCGGCCAGCAGCTCCAGGAAGACCACCTCTTGTGCTTTTCTCATCATCCCTGGTACCCG
>CAZMLI010000158.1:0-3647 GCA_964566865.1 uncultured Planctomycetota bacterium
CCTCCGCGTCGGATGTGCCACCAGAGATTGGTTGCGGCCGAAGGCCTGCGCTAGGTGCTCTGTGGCAATAGTGCGTCGCAACCAAGCTACCCGAAGAGCTTACCCAGCAGCCCCTTCTTCCTCCCGCTGGTCGAGGTCGAGTGCTTCTGCTGATCGGCCTGCTGCAACGGCTTGACCCAGGCCATCACCTTCTTGCGATTGCTGGTATGCCGCCACATCTTGAGCAACTCCGGAATCAACTTGCCCGCCGCGCCGGAGGTATCGAGGCCGAAGCTGTTGCCGGTCAACGGCCGCAGGATGTTGACCCCCTGGAAGTCCGCGATCAGACGGCCCAGGGTTTCGGCGTCGGTGTGGACCGCCTTGGCCACCTTCTTGCTGACCTGCAGCTGGCCGTTGCCGTCGCCCACCAGGTAGTCGAGCAGCGCGATGTGAAACATGCTGCGCGCCACGACCTGACAGAAGGCCTTCACCCCCTCCTCACCTGACGGCAAGGCACCCACGGCATGCTTGCCCGAATCACCGACGGTCCGGCCGATCGATCGCCGGGACAAGCCCTCGATCCCCTCCTTCAGCTCGTAGTAGCAGGGGACTTCGCGCTCCAGCCCCATCAGGCCGATCAGCACCGCCGCGTCATGTTCGTGGCGCAGGATACCCAGTGAGCGGGTCTGACTGAGCAAGAACTTGTTGGCCTGCAGCAACGGTCGACCGTGCTCGGCCAGGATCTCGCCGGCCTCACGCAAGTCGAGCAGGATGTGATATGGATCGGAGGCATTGACCTTCTTGACCACCGCTTGCAACGAAGCATCCAACTGATCCTCGATGGTGAGCAAGCGGATCTGTTCCTTGGCCCGGCTCTTCGCTGAGTACTGCATCGGCCACCCCCCTCCATATGGTATGTCTCAGAGAGGTATTAGACCGTATTCGCAGACGCGCGGCAATCGTCAAGCAACAAGCCGCCTGTCGCAAATTGTGCAGTTGCTATCGCCCGGGCCGCGAGCCGATCCGTAGCTTGAGCCTCAGCACCTTGCGGTTGCGCAGCAGTCTCACCGTCGTCCAGGTTCCCGGCTTCATCGGCGGCACGACATCCATCAGCTGCTGGATGTTGCGGATCTTCTTGTCGCCAATCTGCGTGATCAGGTCACCGACGCGAATGCCGGCCTTCTGGGCCGGCTGGCCATCGGCCACCTTGCTGACCCAGACCCCCATGCCCCCACCCCGCTGCTGATCCATCTCGATCCCGATGAAACCCTGGCCCCGCGCGCGCCGGCGAGGCGCGGCCTTGCGCGGCTTCGGCTTGGGCTTGTTGCCCCCGAAGAGACGCTTGAGCATATCGCCGATCCCGCCAGCGCTGCTCTGCGGCGCCTGCCACAGCGGCGGTTGCGCCACCATCAGGCCGCCACGCAGCGCGGCCAGCCGGGCCTTGATCGCCGAAATCGGCACCGCAAAGGAGCTGCCCCGATGAAACAGCGCGACGTTGACTCCGACCAGCTGGCCGTCGACGTTATAGACGCCGCTGCCGAACTGGCCCTTGACCAGCGGGGTGTCGTGATGCAGGACCAGCGGGTAGGGCCGGAGCGGGCTCTCGTTGGGCGCGCCGAACATGCCGAACAGACCCATCGCGCCGACGCGGCGTTGCTTCAGCACCGTGCGGCCTGTCGCGCTGACGGCGCCGACCAGCATCGGACCGCGCGGGGTGCCGCCGGAAATCAACCAGGAGCCAACGCGCAGACTCTTGTCGCTGCCGAGCGCGACGGGACGGCAGCGCTTGCCGGTCAGATCGGCCTTCAGCAGCGCGATGTCCAGCTTGCCGTCGCGACCGACGATGCGGGCCACCAGCTGGGTGCCGTCGACCAGTGTGACCCGGACGCGCCGGGTGCTCTGGCCGAGAATGTGGTCACAGGTCAAGATGTGCTGCCCGTCGATCACGGTGCCGTAGCCGCTCTCCTTGCCGCCGTCGATCGCGACCGTCGAGAGCGCAGCGCGCCGACCCAGACGGTTGAGCGCCCACTTCAGCATCGGCTGACGGTCGGGGCTCTTGACCGCAAATGTCGCCAGGCGTCGGATCTGCTTGCCCTCGCGCCGGACGACGATGATCGTCGCGTGGCCCTCCTTCAGCGAGATCAGCGCCCGGCGCAGATCGTGCGGCCCGTTGACGCGCACGCTGTCGAGCGAGATCAGCCGGTCCCCGTCGAGGATGCCGGCCAGTCCGGCCGTGCCCTGCGGGGTGACCTTGCGAAAGACCAGCCCAGCGCCAGACGGCACCAGGCGGGCGCCGAGCGAGACGGTCACCTTGGGCTGCGGCTTCGCCGTGCTGCCGCCGCCCAGCCCACGTAGCATCCTCAGCAGCGGCGACTTGCCGTAGAGCTTCTCCATGTCGCCCGGCTTCATCTCCTTCTGCATGTTCTGCATCACCTTCAACTGCTCGAAGATGTTGCTCGGGCCGCGCCCCTTGATCTTCTCGCCGCGCTTGAGCTGCGCCATCTCCCCGTTGATCTCGTCGATCGGCGAGGCGTAGGCGTTGTTGTTGACCAGCATGATCGCGCCGTTGATGCCGATCAGCTCGCCCTCGAGATTGATCAGCGGCCCGCCGGAGTTGCCGGCGAAGATCGGCGCGTCGTGCATGATCGCCTGGTCGTAGAACTTCTGCATGAAGCCGACCGGTAGCTTGCGGTTCAACCCACGCACACGGCCCACCGCCACGGCCGGCTGCTGGTCGGTGTAGGGACCGCCGGGGTGACCCAGCGCGATGACCCAGTCCCGGATCCGCAGCCCGGCAGAGCGCCCCAGCTTGAAGTAGGGCAGCGGCTGCCCGGTCTTGATCTTGATCAGCGTGTAGTCGTTCTTGGAGTTGCTGCCGAGCACCTGGACCGGGTACTTCTTGCCGTTGGAGAGCACGACCGTGTGGCTCTGCCCAGGCTCGATCACATGTGCGCAGGTCAGGATCAGCCCGTCCGGACTGATGATCGCGCCCGACCCGTAACCCTGGCGATTGCCGACATGGATCACGATCCCGACCGTCTTGGGGATCGCCTGTTCCACCGTCTGCTGCACTGTCTTGGAGAGCCCGATGATCAGTGCTTCGGCAATCGGGCGTTCCTGTGCCCGCGCCGGTGCGCTCGAGAAGCCGCCCACCAGCAAGGTGAGCAGGATACAACCAGCAAGCAGGCTACGGCGAATCTGGATCGAGAGCATACGGCGTCCTTTCGCTGCGACTACGTTATTTCGTCTATGTCTATCATATACGATACAGCGGTTCGGGCCGTTGGGCACATCAGCTAGCAGCCTGTGGACAAAGTGCCATCAGGCCCTCCGCTGCGCTCCGGCCCTGCTAGATCATCCAGAGGAAGTAGGCCGCCGCCAGCGAGCCCACCACCGCGCCACCGTGGCACAGCAGGTTGAGCACGACGCGCGCGTCCTTCAAACCCAGGTCGATCAGCGTGAACATCACCCGGTGCGCGGCGTGGAACAAGGGCAGCGCGATCAGCGTCAGCATGTAGATCTTGGCCGCCGGGCAGCTCAGCAGCGCATGCATCTTCTCGTAGCTGAAGGGCGCGCTGTCGACCCATCCCAGCGGCGCGGCAATGCCGAACAACAGGATGTGGATCGGCAGCAGCATCGCGGCCACGCCGCCGCCGCCCGCGAACAAG
>CAZMLI010000158.1:3747-10055 GCA_964566865.1 uncultured Planctomycetota bacterium
CAGGATGTGGATCGGCAGCAGCATCGCGGCCACGCCGCCGCCGCCCGCGAACAAGGCCCACCAGACTGGTTCGTTTGACTTGGCCATCGGTTAGCCTTTCAGGATCACCAGAGCGACGAAGATCGACGCGCCGAGCATGGCCGCGTAGTTGCCGAGAATCAGCAGAATACCGGGCACCGTCTTCTCACCCCGCTGGATCACCATCACCTTGGGCGTCAAGGCGAACCAGGTGTAGGTGTGATAGAGCACGAAGATCAGCGTGACCAGGTGGAACTTCACCGCGATCGGCGTGTTCAGGCAGTTCATGAAGGTCGCGTAGGCCTCGGGGCCCTGACTCAGGGCGCGAACCCAGCAGAGCGTCAGCAACACATAGGCGCCGGTGAAGACTGCCGTGATCTCGCGCACCATGAACATGAAGTAGCTCGGCTTGGACAGCCACCAGTTCCACTTCATCGGTCTGTGCAGCGGCCCGCTCATTCGGAGCCCCCGAAGGGCGTGACCATCGACTTGAACCAGTCGACGGTGCTGAACAGTTTTCCACGCTGGATCGCCTGCGCCGGATCGACGTGCTTGGGACAGACCTCGCTGCACTCGCCGATGAAGGTGCACTCCCAGACGCCCTGGTGGGAGGAGACGATGTTACTGCGCAGATCCTTGCCCTGGTCGCGCGAGTCGAGGTTGTAGCGCTGCGCCAGCGCCAGCGCCGCCGGGCCGACGAAGTCAGGCTCCAGGCCATACACCGGGCAGGCCGCATAACACAGCATGCAGTTGATGCACATCGTGTACTGCTTGTAGGACAGCAGCTCGGCCGGGGTCTGGTTGAAGGCGCCTTCCTCCAGCGGCTTCTCCTCGCCCGGCTTGCGCACGATGTAGGGTTTGATCGAGGTCAGCTTCTCCATGAAGGGTTCCATGCTGACCCAGAGGTCCTTCTCGACCGGGAAGTTGGTCATCGGCTCGATGCGAATCGGGCCCGGCGCGTAGTCCTTGCAGTAGACCGCGCAGCCCAGCTTCGCCTCGCCGTTGACCATCATCCCACAGCTGCCGCAGACGCCCATCCGGCAGGACCAGCGGTAGGTCAACGAGCCATCGATGTGGTCCTTGATGTGGTTGATCGCATCCAGCACGACCCAGTCGTCCTTCAGCGGCACCTCGTAGGAATCGAAGTGCCCCTCGCCGCCCTCATCCGGGTCGTAACGAAAGATCTCCAGCGTGATCGTCGGTTCGGACATGGTTATTTCCCACTCCCGTAAATCCGCTCGCCCGGCGGCCAGCGTGTGATCACCACATCCTTGTACTCGATCCGCGGATCGCCGTCGGTGCGGTAGGCCATCGAGTGGCAGAGGAACTTCTCGTCGTCGCGCTCGGGGTGGTCCTCCCGCTGATGGGAGCCCCGCGACTCGGTCCGCGCGATCGCGCTGTGCACGATCGACAGCGCCACGTCCAGCATGTAGTCCAGCTCGAGCGCATTCGTCAGGTCGGTGTTGTAGCTGACCGAACGATCGTCCAGGCGTAGATCGCTCGAACGCTCGCGGATGTCTTTCATCTTCTCCAGACAGACCTGCAGGCTCTCGTCGGTACGATAGATGCCGCAGCCGTCTTCCATCGCATGGGTCATCTCGATGCGCAGGTCGGCCGGCCGATGGCTGCCCTCGCTGTGCAGCAACGCGCGGATGCGCGTGTGCTCCTCGGAGGCCTGCGCCTCGAGCGCGCTGACATCGAACTCGCCCTGCGTCTTGGCGAAGGCGGCGGCCGCCTCGCCGGCGCGCTTGCCGAAGACCAGCAGCTCGGTCAGCGAGTTGCTGCCCAGCCGGTTGGCGCCGTTGATCGAAACGCAGGCGCATTCACCCGCCGCGAACAGCCCCGGCAGCGAGGTCGCGCCGTTGATGTCGGTGTCGATCCCGCCCATGAAGTAATGCACCACCGGACGGATCGCGATCGGCTCGTAGACCGGATCGATGCCGGCGTAGAGCTTGCACAGTTCCCGCACGAACGGGATGCGCTTGTCGATGTGCTTCTCGCCCAGATGCATCACCTCGAGGTGGGTCACCGGACCGTACTTGCCCTTGATCGTATTGCCCTTGCGCATCTCCTGGATGAAGGCCTGCGACAAGCGGTCGCGCGGCCCCAGCTCCATCGCCTTCTTGCGCGGCCAGGGATCGGGTGGCCCCATCCCGTAATCCTGCAGATAACGTCGTCCGTCCTTGTTGACCAGGATCCCGCCCTCGGCGCGCGCCGCCTCGGTGATCAGGATGCCCGTGCCGGGCAAGCCCGTCGGGTGGTACTGGACAAACTCCATGTCCTTCAGCGCCACACCCGCACGGTAAGCCACCGCCATGCCGTCGCCGGTCTTGATCGCGCCGTTGGTGGTGAAGGGGAAGACGCGCCCCGCCCCACCCGTGCACATGATGATCGACTTGGCCAGGATCGTGCGGATCCGGCCCGAGCGCAGCTCGATCGCCACCACACCCTGACAGCGGCCGTTCTCGACCAGCAGCTTGGAGGCGAACCACTCGTCGTAACGCTTGATCTCGGTGTACTTGATCGAGGTCTGAAACAGCGTGTGCAGCATGTGGAAGCCGGTCTTGTCCGAGGCGTACCAGGTCCGCTCGATCTTCATCCCGCCGAAGGGGCGGGTCGCGATCGTGCCGTCCTGGTTGCGACTCCAGGGGCAACCCCAGTGCTCCATCTGCACCAGCTCGCGCGGGGCCTCATTGACGAAGGCCTCCACCGCGTCTTGATCGGCGAGCCAGTCGGCTCCGCCGATGGTGTCGTTACAGTGGTCGTCCAGGCTATCTTCGGGACGGATCACGCCGGCCGATCCACCCTCTGCGGCCACGGTGTGGCTGCGCATCGGATAGACCTTCGAGACCATCGCGATATCCAGTTCGGGGTGCTGCTGGGCCACGGCGATCGCCGCTCGCAAGCCCGCCCCTCCCCCGCCTATGATGACGACGTCATGCTGGATCGTCGTGGTCAACGGAAGCTCCGCATGTGGTTGATTTTAGTGGTTAGAGCTCGTCTGCCGGTCACAAACAAGCGTTCTCGGATGAGAGCGACATTCTAGCGCTCAATCGGAATTTGGCAAGGCGTCGATCTTGGCCGCCAGGATGAAGTCGCTCTCGCTCAATCCGTCGATCTTGTGGGTCCAGATCTCGACGCCCACCTTGCCCCAGGCCAGGGTCAGATCGGGATGATGCCAGACCCGCTCGGCCAGCTCGCCAATCTGATTGACGAAGGCCAGCGCGGTGACGAAATCCTTCGACTCGAACGCCTTGCTCAGCCGCTTATGGTCCGTGTGGGCCCAGCCGACCAGCTGCGCGAGCAGGCCCTCGACCTCTGCCGGCGGCAACGGCGGAACCCCGCCCTTGCACGGGATGCATTCTCGATCCTTCAATTCGCTCATGGGGCCATCGTCGCCCATTGCTCGGGGATTGCAAGCCGGCGAAGGTCCGATAAACTCGGAGTCAATGAGCGACCTGGCGACGCGAGACGAGGCCCTGACCCTGCTGCACGAGTACACCAAGAGCGACAGCCTGCGCAAGCATGCCTACGCCGTGGAGGCCTCGATGCGCCACATGGCCCGCAAGTATGAGGAGGACGAGGCGCGCTGGGGCATCACCGGCCTGCTGCACGACTTCGACTACGAACGCTGGCCGGAACCCGCCGACCATCCCTACCGCGGCTGCGAGATCCTCGAGCAGCAGGGCTATCCCGAGGATGTGCGCTACGCCATCATGACCCACGCCGACTATACGGGGCTCGAGCGCAAGTCGATGATGGACAAGTGTCTGTTCGCCGTCGACGAGCTCTCCGGCTTCCTGACCGCCTGCGCCAAGGTGCAACCGGACAAGAGCATGCACCAGGTGAAGATCAAGTCGGTCAAGAAGAAGATGAAGAGCAAGGGTTTCGCCAAGGGCTGCAACCGGGACGACATCCGAAGCGGCGCAGAGGCCCTCTCGCTCTCGCTCGAGCTGCTGATCGAGGAGTGCCTGACCGCGCTCTGCGGCATCTCCGACCTGCTGGAGCTGCCGCCCACCGCATGAGCACCCGCGCCAGCCTGCCTGCCGCCTATCGCGCCTGCCACGAGCTGACGCGGCGGACCGCGAAGAACTTCTACTACGCCTTCCTCTTCCTGCCAGGCCCCCGGCGTCGCAGCATGTATGCGCTCTACGCCTTCTGCCGGCTCTGTGACGATGTCGCCGACGCCGAGGACCAGTCGACCGAGCGGCGCCGCCGCGCACTCGACGACGTGCGTGAACAGCTCGACGCCGCCGTCGCCGGCAAGGCCAGGGGACCGACCTTCCTCGCGCTGGAAGATACGATCGCGCGCTTCGGCGTCCGACCGGCCGACCTGCACGACATCATTCGCGGCATGGAGATGGATCTCGAGTCCTGCCGCTACCAGACCTTCGACGAGCTCTATCGCTACTGCTACCACGTCGCCGCCGCCGTCGGGCTGGCCTCGATCGAGATCTTCGGCCACTCGGGCGGCGAGGCCCGCCGTCACGCCGAGGCGCTCGGCATCGGCATGCAGCTGGTCAACATCCTGCGCGACGTCAAGGAGGACGCCGCTCTCGGCCGGATCTACCTGCCGCAAACCCAGCTCGAAGCCCACGGCTGCTGTGCCGAGGCCCTGCTCGAGGGCACGCCCGGCGGCAACTTCGACGGCCTGCTGCGCTGGCTGGGCAATACCGCGCGCGAGTTCTACGGCGAAGGCACCAAGCTCTTCCCCCTGCTCGACCGCGCCGCGCGTCCCTGCCCCGCCACGCTCTCCGGCCTCTACCTGCGCATCCTGGAGCAGATCGAACGCGCCGGCTACAACGTCGTGCTCGAACGCCGCGTCAGCCTGAGCACCAGCGAGAAGCTGCAAGTCGCGCTCGGCAGCTGGGTCCGCCACGGCGTGTTAGGCTAACGCGATGGACGGATGCCAACGATCGAACATCCACGCGGGGGACCGCGTGAACATCGTGCTCAAGAAGGACCAGCGCAGCGGCAAGCTGACCGAGGGCGTGGTGCAGGCTCTGCTGACCAAATCGAGCCATCACACACACGGGATCAAGGTGCGCCTGACCGATGGCCAGGTGGGCCGGGTGAAAGAGATACTCGGTTAACGCCCCTGCCGCTTGAGCCGATCCGCCAGCTCCAGTTGCCCTCGCTGGCGTAGTCTGAGCTCCAGAGAGGCCACGGGATCGAACACACCCGTTCGCGCCGCCAGCGAGGTGGTCAGGTAATCCCAGGCCAGCTCCTTCGCCCCCAGCGTCTGCAGCACGCCGGCGGCCGCTTCGCAGGCAGCCGTGATATCGCTGTCCAGCTTGCGCCAGCGGTCCGCGGCGCGAACCACCCGCGCGATCACGTCGGTCGGTGGCTGCCGGTCGAGCGTCGCGATCGCGTCGGCCAGCATGCCGTAGCGTTCGAGCAGCGTGGAGAACTCCCGACGGACCCACTGCAGGTTGACCACGTCGGGCAACTGCTGATACTCCAGCTCGATCGCCCGCTCCTGGCAGTAGAGCGTCTGCGCCAGCTTCCGGCGCTGCGAGGCCAGTTCTGCGGCCATGCGCCAGAGCTTCGAATGCCCGCCATATTCGGGACGGTCGAGCAACCGGTTCAGCAAACGCGCCGCCCGTGCCCGCCGCATGGTGTGCCAGAGGTACTCGACCGCGACCAGCGTGACGCGCAGGCGCTGCTTGTCGGTCACGCCCGCGAGCGCACCGGCCAGCAACTCATCGGCCAGCTCGCGGGTCCCCACCAGATGAGACTGCCAGGCCAGCAGCACCGACGCGACGCGTCCATGCTTGGCCGCTGCTTCTTGCATCAGCGCACGCCAGATCTTGCGACCGGCGGCGCTGCGTGCGAGCAGTTTGCGAAAATCGACGTCGATGCGCGGCAGCAGGCCGCGCGCCAGCTCGGCGCGATAGGCCTCGGCGAAGCGCCGGCGCGCCTCCGGGTAGCGCCGATCGCGATACAGCTGGCGCGCTTGCTCGTAGGCCGCCGGATAGCGCAACTTCGGCACGTCACCGGTGATCTCGAGCAGCTTGCTCAACGCATCTGCTGTTTGTTGATTTGCCTGCTGCACGGCGAGCTGACGCAGCCTCGAGATGCGAGCGATGAACCCACGCTTGGAGCGATTGCTCGGGCTGACGTCGGCCTGCTTGTGGCCTCGCTTCATGAGCTGCCGCTGCTGACGGAGATAGTCGCCCAGAGCGGAGCGCTGCGGCAGCTTTTCAATACCGTGGCGACCATTGGTCTGCAGCAGCACAGACCAGCCGATCCGGCGGTCACCACGCGCGAGGAACCGGTTCCGAATGATG
>CAZMLI010000159.1:0-10035 GCA_964566865.1 uncultured Planctomycetota bacterium
ACTGCCTGGACTCTTCCCACTGTGCATAGATCTCGGTGGCCCAGCGGGACAGCAGCCGGTTGGCCTTGCCCGGCAAGACGTTCTGCTCGAGCAGGAAGACCGGCACCCCCACCGCGGCCGCGGCCATCGCGGCGGGTAGCGAGCCATATGCGCCCAGGCCGATCAGGGCGTCGGGTCGTACGCGCATGAAGTGCGAGGTCATCGCGGCGACCTCCCGGGTCACCGCGTAGCCATAGCGCACCTTGTTCCAGCGATTGTTCGGGATCGGCAGTGGGTGCTCGATCGCGCTCAGCCCTGAGCGACGCAGCACGGCGCGTTCGGCGGCCCGACCGCTGGTCAGGAACTGGCAACGAACCGGGGCGGTACGCAGCAGCCACTGGGCCAGCGCCAGTCCCGGGGCCAGGTGCCCGCCGGTGCCGCCACCCGCGAACCAGATCGTCGGCGTGTGCGGATCGCCCACCGCGCCTCTGCGTCCGGAAATGACTCGCCTGATCATGCCACCGCCTCCTCGAGACCCATCGATTGACGCGCGATGTTCAGCAACATGCCGACCATGCCGGACATGATCACCAGGCCCGATCCGCCTTGACTGACGAAGGGCAGGCTGATGCCCTTGGTCGGCACGCTGGCGGTGACCACCGCAATGTTCGCCGCCGCCTGGCAGCCGATCACCAGCACGATGCCCAGCCCGAGGTAGCAGCCGAAGTCATCCGGCGCACAGAGCGCAATCTTGATTCCATAGAGCGTGAAGCCGCAGAACAGCAGGATCACGAAGGCGCAACCGAGGAAGCCGAGCTCCTCGCCGAGCGCGCTGAAGATGAAGTCCGTCGTGGCCTCCGGCAGAAAGCTCATCTTCTGGCGACCCAGGCCCAGCCCACGGCCGGTCAGACCGCCGGAACCCAGCGCGATCAGCGACTGGAGGATCTGATGACCCTTGCCCAGCGGATCGGCCTCGGGATGCAGGAAGACATCGATGCGATGCTGCACATGGCCCAGCTTCGTCGTCACCAGGTGGACCAGCACCGGGATGGCAAGCAGCCCCACCGGCATGAAGTGCATCATCCGCATCCCGCCGGCGACCAGGATCATCACCGAGATGCCGGCGAGGAACAGCGCGGTGCCGAAGTCCGGCTCGGCCATCACCAGACTGCAGACCAGACCGATCACGCCGAAGACGGGCAGCACCCCACCGAGGAAGTCGCGCAATTTGTCGCCGCGCTTGACCACGTAGTGCGCCATGAAGACCACCAGCGTCATCTTGGCCAGCTCCGAGGGCTGAAAACCCAGCCCGCCGAAGCGCAACCAGCGCCGGGCGCCGTTGACCTTGGTGCCCACCCCGGGGATCAGCACCAGCCCGAGCATCACGACGGTCAGGACCAGCCCGCCGAGGGCGGCTTTCTGCCACAGCTGATATTCCAGATCCGAGGCCACCAGCATGACGAAGCCGGCCAGCAAGCACCAGGCGAGCTGCTTGACCAGCGGCATGCTGCGCAGGGAGACGCTCGCGGCGTGCACACCGGGTGAGACCGAGTAGATCATCACCAGGCCGATGCCGACGAGCAGCAAGACGGTTCCCAGCACCACACGCCGGGCGCGGTCCACCTCGTCGCGTCTGCGCGAGCGGAGTCGTTCGATGGCTTCGGTCTTGATCGTCATCGGGTCAACGCAGCTTCAGACTGGCCACACTGAACACGGCGAGGATCACGGCCACGATCCAGAACCGAACGGTGACCTTGGCCTCGGCCATCCCGCCAAATTCGTAGTGGTGATGCAGCGGCGCGCAGCGCAGCACCCGCTGCCCGCGCAGCTTGAAGCTGCCCACCTGCAAGATGACCGAGACGGCCTCGATGACGAAGATCCCGCCGATCAACATCAGCATCAATTCCTGCCGGGTGACGACGGCGATGTAGCCCAGCAGGCCGCCCAGCGGCAGCGATCCCGTGTCGCCCATGAAGACCTGCGCGGGAAAGCAGTTGAACCAGAGGAAGCCCAGCCCGCCGCCGATCAGCGCACTGGCCAGGATCGCCATCTCCGCCGCGCCCGGCACATGCTGCAGATGCAGGTAGGCCGTGTAGTCCACGCGGCCGACGACGTAGCTGTAGATCGCCAGCGTGCCCGCCGCAATCGTGACGCAGCCGATCGCCAGGCCGTCCAGCCCGTCGGTCAAGTTGACCGCGTTCGAGCTGGCGGTCAGCACCAGCGTGACCAGGCAGAGATAGCCCAGCCCCATCGCGGCCGACAGATCGAGCTGCGCGTTCTTGAAGAAGGGCAGCTGCAGTGTGAGTAGCTCGCGGGACTGGTCGCCCGTTATTTTCAGATAGAGCAATCCGGCCACGCTCAGCCCGATCATCGTCACCGCGGCCAGCTTGGTTCGCCCCTTGATCCCGTCTGCCTTGGGCCGCTTCAACTTGACCCAGTCGTCGCAAAAGCCCACCGCCCCGAGGGCCAGCGTCAAGCCGATGCCGACCAGCACATAGATGTTGTCCAGTCGCGCCCAGAGCAGCGTGCTGACCAGCACCACCCCGAGAATCAACAGCCCGCCCATCGTCGGCGTGCTCTTCTTCTCGCCGTGAAGCGCCTGCAGCTTGGGGGAGTATTTCTTGGTCGTGTCTTCCCGAACCCGCTGACGCTGCAACCAGCGAATCAACGGACCTCCCACCAGCAGCGCCAGCACGAACGCGGTGATCGCCGCGAACGCCGCCCGGAAGGTGACATACCGAAACAGGTTGAAAGCAGCCCATTCAGCTCGTAGCGGTGTGAGGAGATGGTAGAGCACCTGCCTCGTCGCTCCTTTCAGTGTCGAGTGTCTCGAGCTTTCGCGCCGAGATCAGTGCAGCGGAGACCCGCTCCATCTGCATCCGGCGCGAGCCCTTGATCAGCACCACGTCCCCGTCCTTGACGGCGCCCGCAATGCGCGACGTCACATCCTCCGTGTCCATCGAGAGGCAAGTCCACGCCGTGTCGCTCGCGCCGCGCGCGGTGTAGCTGGCGCTCGGGCCCACGCCCCAGACCAGGTCGATGCGCTGCCCCGTCCGTCGGCCGACGGACTCGTGCCACGCCTGCCGCTGCGCGCCCAGTTCGAGCATCTCGCCCAGCACCGCGACCGTTCTCCGTCCACCGGCCAGCTCGGCCAGATAGTCCACCGCGGCGCCAACCGACAGTGGATTTGCGTTGTAAGTGTCGTTGATCAGCGTCACGCCGCCAGCCAGCTCGAAGCGCTCCATCCGCATCGGCAGCGGCTCGTAGCGCGCCAGACCACGCGCGATCGTCGCGTCATCGACGCCGAGCGCGCGCGCCGCGATGATCGCGCCCAGCGCGCTTTGCAGCTCGGGCCCGCGGCACGCGCCCAGATACCAGCGCGCGCCGTCGTTGGTCTTGAGCTGCATGCCTTGCCCCACGCGAACCTGGTCGACCACGCGCAGGTCGCCCGATTTGCCGAAGGTGTACACGCAGCGGCCGGACTCGCGCAGCGTCACGGTCAATTCGCGCGAGTGCGCGTCGTCTGCGGAGAGCACGATCTGCCCGTCTGCAGCCAGGCCATCGAGAATCTCTCGCTTGGCCCGCGCCACACCGTCGAGATCGCCCAGGCCATCCAGGTGGCCGGGGCCAATGTTGGTGATCATCGCGAGATCCGGACGGGCCAGCCTGGACAGCGCGCTGATCTCGCCGGGATTGCTAGTGCCCATCTCCAGCACCAGATAGCGTGCGTCACGGCCGGCCATCAGGATCGACAGCGGCACGCCGAGGTGATTGTTGAAGCTGCCAGGACTGGCGCTGGTCGGCCCGGCGGCGGCCAGGATCGCGGCCAGCAACTGCTTGGTCGTCGACTTGCCGGCCGTGCCGGTGATCGCCACCACCTGCGCCCCGAGCTGCGCGCGGTACCAGGCCGCGACCGAGGAGAGCGCGCCGACGACATCCTGCACGAGGATCACGGCCAGCCCATCGGGCAGTGGCTGGATCGACTCGAGCCGGGAGACGACGACGGCAGCGGCACCGTTGCGGGCGGCCTGGCGCACGTAGCGATGGCCGTCCTGCTTCGATCCCTCGAGCGCGAAGAACACCCCGCCGACTGCCATCCGCCGGGTGTCAATGCCCACACCATGCACGGGACGGCGTCCGAGCCCGCCGCGGACAAGTCGTCCGCCGACGGCCCTGGCGATTCCCGAAACGGTGCCTAGCGCGAGCATGATTAGTGGCTACCTCTTGGAAAAAATACTCGACCGGAAGATGTCACACTTCGTTTCGACACGGGTGAGGGAGGCGGGTCCGAAGTTTTGGTGACGTTCGAACACCCTCCGGTCGAGTTGATTCGTTGTTTCAGCGCGGCGCGCGCGATGCTGCGATCGTCGAAGGCGATGCGCCGTCCGCCTTCGAACTCCTGGTAGGCTTCGTGGCCCTTGCCAGCGATAAGCACCAGATCCAGGCCGTCTCGGGCGCGCGCAATCGCGGCCTGGATCGCCTGCGATCGATCGACGTGGCGCTCGTAGTCGTCCCCGGCCTCGAACGCCTGCTCGATATCGTTCAGGATCCGCTGCGGATCCTCCGAGCGCGGATTGTCGCTGGTCAGGATCGTGGTGTCGGCCCAGTAGCGCGCAACCTGGCCCATGCGGGCGCGCTTGCTCGGGTCGCGGTCTCCACCACAACCGAAGACCAGGATCAGCTTGCCCGAGACCAGCGGGCGCAGCGTACGCAAGACGCAGCGCAGCGCATCCTCGGTGTGTGCGTAGTCGACCAGCACCGGAAAGCGCTGCCCGGCATGCACCGGCTCGAGCCGACCGGGCACTGCCGGTGCCTGCTCCAGCGCCGCGGCCACTTCGGGTCCCGGAATGCCCAGCGCCCAGGTCGTGGCCGCCGCCGCGAGTGCGTTGGAGACGTTGTAAGTCCCCAGCATCGGCAGGCGAACCGTCGAACCGCCATCGGGAAAGATCAGGTTGAAGACGGTTCGCCGGGACGAAGCGTACAGCACCTGTCCGCGAACGTCGCCGCTAGTCAGCCCGTAGCGAATCACGTGCGCCGGGGTGAGCTGCGCGATCAGGCTGCTCGATGGATCGTCCTGATTCAGCACGGCCCAGGCACTCGTCGCGAGGGACTCGAACAAGCGCGACTTGGCCCGCTTGTAGGCGGTCATCCCGCCGTGATAGTCCAGATGGTCCGGGGTGATGTTGGTCAGCACGCCGGCGCCGAACTCCAGACTTGCCGTGCGTCCTTGATCCAGGGCATGCGAGGAGACCTCCATCGCCACGAAGCGCTCCCCGGCCTCCCGCATTGCCGCCAGATAGTTGATCAGGCGAACGCCGCCCGGCGTCGTCTCGACCGGGCTGCGCAGCTCGTCCCCGAACAGGTATCCGGTCGTGCCGAGAAACCCGGTGGGGAAACCTGCGTGGTTCATGATGTGCCGGATCAGCTGGGCGGTCGTGGTCTTGCCATTGGTGCCGGTCACGCCGATCGGCATCACCGCGCGCTCCGGATGATCCAGCGAGGCCGAGGCCAGGCGCGCGGCCGCCAGGCGGCCGTTGCGGATCGTCAGCTGCGCGATACGATCCGGCAGATGCAGCAGGGTATCCGGCTCGGCCGCTACGGCGACAGCGCCGCGGCGCAAGGCCTCCGGGATGAACTGGGCGCCGTCCATCCGCGTCCCGCGAACGGCCACGAACAGATCCCCGGGGAAGATGCGCCGGCTGTCCTCTTCGATCCCGCCAATCGAGAGATCGCCGGGGCCGTGTACCAGCTTCAGATCCGGCAGCGCCTGCAGCAGTGTGGCCAGCTCGATCACGAGGCGACTCCCATGTAATCGAGGGCCTGCTGGATGATCCGAGCCACCGTCGGCGCCGCGACCCGGCCGCCGTAGGGCTTGCCGCTGTCGACCTGCGCCTCGTCCATCAGCACCATCACCGTCAGCACCGGCCGGTTGACCGGCGCGAAACCGACGAAGCTGGAACGGTACAGGGTGGAGGACCAGGTGCCATCCGGATTGAGCTTCTTGGCCGTGCCGGTCTTGCCGCCAACCTTGTAACGCTTGAGCTTGGCCTTCTTGCCGGTGCCTTCCTCAACCACTCGCGCGAGGATCTGGCACATCTGCCGAGCAGCGGCGCGCGGCACCACCTGCTCGGTGACCAGACGACGACCGACCGATTCGGCCGGCTGGCTGGGACGACGCAGCCGGCGTACCAGCCGCGGCGGAGTCCGCACACCACCGCTGGCGAGCATGTTGATGCCGGCGGCCAGCTGTAGCGGGCTGACCATGATTTCATAGCCATAGGCCACCGAAGTGGTGCTCCAGTAACTCCAGGGACCCGGCCGAGCCTTGAGCCGCCCCGCCACCAGTCCCGGGAAGCGCAATTGCCGCGGCTGCTGCGCGAAGCCACTCGCGGAGAGGTAGCGCGCCAGGCGCGCCGGCCCCAGGCGCAGCGTGATCTTGGCCATGCCGATATTGGAACTGTGCACGACGACGTCGGCGAAGCTCTGCCGGCCCATGCGCTTGTGGTCCCGGATCGTCCGCCCGCGGTACCGCCACGTCCCGTTCTGGCAGTCGATCTGGCTGTTCGTGTCGTACAGCCCCTCCGCCAGCGCGAAGCAGGCGATCAGCGGCTTGATCGTCGAGCCGGGCTCGTACAGATCCAGCAGCGCGGCGTTGCGCCAGGTCCGCTTCGGCGAGCGGGCGAAGTGATTGGGATCGAAGGTCGGCCGCTGCGCCATCGCGAGGATGTCGCCGGTGCCGACCTGCAGCACGATCGCGATCGCGCGCTTGGGCTTGAACCGCTGATAGGCGGCCTCGAGCGCCTTCTCGGTGATCCGCTGGATCGCCAGATCGATGGTGGTGATCACGTCGGCGCCATGCTGCGCCGGAGTGCCGAGAGCGCCCGGCATGTGGATCGTGCCGTACTTGAGTCGGCCGTCCCGCAAATGCAGCTGCGACCCGGGGACACCGTTCATCTCGCGGCTCCAGGCCCGCTCCAGACCAGCCAGCCCTTGCTGATCGGTGCCGCAGAAGCCCAGCAACTGAGCTGCCAGCTCGTTGTTGGGATAGGAGCGCTTGGCCTCCATGCGAAAGCCGATGCCACGCAGCTTCAGCTCGCGGATGCTGCTGGCGACGTCGGGGCTGATGTGACGTGCGATCCAGACGAAGTGCCGGCCCTTGCGCGACAGACGCGCCTTGATCTTCTCCTCGTCCACCGGCAACAGCGCGGCCAGCTGGTGCGCGACCCGCGCCGGATCGCTGATCCTCCTCGGATTGCCGAAGACAGAGGGCAACTGGCGGCTGACCGCCAGCAACATTCCGTTGCGATCGGTGATCGAACCCCGCCGCGGGGACTGCTTGACCTGCCGCAGGTGCTGCCGGTCCGCGATGCTCAGGTAATGCTCATGTCGCACCCCCTGGATATAGTAACAACGGACAATCAGCAGCCCGAAGACACCCAGCAAGCCCAGGGTAAGCAGTTCCATGCGCAGACGATGTTCCCGATCCACTACCGGCCTCCGCTCCCGTGTTCGTTCGCGGCCAGCAGCCCTAGCTGCCGCCTCGAAAGCGGCGCGGGTGCGGGACGCCGACCCGGCCGGGGACCCATCTGGGGCTCACCGGGCGCCTGGATCTTCAGCGCGTACTCCTGAGCCAGGCGCTCCAGCCGAGCGGGCGTGGACAGACTGGCGGCCAGGAAGCGTTGCTCCTGTTGCGCTTCTTCGAGCGCTGCGCGCTGCTGCTTCAGCCTGCCGATTTCGTATCCCAATCTCACCGCTCGCCTTTCTTCCGCCACCGTCCAGATCCCCAGTCCCACCATCACCACCAAGAAAAACAGGAAGTCCCACAGCCTCATCTGCGTCATCTTCTCTTCCTCCCGACAGCCGCCGCGCCGCTTTCCTACCGCGACCACGACGGCAAAACTCAGCTCGTCAATCGGCGAAGCCCGCGCAGTTTTGCGCTGCGGCTTCGTCGGTTCCGCATCAACTCCATTTCCCCGGGTCGCATCGGTTTTCGAGTCAGACGTTCGTAGCCACCCGACTTCTCGAGGGCGCTGAACTGGTGTTTCACGATGCGATCTTCGAGCGAATGGAAGCTTATTATTGCTATCCGTCCGCCGGGCTGAAGACGCTCGACAAGACGGTTGATACCGAGTTCAAGGGACTGAAGCTCGCCGTTGACGGCGATGCGAAGTGCTTGAAAGGTGCGGGTCGCCGGGTGGGTCTTGCCCCGACGGCCACCGACGGCCCGGCGGACGATCTCCGCCAGCTGCGTCGTGGTACGGATCTGCTCGCGCTCACGCGCCGCCACGATGGCCCGCGCAACCTGGCGCGAACGTCGCTCTTCTCCGTATTGATAGATCAGGTCGGCCAGATCCGCCTCCGACAGCTCGTGAATCAACTCCCCGGCGGTGCGCCCGCGCGAGTCGTCCATGCGCATGTCCAGCGGACCATCCTGCTGAAAGCTGAATCCGCGCGCGCCTTGATCGAGCTGGAAGCTGGAGATGCCCAGGTCGAGCAGCACCCCATCAAAGGACAGATCAGCGAGCGCCTCGATCCGCTCTATATCGGAGAAGCTGCCGTGGTGCAGCGCGTAGTCGCCGCCGCTCTGGTGAACGCTGAGCGCCTGCTCGGCCAGCGCGAGCACCGCTTGATCCAGGTCGACACCGTGCACCTTGCCCCCCGGCGTGACCTGATCGAGCAGCGCGGACGTATGACCGGCTGGCCCCACCGTGCCATCGAGGAAGGTCTCGCCGGGCTGCGGTGCCAGCAAACTCAGCACCTCCTGCAGCATCACCGGCTCGTGCACCCTGTCAGCGCCAGCCATGATCCCGGCCGCGAGACAGATGTAGACTACTGTCGACAATCTCCGTACCCCCCGTCCTGCTGTGCGGGTCGCGAGCCTTGCGCTTGCCACCCAAACCCCCTTGAACCCCAACCAGTACTGCCCATGCGTCCATTTCGACCAGCCGCATTGCGGCTACTCGCCATTCCCCTCTTCCTCTTCAGGGCCGAACAACTCCTCGGCCAGCAGCTTGTAGGTCCCCTCTTCTTCGATCTGGCGATTGGCCAGATCCCAGCGCTCCTTGGACCAGATCTCGACATGGTCGAGCACGCCCGCGAACACCAGGTCCTTCTTGATCTCAGCCTCGTCCAGCAGCCTCTGCGGGATGTTGATCCGCCCCTGCTTATCTGGCTCGAGCTTCTTGGTGCTGGAATAGAACTTGCGCACGAACTTCTGGTTCTTGAAGGACTTGCGCTTGCGAATGCGTTCGGACACTCGGTTCCACCCCTCCTGAGAATGCAGGTACAGACAGTTATCGGGCCAGATCGTCAACCAGATCGGCCCGTCGCCTTCTTCCGACAACTGCTCTCGTATCTCCGCGGGGAGTATCACCCTCCCCTTGGAGTCGATAGAGCGGTCGTATTCTCCGTAAAACGTCGCCATGTTGGATCTTGCCGGCGGGGCTCCATCGGGGAGGAAAAACCGGGGATCCCTACCCCGAACTGCCATTCTCCCCCACTTCTCTCCACCAGTCGCCACAGTATACCCGACAGCTAATTGGTGTCAAACGTCATGAATGAGGCAAATCCCGGTACAATCGGGACATAGGGCACAAAAAAACACCCACATATCCATGGCGACCAGAACCAACACACCACATGTAGTGGGCGCTATGAACTGCCTAGTGCGTGAGCAAAAAGAAAAAAATCGGTGAATACGCGGGCCGTCCGGCGGAAGGGTGGGCGGACAATCCCCACCTGGCGTTCGCGGTCAATTTGGGGGGAGTCTGGAAGAGGGGGGGGCTGCAGCCCGCCGGTATTGAATCGGGCGGGATCCTCCCAAGCCACAGAGGTCACAGCGCAGCCTGCGGCCGCAACCAAATTCCTGGTGGCCCATCAGACGCGGAGGCAGAAGAGAGGCCGCAGAGCCTCACGCGGAGCCGCGGAGATCGCGGAGTCGCGGAGGCGCGGGGGACGGCCGCAGATTACTCAACTTTCACAGATTCGATTTTGATAGGTGGGTGAATGCCCGAAGGGGAATACAGCTCGCTCATCCTCTGGCTCTGAGGTTTCCAG
>CAZMLI010000160.1:0-5598 GCA_964566865.1 uncultured Planctomycetota bacterium
ATCGAGCGTTCGATCGACTTCCTGTTGGGCGTGCGTGGGTTCAACTTCAGATATCGCTCGAGGTCGCGGACCGCGGCGGGGTGATTGCGCCGGTGCCGATGAAGACTGCCCCGTGTGAACCAGGCAATGGCGAGTTTTGGCGAGAGCTTGATCGCACGGTTCAGATCGGCCAGGGCTCGCTTGTACTGCTTCAGCTTGATGTAGGTCGCGCCGCGCTGGTACCAGTAATACCCACGGCCGGGCCGTAGCCGGACCACGATCGAGTAGTCCTTGATCGCTGCCGCGAAGTTGCCGGTTTGCCGGTAGATCGCTGCGCGGATGCGATAGGCGCCGGCATAACGCGGGTTGTACTTGATCGCGCGGTTGCAGTCCTCGATCGCCTCGGCCAGGTGCCCGGTCTTGCGCAGGATCTCGGCCCGCCGCAGGTACGACAGGTCGTTGTCGGGGCGCACGCGGATCGCCTGATTGATGTCATGCAGCGCGCCGGCCGTATCGCCCTGCTTGAGCCGCACAGCGGCCCGCCCGGTATAGCCAGCGCTGTCTTTCGGCTCATGGCTGATCGCGTGCCCGTAGTCCGCCAGCGCTCCGGCCAGGTTGCCGACTGCCAGCCGCGCCTTGCCTCTGTGGATGTAGGCCATCGTGAAATGCTTGTTCAGTGCGATCGCCTTGCTGTGATCGCGGATCGCTCCGTCGAAGTCCTTCTGTTTCAGCCGCGTCACGCCGCGTGAGTTCCAGTAGGTCGGCTTCCTGGGCGCCAGCCGGATCGCCTGGTCATGGTCGGAGAGCGACTCGGTCAACATCCCCAGCGCGCGCCGGGCCCCGCCGCGGTTGTGGTAGGCGGCGGCGTAGCGGGGATTGAGCTGGATGGCCATCGAGAAGTCGGTGATCCCGGCGTTGTAGTTGCGCTGCAGATAGAAGACCAGGCCGCGATTGAGGTACAGCCTCGCGGAGTCGGGCAGCAGGCGCAGGGCCTGGTTGTAGTCCGCGATCGCGCCGAGAAAGTCGCCGCGGTCCATCCGGGAGAGCGCCCGGGTGCCGTATGCGATCGCGTCGCGCGGGTCTGCCTCGGGTTCGGGAATTCGCTTGAACAGCCGCCTGATCTGAACCCAGGTCCGCGAATTCCCGCCGAATCTCAGCCGGGCCTGTTGCAGCGGCGCGTAGGCCCGCAAATCCCGTGTATTGCAGAGCGCCTGGCCCGCCTCGACAGCCAGTCTCGGGTCCCAGATCACCGCCATCCAGCCGATCAGCGGATCGGTCGCGCCCGGCGTGCGCAACCGGGCCAGCACGCGGCAGCAGAAGATCGCCATCGATCGTTCGGCACTGCTCCAGATCGCTCGCTTGCCTTGCCCCCGACCCTTGGCAGTCAACTCGGCCAGCGCCTGGGCCAGCAGCGGGACGGTCTGGCCCCCCTGAATCGACAGCGCGCTGAAGACGAGATCCTCGATGGTCGGCGCGGTCGGGTCGCCGCCGGCGCCGGATGAGCTGGACGCCACCAGTGCCAGCAGCTTCCGCAGGTGCCGCGTGCGTTCGCGCTCGAGCACGGTGCGCCGAGCCCGGGTCACGACGTCACGCTGCTGGGCCTGTCTGAGTCGAAGCACCGCTGCCCGTCCAGTGATGGCCGTGCGGTTGTCGGGCACCAGCGCCAGCACCTGCGCGTAGGCCTCGAGGGCCTGCTCGTATTCTCCTTGCCGGATGGCGGCGTCGGCCTGTGCGAGCTGGCTGTCGATGGTGCTGCGGGTTCGCCAGCTGCGGTGGATGCCGATGCTGGCCAGGATCAGCAGCATGGCCGCGACCGAGCCGAAAATCGTCCGGTGACGGCCGACGACCTTGGCCAGCCGCTGGAGCGGGTTGTACCGCACCGACTGCAGCGTGCGGCCATCGAGGTAGGCCTGGATCTCTTGTTGCAGTTCGGTCACGGACAGGTAGCGATCGGCCGGGTCGTGGGCCATTGCCTTGCGCACCACCGCTTCGAGTTCGCGCGGCACGTGGCGCCCCGGCGCACGCAATGATGGGGGCTCGATATTGCCGGTCCTGACCGCGCGGATCATCTCCGGCATCGAGGCTTGCTGGAACGGCGCGCTCAAGGTCAGGATCTGGTACAGCACTGCACCGAGCGAATAGATATCGCTCCTGGCGTCGATCCGGTCCAGCTCGCCTGCGGCCTGTTCGGGGGGCATGTAGGGCAGCGTGCCGAGAATCGTGCCGGCGGCCGTCTGCTCCGAGGGCTGGCAGGTCAGCTCCGCCACCGAGAGATCGACAGAGTCGTCGGGGCTGTCCGCCACATCGGTCAGCTTGGCCACGCCCCAGTCCATCACCAGGACCTCGCCGAACCGGCCGATCATCACGTTGTCCGGCTTGAGGTCGCGATGCAGCACGCCGCGGTCGTGGGCGAACGCCATGGCGTCACAGACCTTGAGGAAGATGCCCAGCAGGCGTGGCAGCATTGTCGAGGCGCCCGGCAACTCTTGCTTCAGCAGCTCGGCCAGACTCTCGCCGTCGACGCGTTTCATCGCGAAGAACATCTCGCCCTGAGGGGTGAGCCCGAGCTCGTGCACCGGCACGATGTTGGGGTGCTCGAGCTGGCCGGTGATCTGGGCTTCGGCGAGGAACTTCGCAAACGCGTTGCCGGAGACGGTGAGCGGGCCGGTCAGCATCTTGATCGCGACCTGCCGGTTGATCTGGCGGTCGTGCGCCTCGAGGATAATCCCCATGCCGCCGCGGTTGATCTCGTGCAGATCGGCGTAACGCGAGAAGCCGCAGGCGTCCTCGGGCAGCTCGGGCGTGACCGTGAAGTGTCGACCGGGGCGGTTCACCGTCGTGCCTGGCGCGTCGGGTTCACGGGTCTGGTCGTGCGACTGGGACATCAGTTCAGTCTACCCCGTCCCCGGCAGGGGCCACTAGTGGTTATCCAGCGCCTCGAATTCGCCGATCCGCTGACGGGCGACCTCCGCCTCCTTGGTCTCGGGGAACTGGTCGATGATCTCCTGGTACAGCTTGGTCGCGGTCTGCTTGACGCCGGCGGCCAGTGTCTGGCTTTGCGCGGAGTCGGTCCGGTCGTGCAACTGGTAGAAGGCGACCTTCTGCTCCTCGGCTTCGTTGAAGGTCCGCGTCAGATCTCCTGCTTCGCCTCGGTCGGCGCGGATGTCTTCGAGCAGCTCGATGACGCGCTTCTCGCGCTTGGTCAGCTGGTTGGTCTGCGCCGACAGGACCCCGAGGATCGCGATCACCTCCTGCAGCTTGCTGAGCAACCGGCCGGCCTGCAGCGATAGCCAGGTGCCCAGCCCGAACAGGACTGCGCCGGTCAGGATCAGGATCATCTCGGTCGCGGTGGGCTTCAGCATCAGTGGTTACCGCGAAAGCACCTGCTTCTCGATCTCCTGGGCGATCGCGTCCTCGCCGATCGTGTCGCGACCGTCATTGATCCACTTGTCGTCACGGTCGAGCTTCTGCTTGTCGACCCGTACCTCGAGGCGGAAGACCGGACCGTCGGCCTTGGTCGTGGTGTCTGACAGCAGGCGCACGGTCAGCCGAGTGCGGATGTCGGCCACCTCGGCGTCGTCGCCGCGCAGCGCCCACTGGCTGACGTACTTGCCGGCCTTCTCGTGTGCTGCCTGCTGGTTGTAATAGCTGTTGCAGACGCGCAGGACCGAACGCCAGATCACCGCTCGCGACTGGGCCAGCGGTCTTGTCTCCCGGGCGGTCTGATTGTCCGGCCGCGGGCCTTGAGTCTCCTTGAGCGCGTAGTCGCTGACGGTCAGGTTGCGGAAGGCGATGACGATGTGCTGCATCAGCCGCAGCTCCTCCTCTTCCCAGTAGATGTTGCTGCCCCACTCGGCGGCGGCCTTGAGCATCGGCTGGCTGACGTTCTCGTTGAGCTCCTTGTAGACCCGCAGCTTGACCACCCAGCGCTTGTTCCGTCGCTTCTTGCCCTTGTCTCCCTCATACGGCTCGAGCTCGAGTTCGACCTTGGTGCGGAAGCCCTCGAGGTAGTTGGCCGCCATGGTGTACTTCCACTTGGTGATCAGGTAGCCATCCTTCATGTCCGTCTTGCTCTCGTCGATCGTGTAGCGGCGAGAGACGGCGTCACGAGCCGATTGCCAGAGTCTTGGGCGCTCGGTGATGACCGGGGTCGATCGGGTCCAGTGGATGCAGCCGACCGCGGTGAGCAGCAGGGCGGTCAGCACAAATGTGGTGCGCAGGTGTCTCATGCTTGGTCCATTTATTTAACGGAGGGTCCGCCGACGGGCAGGGCGAAACATCGTAGAGAGGCCGCTTTTTGCTGTCAACAGATTTCGCTTCATCGCTCCCGGGGGGATATACTCGCCCGCATGACTGAGAACATCAACAAACTGATCTACGACTGGAATACGGTCGAAGGTCAGGACGTGGCACCCAAACACCCGATCGAATTCGATGACGAGACCCTGCGCGACGGCCTGCAGTCGCCCAGCGTGCGGGATCCGGAGATCGATGAAAAGCTCGAGATTCTGCACTACATGCACGATCTGGGCATCCACGCGGTCGATGTGGGCCTGCCGGGCGCCGGGCCGCGCGCCCGCGACCATGTCCTGCGGCTGTGCCGCGAGATCCGCGACGCCAAGCTGGACCTGTTTCCCAACTGCGCGGCGCGCACGCTGATCCAGGACATCCAGCCGATCGTCGAGGTGTCCCAGGAGATCGGGATCCCGATCGAGGCCTCCGTCTTCATCGGCTCCAGTCCGATCCGGATGTATGCCGAGGACTGGACGATGGACAAGATGCTCGAGCACTCCGAGACGGCGGTGCGCTTTGCGGTCGAGAACGATCTGCCGGTGATGTATGTGACCGAGGACACCACCCGGGCCCAGCCCGAGGACCTGCGCAGGCTCTACACCCGCGCGATCGAGTGCGGGGCGCGGCGGATCTGCGTCTGCGACACCTGCGGCCATGTCACGCCCAACGGAGTGGCCAACCTGGTGCGCTTCATCCAGTCGGTGGTGGCCGACTGCGGCGTCGAGGATGTCAAGATCGACTGGCACGGGCATCGCGACCGCAATCTGTCGATTCCCAATACCCTGGCCGCGATTAATACCGGCGTACACAGGGTGCATGGCACCGCCATCGGCATCGGCGAGCGTGTCGGCAATACGCCGATGGACCTGCTGCTGGTCAATCTCAAGCTGATGGGGCTGATCGATAACGATCTGACCCAGTTGAGCGCCTATACCGAGGCGGTCTCCAAGGCGGTCGGCGTACCGATCCCCAACAACTATCCGGTCTTCGGCGACGACGCGTTCGAGACCGCCACCGGCGTGCACGCGGCGGCGGTGATCAAGGCCTTCGAAAAGGGCGACAACTGGCTCGCCGACCGGGTCTACTGCGGCGTGCCGGCCGGCGAATTCGGCAAGGAGCAGAAAATTCGCATCGGGCCGATGAGCGGCAGGAGCAACGTATTGTTCTGGCTCAGTCGCAACAACATCGAGCCGAGCCAGGAAATCGTCGACAAGATCTTCGCCAAGGCCAAGGAAACGCCGCGCTTGCTGGAGGATGACGAGATCCGCCAGCTGGCCACCAGCAGCTAGCAGCAGCCGAATTTGCTATACTGCTTGCTGCTGGGCA
>CAZMLI010000160.1:5698-10009 GCA_964566865.1 uncultured Planctomycetota bacterium
TTCGTCAAGAGTCAGGTGGCTTCCGGCGTGCAGCCACCTCTCGGCGTCGCCTACCTGGCGGCCTATCTGCTGGAGGACGGCTTTGAGGTCCAGGTCATCGATGCGCTCGGCGAAGCGCCGAAGACCATCACGCCGTTCCAGAAGGGCTCCTTTCTGCGCGGGCTGACGTTCGAGCAGATCCTCGACCGAATCGAGCCCGACGCGGACCTGATCGGCATTTCGAACCTGTTCAGCTTCGCCTACCCGGCCGTCGAAGAGCTGGCGATCCGCCTCAAGCAGCGTTTCCCGCAGATGAAGGTGATCCTGGGGGGGCCACATCCGTCGGCGATGGCGGAGGAGATCATCTCGACCTGCCCCGAAGTGGACTATGTGGCGGTGGGCGAGGCGGAAGAGATCCTCTTGCGGCTGGTGATGCACCTCGACGGTAAGCTCGGGGCCGAGGCCTTGAAGGGACTGGTGGTCCGGGACGAGCAAGGAGAGGTGACCAAGCTGAATTCGGCGGTGCGCCTGACGGAGCTCGACTCCGGCAGCATCCCGTTCCCTGCGCGGCACCTGCTACCGATGGAGTCCTACATCCAGGCGCAGGAATCGCATGGCGCGACCAACGGACGCTGGACCTCCATGCTCAGCTCGCGCGGGTGCCCGTATGGCTGCACCTTCTGCGCCTCGAGACGAACCCGCTGGATCTCGCGCTCCGCGACCGATGTCGTCGACGAAATTGAACTCTGCATCAATACCTGGGGCATCCAGGAGTTCCATTTCGAAGACGACAACATGACCATCAACGAGAAGCGTCTGATCGAGATCTGCGAAGAGATCATCCGGCGCAAGCTCAATATCACCTGGCAGACCCCCAACGGCATCCGCGCCAGTCGGACCACCGGGCTGATGCTGCGCAAGATGCGCGAAAGTGGCTGCAATCACGTGACGCTCGCGCCGGAGAGCGGTTCACCGCGGGTCTTGAAGGAGATCATCCGCAAGGGTAACGACTTCGATCTGGAGCAGCTCAAGGAGTGCGGTCGCGAGGCGCACAAGGCCGGGATGAAGGTGGCGGCCTACTTCATTCTGGGTCTGCCCGGAGAGACCAAGGAAGAGCAGCTGATGACGGTGCGGTACGCCAAGGAGCTGGCGAAGGTCGGCGTCGACGAGGTCGGCTTCGGCCTGTTCATTCCGCTGCCGGGCACGCCGCTGTGGGATGTCTGCGCGGACAAGATGGAGGGGCGCGACTGGCTGGACTTGCTCACCATCGGCGATCTCAACCGGGCGGTCTCGTTCAGCGACGAGGTCACCAATGAAGAACTGAACAGCATGCGGCGCAATGCCTACATGACCTTCTTCATCACCCGCGCGATCTATCATCCGTGGCTTTTTCTGCGCACCTTCTTGAACGTCCTGCGCAACTTCGAGGAGACGAAGACCGAGCGTTCCATCCGGCAGTTGCTGCAGCGCTACGGGATTCGCCGCAAGAAGTACATTCCGCAAGGGCCCGCCGGTGCGCTTGCAACCGCGGGGGTCGCGCGGGCGGGGGAGGAGCAGTTCACCTATCCCTACAATGCCGAGGCGACGATGAAGGTCTTGCTCACCAACGAGCCGAACTACGCCTACCGCAACAGCCTGCTGAAGACCATGCGGCTGGTGGGCAAGGAAACGCTCGAGTTCTTCACCCGTCCGTTCCGCCGAGGAGCCGGCAAACCCTGATCAGTTCGTGGCGGCTTTTTTCAGCGCCGCCAGCACCTGCTCAGCGGTCTTGTAGCCCGAGAGCCGTGCGCGCTCCTTGCCGTCGTGTCCGTAGATCCGGATCTCGGGGATGCCGCGCAGCTTGAAGTAGTGCACCAGCCTGGGCTGTCGCAGCGTGTCCACCTTCAGCACGATCTGCTTGGCGACGGCGGCCACCACGCGGTCGTCCTTCCAGGTGCTATTCTTCATCCGCTTGCAGGCCGCGCAGGTGCGCGAAGAGAACGAGACCAGCAACAGCTTCTTGGTTCGGCCTGCCCGCTCGAGCGCGATCTTGAAGCTCTCGGGCATCTTGACCTCGCCGATCGAGGCGCTGGCGCCGCGGGAGCCAATCTCGCGGATCAGCAAGGACTTGCGTGGGTTTCGGCCGCGCGTGTAGACCGTCATCGTATCACCGATGCGGTCCAGCTCGACCCAGGTCACGCCGTTCAGGGCTTCGATCGCCTGCTGCAGAAATTCAGGCGTGGGGCCGTCGGGCGAGCAGCCCTTGGTCTTCATCCAGCCGCTGATCTGCAATACCACCCTGCGCCCGGCTGGCTGCTTGAACTGCTTGCGCAGATCGGCCGGCAGCGGGTTGGGCTCGGTCACCTCGAAGGGGTAGCCCGCGTGGCGCAGCACCTTTTCGATCGCGGCCAGATCCATCTTGGCCCGGAGGCTGGTGATGTAGACCTCCTTGGTGCTGAACTTCACGTCGATCTGGCCTACCCACGGTAGGCGGCGCAGCGCGGAGCGCACTGCGCCGGTTCAGGTCGAGACTCACAACATGCCGGGGACCTTCAGCGTGACCCGCACGCTGGCTTGCTGCGGGTCGACATGGGAGAGTGGCGCTTTGACCGGCTGCTTGCCGGGCTCGGGTTCTTCCGGTTTTCCCTTGCCGCAGGCTGCCAGTAGCAGGCAGCCCAGCAGCAAGGTCACGAGTCGTTGAGGCATCTGGTTATGGTACCAGACCGGTCAGGCTAACCCTTGGCCGCGGCGTAGAATTCGCCGACCTTGTCCCAGTCGACCAGGTTCCAGAAGGCGCTGACGTAGTCCGGACGGCGGTTCTGGTAATTCAGGTAGTAGGCATGCTCCCAGACGTCCAGGCCGAGCACCGGGGTCTTGCCGGACATCAGCGGGGAGTCCTGGTTCTTGGTGCTCTCGACGAGCAGGTTGCCGTCGCCGTCGACGCAGAGCCAGGCCCAGCCGCTGCCGAAGCGCGTGCCGGCCGCACCGGCGAACTTCTCCTTGAAGGCGTCGAAGCTGCCGAATGTGCTGTCGATCGCGGCGGCCAGATCGCCGGAGGGGGCGCCGCCCTTGCCCGGGGCAATCACCTGCCAGAACAGGCTGTGGTTGGCATGTCCGCCCGCGTTGTTGGTCAGGCCCTGGCGGATCCCATCGGGTACGCTGGCGATGTCGCGCAGCAGATCTTCGACGCTCTTGGCGGCCAGCTCGGGATGCCCCTCGAGGGCGGCGTTGGCCTTGCCGACATAACCGTTGTGATGCTTGCCATGGTGAATCTCCATCGTGCGCGCATCGATGTGCGGCTCGAGCGCGTCATGCGCGTAGGCCAGTGCGGGAAGTTCGTATGCCATGATGGGCTCCTTGGTCTGGACCGGGTTGAGAGTCGAAGCCTAAGCTTTGTGTCCAACCTGTCAAGAGCTCAGGGCACTCGCTGCTTGCAATCGGGCCGGCTATGCTCGATCCTCTTGTCATGACGCAGCTGAAGATCGCCTCCTTGCTCGCGAGCAGCACCGAAATTCTCCATGGACTCGGGCTCTGGTCCTCCGTGGTGGCCGTCAGTCACGAATGTGACTATCCGGCTGAAGTTGTTGATAAGCCACGAGTTACGACCAGCTTTGTGGATGATTCCGCCTCCAGCGGCGAGATCGACGCGCAGGTCAGGGCGCTGTCCAAGGCCAGCGGGGCGATCTATGACGTGGATGTGGCGCAGCTGGCCCGGCTGGCGCCGGATCTGATCGTCACGCAGTCGCACTGCGACGTCTGCGCGGTCAGTCTGGATGCGGTGGTGCAGGCTGTCGAGACCACGCCGGAGCTGGCGCAGACCGAGGTGGTGGCGCTCAATCCGAGCACGCTGGAAGGCATCTTCGACGATATCCGGCGGGTCGGGGCGGCCACGGGGCGCGAGGCCGAAGCGGCGGAGTTCTGCGATCGGTTGATCGCGCGGGTGGACGCCGTTCGTGAGTGCGTGGCCGGCGCGGACCGTCCACGCGTGGCCTGTGTCGAATGGGTCGAGCCGTTGATGCTGGGGGCCAACTGGATGCCCGGGCTGGTCGAGATCGCCGGGGGTACACACGGGCTGGTCAAGCCGGGCGAGAAGACGGTCTATACTGCCTGGGAGGCGCTGCGTGAGTACGACCCCGAGGTGGTCGTCGTCATGCCGTGCGGGTTCGATCTGGCGCGAACACTGGTGGAGCTGCCGGTGCTGTCGTCGCTCGAGGGCTGGGCGGAACTGTCGGCCTGCCGCGCGCAGCGGGTCTACGCGGTGGACGGCAACGCCTATTTCAACCGCTCGGGGCCGCGGATGCTGGACAGTCTCGAGATCCTGGCCCACCTGCTGCATCCTGGGCGGTTCGCCGC
>CAZMLI010000161.1:0-2643 GCA_964566865.1 uncultured Planctomycetota bacterium
GCAGCACGTAGAACATCACCTTCGCGCCGCTGACATCGGTGCCGAAGCGGTAGCGTGCCTTCAGCTCGATCTCGGCTTGCTCACCGGGAAAGAGAATGCCTTGCCTGGCGGTCAATTCGACCGCGAACGGCGGGACGCGGTAGGCTTCGACCCAGAAGGTGCCGCTGAAGTCGTGGGTCCGGACGCGAACCTGGATCGTGTAGATTCCGAGCGCGGGCTCGGCCCCTAGCGCGATCGTGCCGCTGATCGCGCCGAAGCGATCGATCGGCCGCCGGGCGATCTGCAGCGTGACGCCGCGACTGTCTCGCACGACGACCCGTGCGGTCTTGACGCTCGGGGTTCGATACTGGTCGCCCTGCACGACCCGGACGATGGCGCGGTAGTGCACGCGGTCTCCCGGGCGGTACAGCGGGCGATCCGTATAGACATAGCCGCGCGGAGTGAGCCGGCCAGTCTTGACGCGGGGCAACTTCAGTCCGGTGAAGGCGAACTGGCCGTCCGGCGTGTAAGCGATGGCATGGATTGCGCGCGTCGCGGGACGCCAGCCCACCCGGGCGATCCCCTGATGGTCCGTCTTGACGACCGGCAGCAGCCGCTTGTCGGTGGCCAGACGCACGGTGACACCGGCTACTGGTGCGCCGCTTGACTGGACGAAAGCCAGCGCCTCGCGCCTGGCGCCGCGCAGGATCAGTTGCAGGTTCGACACCAGCAACAGCGTCTTGCCGCGGGCGGACCGGGTGCGGGCCTCGACGATCCAGGCACCGGCGCCGGTGGTCGGCACTGGCAAGACCAGCTTGTACTGTTTGAACCGCTGGTAGCTGACGATCTTGTGTGTCCAGCGCTTGTCGGGCGCGATGATCTCGGTGGCGATATGCTCGATCGTGCTGATCTGCAGGTGCTTCTCGAAGTAGGCCTTGAGGTCCAGCCGATAAGCCATCAGCTCGATCGTCTCGATGTTGCGCACGGTGACTTCGATCTGGCGTTGCTGATCCAGCCCGAACGGGCGACGGGTGATGACCACGAGCTCGGTCTTGCGAAAGCCGACCAGCCGACTGAGCGCCTGACGCCCCTCGGTGGTCTTGCGGCTGATTCGGACCAGGGCCTCGAGTTCCTTCACCGCTTCTTCGAGCTGTCCAGTCCGCTCGGCCAGTTCCGCCAGCTCGAGCCTGGCCTGACGCGCCGGCGCCGTCTTCGGAAAGCGCGCCAGCAGGCGGCGCCAGGTGGCGACTCCCGCGGGCGCAGCCTTCTGCGCCACCTGCAACTGCCCCAGCTGGAGCAGGCAGCGGGCGGCGTAGCGCCCTCCCGGATAACGCGTCAGATAGTCGCGCAGCGGGTCCAGTTTTTTAGCGTAGCCGACCTTGCGGTAGTAGACATCTTCGATCGCCGTGCGCGCCACCTGCCAGCGGGTTCCCGTTGGGTAGGCGCGCAGGTAGTCGGTGAATCGCATGATGGCAGTGTCAAATTTACCCTGCTGTCGCCGCGCGATAGCGATCTGGAAGGCCGCTTCACCCGCGCGTACATCGTTCGGGAAACGTTTCCTGTGCAGGACGAAGGCCTGGATCGCGCGCTGCTGATCCCCACGGGCCATCCAGGCCATGCCCAGCTCGAACGACGCATTGCGCGCCTCGGCCGTCTTCGGAAAACGATCGAGCAGCGTCTGCCAGCGAATGATGCCCGCGCGGCTCTGGCCGGCTCGCGACTGCGTCGGCTTGAAGCTCTTTCCAAGCTGGTACAGGGCTCGCGCGGCATGGATCGAGCTGGCGTCCGACTCGAGCAGGGAGCGGAAGTCGGCGCGAGCCCGGCTGAAGTCCAGCGCCCGCTTGTAACTTCGGCGGAGCTTGTGCGTCCAGCGAGGGCGCAGACCCAACCGGGCCAGACCGCGGTGATACAGCGCTTCGGAGCGCAGGTCCGCGGGCAGCGGCTTGCTCGCCAGCAGTTCGCTCCAGCGCCGGTCGGCCCCGCGCAGGTCCCCGGCCTTCTGCAGATGCAGCGCCATCTGCGCCAGGTCTCGTAGCTTGCGGCTGTCGGGCTCGGCCGCATGGGCCGCCTGATACAGCTTCGCGGCCTGGTGTGGTTTGTCTTTCGAGAAACCAGCTGCCAGCTTGCGATAGGCGCTCGCCAGCTTGCGCATCGCTGGCTTGCCAGCCAGTTCTCTCAGCTGCAGCCGGTAGATCTCGGCCGCTTCCTTCTTGCGGCCCAGCTTGAGCAGCGCCTCGGCCCGCAGAAAACGCGCGCGACCGGACCAGGGGCTGTTGACCTGCACCAGCTCGGCGGCCAGCTTCGCCGCTCGCGCGGGCGCGCCCGACTCGAGCAGCGCACGCGCCTTGAGCAGCCGGATCAGCGGAACCTGCTCGGCCGCCATTTTGCCGGCCAGCAATCGATCGCAGCGGGCAATGGCCTGCTTGTAACGACCGCCCGCCATCTCCAGCAGCAGCGGGTCCAGATCGTTTGACAGCGCGGTCAGCGGGCCCAGAGGAAGCAACAGCAGGCCCAGACACAGTGTCACGATGGTCTTCATTTTGCGCTCCAGAGTGCGTAAGCCTTGTCCTTGAAGGCCACGACGGTGGCCTGTTTGCCGGGGTCGGCATGACTGAACAGTCCGCGCGCATCGGTGGTGCCGCGCGCGGCGATCCGGCCGCCGGC
>CAZMLI010000161.1:2743-9928 GCA_964566865.1 uncultured Planctomycetota bacterium
GACTGAACAGTCCGCGCGCATCGGTGGTGCCGCGCGCGGCGATCCGGCCGCCGGCTGCAATCCTGATCTTGACGCCGCCCAGCGGCTTGCCTTGCCGGAAGGCGTAAACGTAGATCCGCCCGCGCTGTCGCTGAACGCGGATCTGGATCTCGCTGACCAGCACGAAGGCCGATCGCTCCAGCGCGTCGCCCCGCAGCACCAGCAGGTAGGCGCCTGTCTTCAGCCGTCCCAGATCGATTCGTTCGGTGCGCAGGTCGAAGCCGGGCGCCGGCTTCAGCGCGCGACTGGCGCTGATCGTGGGCTTGATGCCGGACAGGTCGACCCGGTCCATCGTGCCACGCCCCTTGCGCATCAGAAACAGCGTCAGCAGATCGACCCGATAGAGGGAGAGCTTCAAGCTGCGCAGGTTGCGGTAGCGGATCGGCGCAGTGGCCGTCTGGCCCGGCGTCGTGCGGATCACGGGTGCCAGTTCGAGCGCTCGGCGACGGTAGAATCTCACGGCATCGGCCGCGTCGGGATATTGACGCTGCACCTGCTCGTAGAGCGCGATCGCCTGCGCCAGCTTGCCGTGTGCATGCGCGATCTTGCCGCGGAGGTAGATCGCATAGTGCCGGAAAGGACTGGGCCGGGTCCGGTTTCGGCCGAGCTGGATCACCGCCTTGCTCAAGCGGCTGGCCGCGCTGTCTGCCAGCTTGTACTGACCGGCGGCGAAGGCGTTGTGGGCCAGCGTGTGGAGCACCTTGTCCCGGCGGGCGGCTTTTGGGTAGCGCCGCAGGTAGCGCTGCGCCTCGGCCATGGCTCGGGTGTGGGCGCCAACGCGCTCGGCTAGCTGCATCACCCGCAGCGATGATAGGCGGCTGGTGGGGGAAGCAGGCCAGAGCGCGATCTGCCGCTGCAGTGCGTGGATCGCCGAGGGGATGTGGGGCAGGTTGTGCCGGGCGGGATCGCGGATGGTCTCGTAGGCGGTGGCCCAGCGGTGCGCCTGCGCGATCAGCACGGGGGTCGGTGGGAAGCTGTGCAGCAGCAGCTGCTCAGCCCGCTGTCCCTTCAGCGGCAGGCCCGCCGATCGATAGGCCGCGTTGAGGCGCGACAGTCGAGCCAGTCGGCGGTCGTACAGCAGTCGGTAGAGTTCCAGGGCCCGGCTGCTGCGTTTCAGACTGAGGTAGGCATCCGCCACGCCAGCCAGCTGGTCGAACGCCAGCCTGGCGCCCGGCTCGGCGTCGTGCAGCAACTCGTAGGCCGCGATCAAGCGCTCGCCGCCCGCGGCCAACCGGAGCGAGATTAGCCTCCGCGCGATTCGGGCCCGGTAACGGACTTGTATGGGCAGCGCCAGCAGTCGCAGAAAAAGGGCCGCGTCATTGGTGCGCTCCGCGCGCGCGAGCAGCTCGTCCGGCGTCTCCAACTGGCGGGTGTCGCGGGCCGGCTCACGCGTCACGGTCAAGATCGCCGAGGCGCCGTGGGCATGGCGCGCGGGACGGTACATCAGCTCAGCGCGTGCGGGATTGACGGTGTAACGTCCCGGGAAGATCGCGCGGATGCGGTAGCTCAGCCGGTGCGTGCCGCGGCGCAGACGGGTGAAGAAGAAGACCAGCTTGTCCAGCCGCGTCTCGCTGCGATCGGCCTTGCCTGTGCGCCCGTCCGGCTCGACGACGAAACCGGCAGGCACGGGCGACTCCAGCATGACGTAGTCGGCATCGCGATCGGTCGTCAGCGTCAGCTCGACGCGCAGCAGCTCTCCGATGGCAGCCGACGTGGGCGCCGAGATCAGCCGCAGCGGACGTTTCTCGGCGCGCAGGATGCTGAAGCCCGGCTTGGGTGTGGGGCGATCGCCCAGCGGGTCGGCCGCCCGGCGAAAGCGGCGGCGCAGGCTGAGCAGGTTGCCGTCGGGCGTGACCTTGCCCCGGCGGAATGCCTCCAGGCGATAGGAGAAGTAGAGCACCCCTTCGCCCTGCTTGTCGAAGACGACCGTGTTCTGATCCGTCAGCTTGTCGGCCGCCACTATCCAGCTCAGGCGGCGCGTCGCCGGTTTGCCCGCGGTGACCTGCAGATGGCCGACCTGGTGGCCGTTGACGGTCAGCGTGACGCGATAGGTTTCTCGCGGCTCGGCGAGCAGGCTGCGCGCGCGCGCCAGGGCGAGGATGCAGAGTGCGCTGGTCTTGGTCGTGCCCCAGCCAGCGCCGCGGCGCTGGCTCAGCAGGTAGTCGACCGCGGAACGGCAGCGGGGCTGGTCGCGCGAGATGGTGGCCAGCGCCAGCGTGGCCAGCGCCGTCGACTCGAGCGTGCCGCTGAGGAAGCCGCCGTCGCCCTTCCAAAAGGTCGCGCTGCCATCCGAGGATATCTTGCGCAGCAACAGCCCGAGAAAGGTCTGCGCCATCGGCGCCTGACGTGCCTTGTGCGCGGCGAGGGCGGTCATCGCCAGCGCGGCGGGACCCAGCGCCTCGCGACGACGGAACATCGTGCCCAGGCGCGTCCGGTCGACCTGGCCCTGCTGCGAGAGGGCCCAGAGCAGGAACGCCTTTTCGGTGTCGCCGGCTCGCCCGTAGAGCTTGCGCGCGGCGCGTCTGGCGCGCGCGAGTCGGGAAGGCAGCACCGGCACCAGTCCGCTTGTCCGGCAGAGCTCAAGCGCGAGCAGGCCATAAGCGGTCATCACCGGGTGGGCCTGTCCGTCGGTCCACCAGCCCCAGCCTCCGTCCGGGCGTTGCATGTTGTACATCCGCGCCAGCCCGGCCTCGGCAATCGGCAGGAAACGACTGCGTAGACGATCGTTCGGCCGGCCCATCGTCTGGTAAGCATGGATCGCGGCGACGGCCGGCAGGAAGCGGCTGACTGTCTGTTCGAAGCAGCCGTAGGGGAAGTCGCGCAGCGCGTCGAGCGCGCGCTCCAGGCTGCGGTCGGGGGAGGGGTCCAGAGTGAGGATCAAGCGCGCGGTCTGGCGGTCGGTTCGCGGAGGCAGGCTGATCGTGCGTCGCGCGGAGGAGGCCAGCCGGCCCGCGCCGGCGCGCAGGATTCGCGTGCCCTGCGGCAGGACTGGCAGCAGACGCTGGACGGCGTCGCGTGAATCTCGCGTCGCAACTGCTGAACCCTCGAGGAACAGGGCGCCCTTGCGTCGGGCGCGGATCGTGATCGGGCTGCGGTGCAGACTGCGGGCCGCGACCGTCGCCTCCCGGTCGGGACGGACCAGGTCGCTGCCGGGCGTGCGCCGGACCGCGAAACCGATCGCCGTCTTCTGGGCCTTGTCGCTGCTGTTGTGGATCTCGAGCAGCCCACTGCTGCGGTCGCCTTCGATCAGGAAAGCGGGCGCCCGCAACTGGAGCAGCAGCGGCTGGCTGGTGACGATCGAGGCGGTTGCCTCGCCGAAGTGGTTGCCGCGGGCTCCACGAACCTGGATGCGCCAGCGGGTCAGGTTGTCGGGCATTTTGATCGTCAGGCGAGCGACGCCCTGTGCGTTGGTGACCAGCGAGGCACGCCAGAACGCGGTGTCGCGGAAGGTTCGCCGGTACTGGAGTCCCGCCAGTGTCTTGCGCAGTTTTTCCGGGTCCATCAGCAGGGCGTCGGAGACGTCGGAGAAAGTGACGTTGAATTTCATCTGTGGCAGAACGACTTGACGCAGGCGGCCCTGGTTGCGGCGGCGCTCTCCCGCCTTGCCCGCGGACGGCCTCTGGCTCGCTGGAGCGAGGCGCTTGGCATACTCCTGCAGCCTGGACTTGCCCTTCTTCTTCCATCCGCGTCGATCGGCCGGCGCATCCTCGTCGTCAAGGCTTTCTCTGGATCGTTTGAGGGAATCGACGATTTTCCTGCGGCCCCGATCTCTCAGTCGCGCACGCTGCTCCTCCTGCAGCATGCGCAGTGGGTCGAGTTTGGTGGCCCGGAAGGCGAAGACACTGCCGGCTCCGACCACTCCGGAGTGTCGCCGGCGATTGTAGAAGAAGCTTTTGATCGGGCCGGCCGGATCTGCGCGTAGCTGATAGATCGCCCGATCGACGATCCCGCAGGAGACAGCGGCCGAGATCGGCTTGCCTTGCTGATCGCGGGTGCGGATCAGCAGCCCCAGCTTGCCACCAGGCTTGAGTGGATGCGAGCGGTCCGGTTCGACCTGCAGGTCCAGATACTCCAGCACCACCAGTGCGTCGCTCTTCTGGTACAGCTTGTTCTCGTGCAGCAGCGTCGCGCGCAGCTGGAAGTTTGGCGCGTAGCGGGCCTTCATTGACAGAGACAGCGCGATCGATCGACCGGGCACATGCAGGACGCGATGATCGAGGATGCCCTCGGCTTCGAAGGTCAACAGCACGCGCAGTCCCGGTGCGGGGGTCGAGAGATAGACACGCGCCTGTTCGCCCTGCCGATAGACCGTTTTCTCCGCCACCAGGGTCAGCTGCGGCGAATTCCTGACCCCGGCAATCTCGACGGTCGCGCTCGCGCGGACCGCGTGCCCCTGTCGGTCGGCGCCGATGAACATCAGTCGATGCTGGCCCGGCTCGCTCAGCTTGAAACGCAGGTCGGCCCGCCCGCGTGCGCTGGTCTGGGCGCGCAGTGCGGTGACGCGCCGCCACTCGCCGCCCACACGACGGGAGACGATCAGCTGGCCGCGAGCGGCGATCGGCCGATGGTCGGGGTGGACCGTGACCAGCCGGACGAGCAAACGTTCGCCCGGTTGATAGACCTTGCGGTCCGGGCGGACGACGGCGCGGTAGGCTTGCAGGACGCCATGCAGCGCGAGTGCGCCATCGCTTCGCAGCCCGGCCGAGTCGGTGACGCGCGCGATGACCGAGTAGCGGTACTCCGTGTCCGCTTCGGGCAGACGGTAGCTGAAGTTGGCCCGGCCCGATCGGTCCGTGATCGCTCGGTGTTGCGTGAGTATCTGACTGCGGCGTGGGGTGACGCGCGCGGGTTTCTTGGGCTCGAAGAACCAGGCGAAATCGCGATAGCGAGAGCTGTCGAAGGTGAGCTTTTCACGCAGGACGTAGAAGACCACCGGCGCGCCAGCGACGCGTGTGCCGAAACGATAGCTGGCCTGCAGCTTGACCCGGGCGGTCTCACCCGGGAAGAGGATCTGCCGGTCGGCCGTCAATGAGATCAGGAACGGTGGCTTGCGGTAGGCCTCGACCCAGAACTTTCCGGCGAAGCGGTGTGGGCCGAGCGTCACGCTGATGGCGTACTGCCCGTAGGCCGGTTCAGCGCCGAGGGACAGCTTGCCGGCGACCGCGCCGAACTGGTCCACCGGGGTGCGGGCGCGGGTGACGAGCAGGCCGCGGGAGTCGCGGATCTCGACGGTGGCCTTGCGGCCTCGGGGTATCGCGTAGCTGCCGTCTTCGGTCAGGCGCAGCAGCGCGCGATACTGCACGGTGTCGCCGGCCCGGTAGAGCGGACGGTCTGTATAGACGTAACCTCTCGGGGTGATCTCGCTCTTGCGCGCCGTGCGCGGACGGGCCTGGGCGAAGGCGAAGGCGCCGTCATGATGGGCCAGCAGCTGGACCCAGGCAGCCGGCGCTCTCCAGCGGGTGTGTGCGGTGCCGTCCGTGCCGCTGCTGCCGCGCGCCAGCCGGCCCGCTGGCCCGTAAGCCAGCAGCTTGGCGCCGGAGAGCGGCTTTCCGTCTTGCAGCACCAGGCACAGCGCTTCTTTGCGACCGATACGCGCAACTAGCTGGAGGTCGGAGACCAGCACCAGCGTCTTGGCGCGGGTGACATCGGTGCGCACCTCGACGATCCAGGCGCCCCTGCCCTTCATGGCAAGCGGCAGCTCGAACTGGAATTGTTTGAAGCGCTGGTACTTCTTGACCTGGTACTCGAAACGGTGGTCGGGATCGACAATCTCCGTCGCGACGTCGGCCAGTTTCTTCAGCGAGTGGTGCTTGCCCAGATAAGTCAGCAGATCGATGCGGTAGGCCAGCAGCTTCAGTTGCGGCAAGTTGCGCAGGCGGATCGACAGCCTCGGCGTCTCTCCTGGGCGGAAGGTGCGCGGGGTGCTGACCGAGAGCTCGGTCTTGCGAAAGCGGATCAACTGCTGACGTGCGCGCCGGCCTTCGGGGCGGTTGCGGGCCTCGCGCACCAGTGTTTCGAGTTCTGCTACCGCCTGCTCCAGCTTGCCCGCCGCCTCCGCCAGGGAGGCGATGATTGCGCGAGCCTGATGGGCCTCAGATGTCCCGGGAAAACGGGCGATCAGGGTGCGCAGACGGGTCTCGGCAGACCCGGGCTGCTTGCGTTGCCGTGCTACATTGGCCAGCGCGAGATGGCTGCGGGCTGCGAACTTGCCGTTGGGGTAGCGAGTCAGGTAGCTCTCGAAGGCCCGCAGCGCCGCTGGGCCTTGCTTCTTGCGCAGCAGCACCTCCGCCTTGTTGTAGGTCGCGCGTTCGATCGAGCTGCGCGCCGCTTGCCAGTGTTCGCCGGTGGGGAACTTGCGCAGATATTCGGTCAGGCGGCGGATCGCCGCGTCGGGGCGGGATCGCTGGAGACAGGTCTCGCCGGCCTGGAAGGCGGCTTCACCCGACTGGCGGTGGGTCGGAAACTGCTTGCGGTGGCGGTCCCAGGCGGCGATCGCGCCGTCCAGATCTCCGGCGGCGCGCAGCGCGAGTCCGATCTCGAACGAGGCGTGTTGGGCTTCCTCGGTCCGCGGAAAGCGCTGGATCAACGTCTGCCAGCGGGCGATGCCCCGCTCGCGGCCAGCCGCACCGCGGGTCGGGCGGAAGCTCTTGCCGAGCTGGTAGTAGGCCCGCGCGGTGTGCGAGGTGTTCGGGTGCTTGTCGAGCAGTGTGCGGAAGTCGATGCGTGCCTGGGTCACGTTCCATCCACGAAAGCGCGACTTCCGATAACGATGCTGCCAGCTCGGCCGCAGGCCCATGTAGGCCAGTCCGCGATGGTACAGCGCGGTCGCCCGCAGATTCGCCGGCGTTTCCTTTTGCGACAGCAAGGCGCTCCAGCGTGCCACGGCGCCGCGCAAGTCGGGCACCCGCTGCAACCGCATCGCGACCTGGGCCAGGTCGCGTAGCTTGCAGGCCACGTCCGGTTCCGCCTCGTAGGCCTGCTGGTAGTAGTGTGCCGCCTTGCGTGGCTTTTTCGGAAATCGACCCGCCAGCTCCCGATAGGCGAGGGCCAGACGACGCAACGCCGGCTTGCCGGCCAGCTCCCGCAGCTGGCGGCGGTAGATCTGGGTCGCCGCGGCGGTCTTGCCGCTGCGCATCAGCGCCTCCG
>CAZMLI010000162.1:0-3062 GCA_964566865.1 uncultured Planctomycetota bacterium
CGTCGCACCCCCTACCGTGGGATCTTTCACTGCTTCGGCGGCGACCCGGCAGAGGCGGAGGCGGTGCTCGAGCGCGGCTTCCACATTTCATTCACCGGGCCGGTCACCTTCAAGAATGGCCAGGACCGACGGGAGGCCGCGCGGGTCGTTCCGCTGGATCGCATCCTGGTCGAAACCGACGCGCCCTACCTCGCCCCCACTCCCAAACGCGGAAAACGCAACGAGCCCGCCTTTGTGGTTCATACCGGCCGCGCGCTGGCAGAACTATTCGAGATGGAGGAGGCGACGTTCGCCCAGATCACGCGGGAGAATACTCACCGGTTGTTTGACCGGATAAACCTGGGAGGGCGAGGCTCCAGCCGAGCCGAGAATTAGGAGTGCTTTGTGCGGCGGCTCGGCGGGAGCCTCGCCCTCCCTTTGCATCCGGAGCGGCTAACCGACCTTGTAACCGACGGGGTGCAGCCGCTCGAGGCGCTGCGAGAGCTCTTTGTGGGTATAGCTCTCGGTCAGACTGAAGCTGATCAGGTGGGCCCGCGAATCCTTGCAGTCGATGATGATGTGCGTGTCGTTGGGCACGTCCCAGCCCTTGGGGCAGGACTTGTGGCCGACGAGCAGCACGTCGACATCGACACCTGCGGCAAACTCCTTGGCCGCCTTCGGATCGTACTCGCGCGACCAGAGCAGCAGGTAGAGCATCTTGCGGTTGCGCTCGCTCCAGAGCGTCTCGGTGTCGATGTGGAACCACTTGGTGCCGTAATGCCGAATGTGCTTGGCCGGCGGTGTGGAATGGCACATGAAGATCCGGTTGTCGGTCCGGATCGCCAGCGGCCAGGAGCGGAAGAACTTGAGGATCGATTCGCGCAGGGCTTCGGCATGTTCATCGCCGTAGCGGCTGATCAGCGCCTGGCGAAAGAGGATGTTGAGGCAGACGCCGCCCTTGAGAATTTCCTGTCCGGTGAGTTCGGACATCTCGTGGTTGCCCATCAGCAGGTGCACGCGGTCGGGGTACTTGACCTTCAGCCGGGCCACCTCCTCGATCACCGCGGCGCTGACGTCCGGCCCCAGCTCGAGCACATGGGTCACCTCCTGGATCACCAGGTGGCGCTTCGGATGGTTGGGCAGGTCGGCACGATCGATGATCGCGTCGTAGTTGGGCATGTTGCCGTGCAGATCCCCGGTGACGACGATGTCGCCGTCCGCCTCGAGCTGCACCAGCTGACCCGTGCGCTTGGGATCGTTGTAGTTTGCGCTCGTCGCTGAATCGAACATCATCTTCAGCTTGAGCATCTTGGTGTTGGGGGCCACAAAATCCCTATTCAGCTAAGCCCACGGGAGTTTCAAATCCAGAACAGGCGTGATCTTATCAGGATGCAGACACTGCTTCCAGGAGAAACGTCACCGGCCCGTCATTCACCAGATCGACCGACATCATCGCACCGAACCTGCCGGTCTCGACCGGCAGACCCGCCTCGCGCAGCGCCGCGCAGAATGATTCGTAAAGTGTCTCGGCCAGCTCGGGCGCCGCGGCCGGGTCGAATCCGGGCCGGGTGCCCTTGCGGGTCGACGCACAGAGGGTGAACTGGCTGACCACCAGCGCGGCGCCGCCGATCTCGAGCAGCGAGCGATTCATCCGCCCCGACGCGTCTGGAAAGATACGATAGCCCGCCATGCGCTGCGCCAGTCGCTTCGCCTCGGCCTCGCCATCGCCACGCGCCACGCCGAGGAAGGCCAGGATGCCCCGATCGATCTGCCCCACCAGCGCGTCGTCCACCCGCACGGCCGCGCGTGAGACCCGCTGAATCAGCAGTCTCATCGCGAGGCGGCCAGCACCTGGCAGATCTTGTCCTGGTAGCCCTTGATGGTGCTGTTGGAGAGACGCTTGCCCTTGCGCTGGAAGCCGTTGAACAGCAGCGAAAAGGCGACCCAGCGCCCGCTGGCGGTCTTGACATAGCCGGACAGCGCGCTGACCGAACGGATGTAGCCGGTCTTGGCATGCACGCGGCCGGTGGCGGCGCCGCGACGCATGCGCTTGCGCAGCGTGCCGTCCTTGCCCGCGATCGAGAGCGAGTCGAAGAAGACCTTGCGCGACTTGTGTTTCCACATCCGGCGCAGCACCTTGACGATGGCGCGCGGCGAATAACGGTTGCCCCGCGCCAGGCCGCAACCGTCGGCCACCGAGGCGCCGCGGATGCCGAGCTTCGACAGATAGGACTCGACCGCGCGGCGACCGCCCTCGAACGATCCCGCGTTGCTGTGCTTGCGTCCGAGCGCGCGGAACAGGCATTCGGCAAACAAGTTCTGGCTGCGCTTGTTGATCACCATGATCACCCGCTCAATCGAACACTTGTGCAACGCGACGAGCCGACCGCGACTGGGGACCGCCGTGCTGCGCAGCTTGACCGAGCCACCGAGCGTGATCCCGGCGCGCGCCAGCAAGCCGTGTAACACCGCGCCCATCATCAAGGCCGGGTCGGGCACGGCCACGGTGATCGTCTGCGGTTTCCGTCCGCTACGGACTCGACCTCGCAGCTCCAGCCGCGGCGGCGAGCCTGGAGGCAGGTGAACCCACGGGGCGTGCTTGCCCGTGGACGTGGTCGACATCTTGTTGATCAGCTTGAAGTATGACGAGCTGGGATGAATCGCGTATCGCGCCAGTCCGCCGCTTTGCCCTGGACGCACGGTGACGTTGAGGCAGTTGTCATTCAGATTTAGCGCGCTGACTGGCGCGCAGTACCACTTCTGCAGTTGATCCTGGGGCCAGCCCGGGTGCACGGCCGGACCGCTCAAGGCGCTGACGTCGAGCAGCAGATCTCCGCTGATCTTGCGCAGCCCCAGCTTCTTCAGCGCTGCGACCCACTCGGCCAGCACGCGCGTCGAATCGCCGTCGTAGAACCGGCCTGAGAAGGACGGATCGCCGCTGCCGACCAGCAGCAGGTCGCCGGTCAACAGCTCGCCCTCGAACTGCCCCTTCAGGTACAGCTTGGTGCTGAAGTTGTAGCCGGCGCCCAGTTGCTCGAGTCCCGCGGCGGTGGTGACGAGCTTGGTATTGGAGGCGGTCAGCC
>CAZMLI010000162.1:3162-9898 GCA_964566865.1 uncultured Planctomycetota bacterium
GTGCTAGATCTTGATCAGCATGCTGATCACGTTCCCGCCCTTCGGATGCTGCTTGTGCTCGAACTCGTCCATCTTTTCCTGGGCCACGCTGAACACCGACCCGTTATTGGAAGAGAGGAACTTGCCGTAATCGGCAAGCTGGATCTTGAGCTCCGAAGAGGAGGGCATGATCACCACGTTGTACGAGAGGTGCTGCTTGTTCTCGTAGGCTTGCTGAATGATCGTCTTGCAGGCGTCGTCGATCGAAGAACGGATGTCCTGGATCTGTCCCTTCTCGAAACCGATGCGACGGGCGAGCACGGCGATGAACTCGCCGAGTCCCTCGCGGCACTCGTCGGTGCAGGCCAGCTTCATCTGCAGCGGCGCGGCCTTCTTGCGCTTGAAGAACTCCACCTTGCCCTGGCCATCGAGCTTGAAGAAAGTCGAGCAGCGCGGGCACTTGTAACTGCCCGGCTTGCGAATGGTCAGGTTGACATTGCAGTTCTGGCAGACGACCTGAAAGGTGGTCTCCTGGGCCGGCTTGGCCGGCGCGGCCGGAGCCGCAGGGGCGGCGGCCTTCTTGGGTGGTGCGGGGGCGGGCTCTGGCTCTGGCTCGGGCGGGGCCGATGTGCCCAGCTGCTCCAGGATCGCGCCGATCGCCTCTTCCTTGGTCGCGTAGATCTTGAAGAACGCGTTCAGCCCCAGCATGTCGAAGACCACCTTGACCTTGGGGTGAATGCAGACCAGCGCGATCCCGCCGCCGGCGTTTTCGAGATTGTCCGCCACATTGACCAGCGTACCCAGGCCGGTGCTGTTGACGTACTTGATCCCGTCCATGTCGAGGATGAAACGATTGTTCCCATCCTTCTGCAGTTGCTCCAGCCTCTCCTGGAAATTGAGGACGGTCTTTGCATCGATCGCGCCACTCACCTTGACCAGGGACGTCTTCTCCAATTCAGCTACGGATTCGACGTGAAAAGAGAGCTCAGCCAAAACAACCTCCAAGGGTCAAACGGACGATAACTGTCTAACTGGTCACGCTTTGTGCGAAACGTCAGTAGAGGCTGGGACTATAGCAACGGACCGCTTGCAAAGTCAAGTCTGTTTTGACTTTCATGCCCTTGGATGGGCTCTTTCGTACACTTCTCGCAACTTTTCGTGGGACAGGTGGGTGTAGATCTGCGTGGTGGCCAGGCTGGCATGCCCCAGCAGCTCCTGGACCGTGCGTAGATCGGCCCCCCGCACCAGCAGATGCGTGGCAAATGTGTGGCGCAGTGTATGGGGTGAGATCCGCGTGTCGAGCCCGAGCTGGAGAATGTACTTGTCCAGAATCCGCCGCACGCTGCGCGTGGTCAGCCGGCCACCGGCGCGGTTGAGGAAGACGGGACCGAGACCCTGCTCTGGCGCGCGATCACTGGACATCAGGTAGCGTCGCAGGGCCGCCTCCGAGTAGCGACCAAACGGCGCCAGTCGCTCCTTCTTTCCCTTGCCGCGAGCCTTGACCATGCCGCCGGCCCAGTCGATGTCCTCGATGTCCATGCCGCACAACTCGCTGACCCGCAACCCCGTGCTGTAGAGCACCTCGAGCAACGCGCGATCCCGCTGACCCATCACCGTATCGGCAGCGGGCGCCTCGAGTAACTGGTTGACCTCCTCCTCCTCCAGAAACAGCGGCAGGCGCTTCTGCTGACGTGGGGTTCGCACCAGCAAGAACGGGTTCTCTTCGAGCTGACCGGTCTGCAGCAGGTAACGAAAAAAGCTGCGGTAGGCGGATAACTTGCGCGCGATCGTGCGGCGGGACAGCCCCTGGGTATGGAGCTGGGTCAGAAACTTGCGGATCTTGATCAGCGTCAGCTCGCCGGGATCGACAGCCTCGATCAGCATGAACTCCGCCAGCTGCTGGAGATCCCGACCGTAAGCCCGCAGGGTGTGCATCGATGAGTTCTTCTCCAGATCCATCTTCTCCAGGAACTGGGCGATCAGCGTCTGCATCATCTAGCTGGACCACGGTTCACTTCTTCAAGGCCTTGGGCGCCACGCCGAAGAAATGGTGGATCGTCTCGAAGGCGACGAAGCGCATGTAGCGGTCCATATCGTTGAGTACCAGCTCGGTGGCTGAACTGCCACGATCGTCGGCGGTGATTCCGATCTCGGCATACTCGGTGACCTTGGCGTAGATTCGACGGCGCGAGCTGTCGTAGACCTGCTGGAAGCTGGCGATCACCCAGCGGCCGCCCGGCGAGCCGACCGCGACCGGAAACGGTTTGGCGGTCTGTTGCAGCCTGGAGAGGTCGATCCCGCCCCCCGCCCGGCCGCCGGTGTGAAAGACCTGCAGCACGATGCCGACACGCGGACGGTTGTAGGGGTCGAACTCCGTGATCGCGCCGACGATGACGATGTCCGCCTTCAGCGCGCGACCCAGCTTGGCCGCCTTTTCGGGACCGTCGGGATCGCCCTGGACCCAGTCGAGCCCCATCTTCTTCATCTGCATCTGCACCTGGGCTGGTGCGATGATCGGCGCGAAACCCTGGCACTGCGCCAGCTCGTCGGAGAACATCTTGCCCAGCCGAACGCTGTCGTAGCCATCGTTGGTCTGCTTCAAGTTCTTGTTGCCGGTGAGGTCGAAAAAAGGCATCACCGCCACCACCCGGATGCGCTCCGGCTTGAACGGGTTGGGGCGATATTCAGCCGCCTTGCCCAGCCATGAATTTGTGATCCACGCACAACCACTCAGCAGTACCAGACAGGCGCAGCCTGCCAGCAGCAACCCTCCCCGCTTGATCATTCCCTCACTCCTTCGATGTCTTGGCCGTGACCAGTCGGAGGTCCCGCCTGATTTTGAGGCTCCAGATGGCATACACCCCTTCGCGCTGAGAGGGGAAGTAAATCCGCCCGTCGCCTGCCCAGACCGGGGCACCGAGCACCTCGCCCGAGTCGTGCAACAGCAGCGGCGGCTCGCCGCGGCGATCCATGATCCAGAGCGCACTGGCCTGCGGCTCCCACCAGTCGTCACTGCCCGCCGGACGCACCGCGAAGACGATCCGCTCGCCGCTCGAGGACCAGGACGGAAACAGCGCCGAGTAGCGTGGGTCGGCATACAGCTGCGACCCCTGGCCCGTGGCGAAGACGTAGGTCCAGAGCGTCGACCAGCCCTTGATCGTCGGATGGTTCTTCTGGAAGACGATCTCATCGCCGGTGGGCGACCAGGAGGGAAACAAGCCTGGTCCCACGCTGATCAGCCTGTTGCGCTTCTTCTCCCAGATCCAGATCGTCCAGAGCTTGTGCTGATTGCGCGCGCTGAAGGCCAGACGCTTGCCGTCCGGCGACCAGGTCGGGCGGATCTCATCGTCGAGGCCCGTGGTCAACTGGCGCAGCGGTCCACCGGCGAGCGCCGGGGCCAACCAGATGTCCCAGTTGCCGTCCCGGTTCGAGGCAAACGCCAGCCAGCGGCCGTCGGGAGAGAACTCGGGGAACCGATCCTGGGCCGCAAAGGAGGTGACGCGGGTCACCTCGGAACGACGCAGGTTCTTCTGATACAGATTGTGCAGCGGCCCATCGCGCCGCGAGGAAAACCCCAGATGCACGCCGTCGGGCGAGAGCGCAGGGTCCAGATCCCCCCCCACTCGGGGGCTGGTGTGCTGCCGCAGATCCACGCCGAGCGAAAACGCCCCGCGCAGCTTCGGACTGCGCTCGGGTTCGAGCAGCCCAAACTGCTGCCGGTTACAGCCGATCAGCAGCGTCGGTAGCACCAGCCAGATCCAATTCAAACGCAAGGCAATCTCCTCTGACGCGATATTATCGGCCCCTTGGTCTCCTGGCTTGATCTAGCTGACACATTTTTACCAAATCCACAGGCGGATGCAGCCCGAACGATGTAATGTCGCGCGCTATGGCAACCGAATACGAAGCTCTGGTCAGCCGGATCCGCAACGACAGCCAGCTACCGATGCTGCCAGAGATCGTCCTGCGAGTCCAGGAGATCGCCTCGCGAACGGACTCGACGGCGGGCGAACTGGCCAACGTGATCCTCTCGGACGGCGGCATCACGGGCAAGCTGCTCAAGCTGGCCAACTCCTCATTGTTCGCGCGCGGGGAACAGCAGATCATCGAGGTCACCCGGGCGATCGTCGTGCTGGGTTTCAAGCGCGTCAAGAACATCGCCATCGGACTCGCCACGAGCGAGACCCTCAAGCGCCTCGCCGGCGGAGGCCTGCTCAAGGAGTACTGGCTGCATTCGCTGGCCTGCGCGGTCTGTAGCCAGGGTCTGGCGCAGAAGCTGGGCAGCGGCGCATCGCCCGAGGCCGCGTTCGTCGCCGGCTTGCTGCATGACTCGGGAAAGATCGTGCTGGCGCAGTACCACACCGACGCCTACCGCGAGTTTCTCGAGAAGCTGCCCGACGCCGAGGACCCGCTCGCGCTGGAGCGCGAGGCGTTCGGCTATGACCACTGCGCCGCAGGTGTGGCGCTCGCCGAAGCCTGGCGCTTCCCCCAGGAGATCCGCCGCGCGATCGCGGGCCACCACCACCTGCGGCCGACCGAGGAGGATCAGGGCAACCTGCTCGAAAACGTCGTGGGGTTGTCCAACCTGATCGCCAAGAACCTCTACGGCAACGAACGCGATCGCACGCCCGTCCGGGCCCGCGGAATCTTCCAGCTGGCCGAGCAGTTGATCGGCTTCAATGAAGCGGAGGTGGACCGCGTGGTCTCGATGACCGGTTACCTGGTCGACGAGCTGGCCGGCTGCCTCGAGATCGATATCGCCGCGCTGAAGAAGTTCGTCTCGACCGGCCCGCAGGCCACGCTGCTCGATGAGGAGTCGGCCGAGTCCGCGCCGGAGCAGAAGCTGACCGACCGCAACCGCTGGCTGCGAGCGCTCAACCAGATCAGCTCGCAGGCCGCCCACGCCGAGAAGTTCCACAAGTTCCTGCCGCGTGCCCTGGCGGAGATCTCGACCGCCTTCGACTTCAGCGGCTGCTGCTATCTGCGCTATGACGCCGAGCGGGGCGAGCTGGTCGGCACCGTCGGCTCGGGCACCTATCCCGCCGTGCCGGACGCGGTGCGCAGCGAGGTCAAGCTGCTCTCCGGACCGCTGGCGCGCTGCGTGATCGAGAACCGGCCCTACACGGTCCACGGCCCCGAGGCAGAACCCTTCGTGATCGCGGCCGGCCTGCCCGAGGTCGGCAACAGCCTGGTCGCGTTGCCCGTCGCCGTCAGCGGACGGGTGCAAGGGGTGATCCTCGGGATGCGTGCCGCGGGCAGCTTCGACGAGGACGAGATCGAGAGCCTGGCCACCATTGCGCGCCAGGTCGCCTTCGCCTTTGCGAACAGCGAAGGATGACCGCCTTCACCGAGCAGGTCGGCATCCAGACGCCGCTGATCTGCGGGGCGATGTACCCCTGCACCAACGTCGAGCTGGTCGCGGCGGTTTCCGAGGCCGGTGGCATCGGCATCGTGCAACCGCTCTCGCTGATCTACGTACATGGCGAGGATCTGCGCACGGCGCTGCGCCGGCTGCGCGGGCTGACCGACAAACCCTACGGCTTCAACGCGCTGGTCGAGAAATCGATCAAGCGCTACGAGGACCGGATGCGCGAGTGGGTCGACATCGCGCTCGAGGAGGGCGCCGGCCTGTTCATCACCGCTCTGGGCAAACCCGACTGGGTGGTCGAGAAGGCCCACGCCGCGGGCATCCCGGTGTACCACGATGTGACCGACCGCAACTGGGCCGAGAAGGCGATCGACCACGGAGTCGATGGACTGATCTGCGTCAACAACCGCGCCGGCGGGCACGCCGGCAGCCTCGGCCCCGAGCAGATGATCGACACGCTGGGCGACCTGGGCAAACCGCTGATCTGCGCCGGTGGGATCGGCGACGAGGCGGCCTTCGTGCACGCCCTTTCACTCGGCTACGCCGGCTGTCAACTCGGCACACGTTTCATCGCCAGCACCGAGTGCAGCGCCCACGACGACTACAAGCAGGCGATCCTCGACGCCAAGGAAACGGACATCGTGCTCAGCGAGAAGATCAGCGGCGTGCCGGTCTCGTTGATCCGCACGCCGCTGGTGGAGAAGATGGGACTCATACCCGGACCGTTCGCTCGCTGGATGCTGCGCGGCAACCGGCGCAAGCACTGGATGCGCGCGATCTACGGCCTGCGCTCGATCTGGCGGCTCAAGCGGGCCTCGCTCAGGGGACTGGGCTACATGGACCTGTTCCAGGCGGGCAAGAGCGTCGAGGAAATCGACACGGTCGTACCGGCCGGTGAGATCGTGCGCAAGTTCGCGGAAGCGCTGTCAAAGCCGTAGCAGACTGTGGCTAGAATCTAGCAGGTCAACTTCTCACCAACTTGCGTGTCATCCAGGACGTTTGACCGGCAGCCTGGTTGCGCCGAACTTTTTGCGAGCCTCCTCCGCATCGGCTTGCGCCCTTGGTTGCGGCCGAAGGCTGCGCTACTTACTCCTGGATGAAACGCAGCGATCCGGCGGCACCGGCGTTTGGTTGCGACACACTCTTGCGAGCCCTCTCTGCCACAGAGCGCACAGCGCAGCCTGCGGCCGCAACCAAATCTCTGGTGGCACATCCGACGCGGAAACAGAAGAGAGGCCACAGAGCCTCACGCGGAGCCGCGGAGATCGCGGAGTCGCGGAGGCGCGGGGGACGGCCGCAGATTACTCAACTTTCACAGATTCGATTTTGATAGGTGGGTGAATGCCCGAAGGGGAATACAGCTCGCTCATCCTCCGGCTCTGAGGTTTC
>CAZMLI010000163.1:0-2107 GCA_964566865.1 uncultured Planctomycetota bacterium
TTTATTTCCAGGGCGGACTGGTCCCTGCAGCCACCGCGAAGCGGTTTAGTTCAATGCTGATGTGCGATATTTGACGGGGTGGGAAGCTCACGAAGTCTCCCTCATCCTCGCAGCCTCGATCGGACAGCCAGCTCGAGCTGAATTCCGGCCATTTCTAATTCAAATCGCCAGTTGCCAGTTCCCTGTCGCCTGTTCAAGAAAGCAAGGCTACAGGAAGAATCGAAGCTCATCAGTGGTGGCTATCTGAGCGGAGTGGATACCCCAGACTGCTGATCTTGACGTCGAGGCGCTGTTTATCTATAGTTGACGACGTATGGAGCAACCGTCCCGTATCCTGGTGGTGGACGACGAACCGCTCGTTCGGCAGATGGTTCGCGATGTGCTCGCGGACTACGAGGTCGTCCTTGTGGACAGCGCGGACGAGGCGGCTGAATTGCTGGGCGACGCCTCGCAGTCCTTCGATTTGCTGATCACCGACCGCAAGATGCCAGGCAAGCTGGATGGCGACGATCTGCTGCGTCTGGTGCGGACCGAACACCCGGGCACGCAGGTCCTGGTGATGACCGCCTACAAGGATCTGGAGTCCGTTCGCGCCTGCTTCGCGCTCGGCGGCTTCGATTACCTGCTCAAGCCGGTCAACATCGACGATCTGCGCGGGGTGGTCAAGCGGGCCCTGTCGGGCAAGGAGCCGGACGCGGGCATGGAAATCGCTGTGCCCAACGACGACTGGATCGAACTCATCGCGCCGTCGCACACCGGCTTTCTACGTCGATTTCAGCGTTTCTGCGATCTGCTGTTCGAGACCCGCTTCGACGAGAAGACCCAGCGCGATCTGCGGCTGGCTGTCGAGGAGCTGGGCAAGAACGCCGTCGAATGGGGCAATGAGGGTGACCTGGAGCGACGGATCAAGATCACCTTCTGTGTCTTCCCGGACGCCGTGATGTTCCGCATCGAGGACGAGGGCGAGGGTTTCAAGCCGGAGGCCGGCGACCTCGGCCCGCGTGAGCTGATGCGCTTGCAATCGGAGCGCAAGGCGACCGGCAAGCGGCCCGGCGGCATGGGGCTGGCGCTGGTCGAGAAGATCATGGACGAGGTGACCTGGAGCGAGAAGGGTAACTGCGTGATCTGCACCAAACGGCTGGCCTGTTAGGCTGGTCCTGTATGGGGGTGTGGCGAACCCACAGCATGTGGTGCATCTGGCTGGGCAGGCCTTGACACTCCCATTTGGCGATGGTACGGTCGCGCCCTTAAATATTGGTATTTTCTTCCCCTAAATTGGCCCGTAGGGCGATAGGGGCCTGCCCACCTGACAGTAAGGGGTTGTCTGTACCATGCTCTGGCAGATCGAGGTGTCTACCCGTTCCGAGCACCATGACTCGGCAGGGGAAGGCGCGCGCCGCAACCTGATGGACCTGGGAATTTCCGGTGTCGAGGCTGTTCGCACCGTCCGGATCTATCTGCTCGAGGGGGATCTCGACGAGCAACAGGCCAGGCAGGCGGCCGGTCGCTTGCTGGCCGATCCCGTCACGGAGAGCTGGTCGCTCGCACAAGTGGCGCCCGCAGGTTTCGAGGGCAAGCCGGCGCTGACGGTGCGCCGTCGGCCGGGCGTGATGGACCCGGTGGTCCAGTCGGTGGCCAAGGCGCTGAGCGACCTGGATATTCCGGTCACGCGTGTGGCGCGGGCATTGCGCTACCACGTGGACTCCTCGCTGGACGCCGCGGCGCTGCTGGAGGCCGCCGGACGCGCGCTGGCCAACGATACCATCGAGGAGATCATCACCGGGATGCCGAGCCTGGACTTGCAGGCGCCGGCGCCGGAGCGGCCGTTCGAACGCAAGGAGATGCCGCTGCGCGAGGCCGATGACGCGCGGCTGCTGGAGATCAGCCAGCAGGCCTGTCTGGCGCTGACGCTGGCCGAGATGCAGACGATCCAGGGGCACTATCAAGCGCAGGGGCGCGAGCCGACCGACGTCGAGCTGGAGACGCTGGCGCAGACCTGGTCCGAGCACTGCAAGCACAAGACGCTGACCCATCCGATCGAGTTCAACGGTCGACGGTTCGAGAACCTGCTCAAGGAAACGGTCTTCGCGGCGACGCGCAAGCTGGA
>CAZMLI010000163.1:2207-3987 GCA_964566865.1 uncultured Planctomycetota bacterium
GACCTGCCGAGAGAGGCGGTGCCGGCCGGCGCGCTGCATCCGCTGCGTGTGCTCAAGGGGGTCATCGCGGGCGTTGGCGACTACGGCAACCGGATGGGCATTCCGACCTCCAACGGCGGGCTGTTCTTCCATCGTGGCTACATCGGTAACCCTCTTGTTTACTGCGGTTGCGTCGGGATCTTGCCCGCGGAGGCCAGCTTCAAGGAGGTCCATGCCGGCGATCACATCCTGGTCCTCGGCGGCCGCACGGGCCGCGATGGCATTCACGGCGCCACCTTCTCGTCGATCGAGCTTTCGACGGACAGTGAGATGACCAGCTCCGGCGCGGTCCAGATCGGCAATGCGATCGAGGAGAAGAAGGTGCTCGAGGCGCAGCTGACAGCGATGGCCGAGGGGCTGTACAGCTCGGTCACCGACTGCGGCGCCGGCGGGTTGTCTTCCGCAGTGGGCGAGATGGCCGAGGCGCTCGGAGCGGAGGTGCAGCTCGAGCGGGTCCCGCTGAAGTATGACGGGCTGACCTACGACGAGATCTGGATCAGCGAGGCGCAGGAGCGGATGGTCTTCTCGGTGCCGCCGGAGAATGTCGAGCGGTTGCTCGAGATCTGCCGGCTGGAGGATGTGGAGGCGACCGACATCGGCGAGTTCACCAGCAGCGGGCGGCTGGTGCTCAACTACCAGGGGACCCAGGTTGCCGATCTGGAGATGAAGTTTCTGCACGACGGCCTGCCCAAGGCGGTGCGCACGGCGACCTGGCAGCGGCCGGACGAGCCGGAGACCGGTTTCGCCGAGCCGGACGACCTGGCCGATCCGCTGCTGCGCATACTCGGCTCGCCCAACGTCGCGAGCAAGGAGTGGGTCATCCGGCAGTACGACCACGAGGTGCAGGGCATGAGCGTGCTCAAGCCGCTGGTCGGCGTGCGGGGCGACGGTCCGGGCGATGCCGCCGTGATCCGGCCGCTGCATGACCGGCCCGAAGGCGTCGCGGTCGGTTGTGGCATGAATCCCGAGTACGGGCGTCTGGATCCTTACCGCATGGCTGCCTGCGCGATTGACGAGGCGGTGCGCAACCTGGTCTGTGTCGGGGCTGACCCGGACCGGATCGCTATCCTCGACAATTTCTCCTGGGGCAATACCGACCACCCGGAGGTGCTCGGCGGGCTGGTGCAGGCGGCGCTGGCCTGTCACGACGTCGCGCTGGCGTTTCGCACGCCGTTCATCTCGGGCAAGGACAGCCTGAACAACGAGTTCCTGGCCGGCGACGAGCGGCTGGTGATTCCACCCTCCTTGCTGATCTCTGGCATCGGACATGTCCCGGACATCTCACGGGTTGTTTCGATGGACTTCAAGCAGGCCGGCAGCCGACTGTTCCTGCTGGGGTGCACCCGCCGCGAGCTGGGTGGTTCGCACTACCATCTGGTACAAGGCGCCGCGGGGGGCGAGGTGCCCGCGGTCGATACCGAGCTGGCGCCGAGGCTGTTCGCACAGCTGCACGCTGCGATCTCGGCCGGGCTCGTCATGGCTTGCCATGACCTGTCGGAGGGCGGACTGGCCGTCGCGCTGGCCGAATCGGCGATGGCCGGGGGCCTGGGGGCGCGGATCGAACTCGAGGGCGTGCCGATCGATGGCGAGCTGCGGGTCGATGAGCTGCTGTTCAGCGAATCAGCCAGCCGGTTCCTGGTGGAGGTTGCGCCCGACTGTGTAGCGGCCTTCGTACAGTTGTTCGAGGGTTTGCCGCAGGGAGATATCGGCGAGGTGATCGAGGAGCCGGCGCTCTCGATCG
>CAZMLI010000163.1:4087-6735 GCA_964566865.1 uncultured Planctomycetota bacterium
TACCGGGTGCTGATGCTGCCGGGAGGCTTTAGTTACGGCGACGACGTGGCTTCGGGCAAGGTTCTCGCAAACGAGCTGGGCAGTCGTCTGGCGGAAGGCTTGCGAGAGTTCGTGGAGCGTGACGGGGTGGTGATCGGCATTTGCAACGGGTTTCAAGTTCTGGTCAAGTTGGGGATACTCGGCGCCGATGATAATAGCAGCACAATGCAGCAGAACGTGACGTTGACAGACAACGACTCCGACCGCTTCGAGTGCCGCTGGGTTCGACTGGAGGTTACCAGCGACAAATCGCCCCTGCTGGAGCCCGGCACGCAGCTAGATTTGCCTGTGGCACATGGCGAGGGCAAGTTCGTCGCGTCGCCGGAGGTCATCCAGCGACTCGAGGAAGCGGGCCAGGTCGTCTTGCGCTATATTTCCAGCGACGAAGAAGGGGGTTGTGACTACCCAGGCAATCCGAATGGCTCAATCGACGACGTTGCAGGAATATGCGATGCCACCGGTCGGGTGCTCGGCATGATGCCACATCCCGAGCGGTATGTCAGTCGGCATCACCATCCGCGATGGACTCGTGGTGCAGGCCGCGAGCCCGGTGACGGGCTGGCGTTGTTTCGTAACGCCGTCAAGGTAGGGGCGCGATGACACGGGCGTTTTTCTGGCGCACGTCATTGGCTGCATTTTTCGCCCTGTCGGTCTGCGGCTGTGCGTTGGATTCCGTTCTCAAGGGCGACCTCCCCCCTGATGGCAAGCAGGCCGCCGGCCAGCCGGCGGGCGGCAAGGGGGCGGCCAAGAGGCCGCCGCCGAAGAAGATACCGCTTCCGTCTCCGAGGCCGATGGGCACGATACGGACGAACTACATCAATACCGCGCGGGTCTGGATCGACATCGGCGCCAACAAGCAGGTGTTCGATCGTCCGGGGGACGTCTGGATCTACGTGACGCGGGACGAGGGCCGAACCTGGAATTCGCCGAAGGTCGTCGAACTCGTCGGTAAGCGGTTCCGGATCGACTTCGCGCAAAACGACGGCCCGAACAGGGGCGAAGGCCGTTTTGGCATTCGACTGGTCAAGTCGATCGCACAGCCCCCGCCGTTGCGGCCCGGATCCCGGCCACAGCGCTTCATCATCGTCGACCGCACGACGCCCCGGCTGCGCTTCAACCTCCCGGCCGAACGAATTCTCGGTGGGGCCGACAGCGCCCGCCCGACCTTCAGCTGGACGGCGCGAGACAACTCGAAGAACTTGAAGATCTTCATCGAGTACTCGATTGATGGCGGTATTTCCTGGGGCAAGGTCAACCCCAGCGGCGTGCCGGCCAAGAAGGGGCTGTACAGCTGGCCGATGCCGGCGATCCACAAGGAGAACGTGTTGTTCCGCTGCCACGCCATCGATCCGGCGCGCAACACGGTGACCGTTTCGCCCAAGGAGACGCGTACGCTCGACGGCATCCCGCCGACGATTCGGCTGCTCACCGGTCAGCGCGAGATACAGAACAAGACCGGATCGGTCGAGTTGCCGTTCGACGTGCGCAAGGTCGGCCCCTCCAAGCTGACCCGCCTGCAGGCCTACGTGCAGAGCAAGGGGAAAGCAGGATGGCAGGCCTCCCAGATGCTGCCGCTGACATCGCCGGCCAAGCTGCAGTTTGACCAGGATGGCACCTACGGCATCCGACTGGTGGCATACGATAGCTCACAGAACCACTCGCCGATCCCGGTGGGTCCCGACCCGCCGTCGCTCTGGGTCGTCGTCGACCGCCAGGCCCCGGAGTTGCTGTTCTCCGCCGACTTCGAGGCGGATCGATACTACCGGCAGGGCGACCAGATCAACCTGACCTGGCGGGCCAAGGACGCCAACCTGCTGCGCAGTCCGGTGACGTTGTTCTATCGGACCGAAGACAAGCAACTGCATGCGATCGGCGTCGCGCGTGGCCCGAGCGGCAAGGCGGTCTGGCGCTTGCCCGACATTCAGGGCCGCTTGCACCTGGTCGCGATCGCGCGGGACAAGGGCGGCAACGAGACCGAGCGGATCTGGCCCACCTCCGACAAGCCGGGCCCGATCCAGGTCGAGAACACCTGGGCCTGGGCCGATCTCAGCGACGCCCGGGCGAGTACGGACAAGAAGCGGATCGAGGTTGATTACCGGATCAGGGATCTGGGCGTGGCGCCGCTGGTCAAGGTCGAGCTCTACTGGCGCTCGGGGGCAGTGCGCGACTGGATCCTCTCGCGCGAGAACCTCACGACGCTCAAGGGCACGTTTCAGCTCGAGGCGCAGCCGGGTATCTACGACTTCTACGTGCGCGCCGTGACCAAGAGCCGCTCGGAGCAGGTGCCCACGCGCACGACCAAGCCCAAGCTGGAGGGGTTTCACTTCACCCCCCGCGTGCCGACCCTGCAGAATCTGCGGATCCCCGGAAGCAAGCCGGGCCAGGTCTACCCGGGCGGCCAGCATTTCACGATCAAGTGGGACCCGACCCCGGGCAGTCCGGACCTGGCCTATACCATCGAGTTCTACGACGGCACGACCTGGAAGACGATCCGCGAGAACTTGCAGGGCAAGACCCAGGTCCGCTGGAAGCTGCCCCGCATCACGCAGGCGGGCTGCCGATTCCGCTTTCAGGTGTGGGACAAGGTTCACCGGGTGAACTTCACCCTC
>CAZMLI010000163.1:6835-9845 GCA_964566865.1 uncultured Planctomycetota bacterium
CGATACCTTCAAGGCGCCGTCCTACCGAGTCGGCGGATTGCTCAAGGTCAGCTGGCGCAGTCAGGATCCACATCTCGAGGCCAGGGGCACGACGTTGCTGTACTCCTCCGACGGCGGCACCTCCTGGGTCGTCTTCGCGCAGGCGCAACCGGCCAGCGGCAGTTATGAGTGGAAGATCCCGCAAGTGGTCGACGGGCGGCAGATCCTGTTGCGGGCGCGGGTGCGCGATCGGGCAGGCAACACGGGTCAGGGGCAACTCGGGCGCGAACTGCGGATCGGGATCAAGACGCTGCAGCTGGTGCTCGTGGGGCCGCTGGTGACGTCCACGCGTGCGGTGACACTGACCTACAAGGCGCTGAGCCTCGACCCACGAGCCAAGCTGGCCTGGATCCAGCTCTACATCAGCGCGGACGGTGTCAACTGGACCAAGGGGCCGCGCCAGGTGGATCGGCTGACCGGCAGCTTGCCCTACACGCTGCCCGCCAATGGGCGGTTCGGACTGATCCTCCAGGCAGCGGATACGCTGGGCAATATCGAGTCGGCGCCCGGGCGTGGCGCGCAGGCGGAGATCACGATCGAGGTCGACAGTACGCCGCCGATCGTTCGGTTGAAGGGCTTCGACCAGCGTGATGTCTATCATGGCCGCACCAGTTACACGATTCGCTGGGACAAACTGATCGACAACAACCTGGGTGACAAGCCCGTCTCGCTGGCTTATCAGCGGGCGCCGAGCTCCAAGTGGGTCGCGATCGCCGAGAATTTGCCGGACAGCCAGAGCTATCTCTGGACCGTGCCGGGCTCCGGCAGCTACCGGATCAAGTTGATGGCCAAGGACCGAATGGGGAACCAGGCCGAGGCGACGTCGGCCCATTCGCTGGTGGTCTCGACCAAGCCGCCGGTGGTGACGATCGTCGGGCCCGATCGTGTGCTGAGCGGCAAGAGGAATGTCATCGTGCAGTTCCGTGTGCAGAGCGAGCTCAAGCTGGCGATCGACAAGATCGCCTTGTACTGGTCGCTCAACGGCGGCCAGGGCTGGAACCAGTTGACCACCTTTCGTGTCTCGGGCGAGAATGTCACCCGCTTCAAGGACGGCAGTTACGGTGTGCGTTACGAGGGGCAGGACGGTTCCAACGGGGTTTATCTGGTGGCCTACGACCGGCCGGGCAACCACAACGCCAAGCCGGTGTCCGGGACCCGGCCGATGGTGACCTACGACATGGACAGCCAGCCGCCCGCGGTGACGATCAGCGATACCCTCGGCGGCAAGGTCTTCGGCGCGGGTGAGCAGGTATCGATTTCCTGGCGGATCGAGGAGGGCAACCTCCCGGACAGGCCGATCTCGATCCGGCTCTCCTCGGATGGCGGCTATAACTGGGCGATCGAGATCGCCAAGAACATTGCCAACAGCGGAAGCTACAGCTTCCGGCTGCCGGCCAAGCCGCCCAAGTCGGGGCGTCTTTATCGGCTCAAGATCGAGGTCAAGGACAAGGTGGGGCATGTCGGGAAAGGCGTGACGGAGCTGTTCACGATCGACCTCAAGCCACCGACCACCCGCTTCCCCAGCATGCCCAAGCACATTGCCCGATCGCCCTTCGTGCTGAAGGTTGCCGTGGCCGATCAAGACGGCGCGGGTGTGGCTCTGGTGGAGGCCTTCGCAGTCAAGCTGGACGCCGCCGGCAATCCCACTGGCCAGTGGAACCGGAGCCTCTTCTCGCCCTGGCAGGGCAACACGGAACTGAAGTTCGATCTGACGGATGGGTACTGGGGTCTGTTGCTGGTGGCGACCGACAAGAAGGGCAACCGGCAGGCGGTTCGTGGTCAGGATGGCGGAGGGATGCCGACCGCCTCCACGCCGCCGCAAGCACGGATCGTGGTCCACGTCACGGGCCCCAAGGTCGACCTGTTGAGCCTGACCGGCGGCCAGACGATCGCCGGCGGCACGCCACAGGTGATTCGCTGGCGGACCGCCAGGCATCGCCTCGCGGTGGAGCGCGTGGTGCTCAGCATCTCCACCAACAGCGGGCAGACCTACGCGCCGATCGGTGGGGCCCAGGCGCTGCAGAACAGCGGGCGCTTCGACTGGAGACCGCCGGCCGACATGGACTACGGCAACGTGCGAATCCGGGTCGAGGTGTTCAACGCCTATGGACAGCGTGGCGTGTCCAGCTCGGCGCAAGACATCTATATCGACAATGGCAAGCCGACGGTCACGGACATGGAGATCGAGGAAGCCGACGACGACGATCCACCGAAGGAGAACGACCCGGAGGTCAAGGCCTGGTTCTCGGACGACCCGAAGAAGCAGGCTGTGCTGAAGCCTGACAACAACAACATGCGCGCGGGAACGGAGACGGAGGCGTTCGAGCGTCTCTCTGCAAATGCCGCGAAGCACTTCATCAATCGTGCCTATCGCGCCGCCGAGAAGGCGCTGCGCGAGTCCTTGCGTATCAAGCGGGGCTGGGGGCAGGGTCACTACTTGCTGGCGCTGATCCACAAGAAGCGAGGCCAGCCGACTGCGATAATCCTGCGCGAGCTGAAGGCTGCGATCGCCTTCGACAGCACGCTGGCCGAGGCTTACAACGACATCGGTTTCATTCACTTCCAGCAGAAGCGATTCCGCAAGGCCGGGTTGTTGTTCGAGCGCGCGCTGGCCGCCAGTCCTGCGGCCAACTACAAGCGCAACCGCGCGCGGTTCCATTACAACCTGGGTCTGGCGCTCCATGAGCAGCGCAAGACCGCGCAGGCGCTGAAGGCGTTCGAGCAGGCCGTCGAAGCGAATCGCATGCTGGGCGAGGCCTGGTACTACGTCGCCTGGCTCGCGGATCTGCAAGGCAACCAGCTACTCGCGCGCCGTGCCCTCTCGCGGATCGAGGCGCTCTATCCGAGCAGCTCGAAGTATAACGCCTGGGCCAAGTACAAGCTGAGTAAGTAGCGTCGGCTTTGGCAGTGTTGGGTTGCGCTGTACTACTAACGTCTCAAGTCTTCTCGAAACAGGAAGATTTAATCACGC
>CAZMLI010000164.1:0-9834 GCA_964566865.1 uncultured Planctomycetota bacterium
CGCTCGAGCTCCTTGCCGGCCGAGTCCAGCACCAGCACCGTGGGTGTGCCCTTGAGCGTGTACTGCTTGCGGACGGCGCGGGCGACGTTCACATTGACCATCACCGGAATGAACTTCTCGTTGACGTACTTCGCGAATGACTGCTTCTCGACGACCGCCGATTTGAGCTGATTGCAGCTGGGTCAGCCGTCCTGTTCGAACAGCACCATCACCGGCTTGCCCTGCTTCTTCGACTCGGCGAGCGCGCGTGTCAGGTCATCGTGAATCCAGGCCACGCTGTCGAGCCGCTGCTTGATCTCGCCGAAGTAGGCCTTGACGGTCTCGGCCAGCGCGGGCGTCACAGCGCTGGAGAGCTGCTCGCGATAGATCTGGTAGGCCGCGGCAAGCTGACGCTGGTTGCGACGCCCCACCGCCTGCGCGATCTGCGCCAGGTCCTGCAGATAACGCGGGGCATCGCTCACCGGCTGCGCCTTGACCAGCTTCCGCGTCTCGCTCAACTGGGTGTGGATCTGCTTGTCGATGTTGATCAACTTGCCGCTGATGCTGATCTTGACGAAGCGACCGCCGTGCCGGTTTCGTAGACCGACGAAGCGCCAGGACTTCAACTGACGGCGCCCCGAGCCGCCCGCGCGGGCGAAACCGCTGCCGGTGATGGTGATGCGGCTCTGCGTCTTGGACACCGCCTCCTCCTGGTAGCGCAGCATCGGGTAGATCGCCGGCGCCGACCACTCGAAACCCGGACCGTCCTCGACGAAGATCTGGCCCCTGGCCAGCTCCTTGATTGCACGCCAGTCCTGCTGGCAGAGACGCGCGAGCGCCTCGAAGATCCGGCCATCGACGTAGAGCTGCACGCTCGCCTCGGCCAGCCGCTGATTGAGGCGCGCGGTCGACAGCAGCGTGAACGCGCGCGCCAGCTTGAAGTCGCGCATCGTCGCCGGCAGGATCTCCACCGGCAGCGGCATTCCCTTGAGCTGGACCTTGGTCAGCTTCGAGGCGTTGTCGGCCAGCTCCAGCAGCACCGGCCTGTCTTTCTCAGCTCGATGCAGCACCCGCTTTCCGCTAGATTTGATGGTGAAGGCGTTCTTGACCGGCAGGTTCTGCAGCGACCACTCCCGCTCGAAGGACCAGGTCTCGTGGGACGGAGCATCCGCGGAGAGCGCTCCGCAAAGGCCCATCAGCAGCGTGGCCAGCATCAAATACCGCATCGTTCTTCCTCTCGAGTTTTCTGTGAACAGGGGTCTGATACGTTTCGCGGGCAATGATGTTGGGATGCTTGCGATCTGTGGTAGAAGATGGCGCACCCATGCTACACACGTTCATCATCACATTGCACTCGCTGACCCGCTGGGCGGTGGTTATCTTCCTCGTCGCGGCGGTCTGCCTGGCCATTTATGGCTGGCTGCGTAAGCGCCCCTGGACCGACCTGCACAAGAAAACCAACCTCGGCCTGGTGCTCAGCTTCGACCTGCAGTTCATGATCGGGATGTACCTCTGGCTGTTCGTCAGCCACATCACCCAGGGCGCCTTCCAGGACATGGGCCGTGCGATGAAGCACCGCGAGACGCGCTTCTTCGTGCTCGAGCACCCCTTCATGATGACGATCGCGCTGGTGCTGATCCATGTGGGCCAGGTGACGTCGAAGAAAGCCGGAGAAGATGGGCGAAAACACAAGTTCGCCGCGATCTTTTTTCTGCTAGCAGCCTTCTGCGTGCTCAGCTCGATCCCCTGGCCGTTCCTGCCCAAGGGCATCGGCCGTCCGCTGCTAAACTTCTAGCAGCGTCATCACGATACAGGTCAGGTCGTCGTCGAGCGGACGCTCGCCGCGAAACTCGTCCAGCGCGCCCTGCAACTTGTTCAGCAGAGACACGCTATCGAGCATCCCGTGCTCGGTCATGAAGGCACACAGCCCGTCGGTACCGAACTGATCGCGCGCTTCATTGGCGCACTCCATCGCGCCGTCGGTGTAGAGCAACAAGCTATCTCCCGGCTCGAGCTGGATCGTATGCTCCTCGGTCGACAGGTCCTCCATGATGCCCAGCATGGTGCCGCCGCCGTCGTCGAGCAGATCGGCCTTGCCGGTCTGCCGGCGATACCAGATCGGCGGCGGGTGCCCGGCCAGGGCATAGGTCAAGCGCCGCGTGCCTTGATCGACCACGGCGTAGAGCTTGGTCACGAACTGCTCCACTTCGAGCAACCCTTCCATGCGATCGTTGATCGTCTCCAGCGCTTGCGCCGGAGAAAGGGTCGCGGTGCCGTAGGCCTGGAAGGCCGTCTTGGCCATCACGGAGATGAAGGCGGAGGACAGGCCATGTCCCGCCGCATCCGCGATCAGCACGCCGAGCCGGCCCTCGCCGAGCGGAATGAAGTCATAGTAGTCGCCGCTGACGTGGTCGTAGGGCAGGTGCAGCACGGCGAATTCGAACGGCGGCAGGCTCGGTGTCTCGGAGGGCAACAGCCGGCGCTGCAACAGCCCGGCCGCCTCCTTGCTGGCCCGTAGCTGCTGGTTGCTCTGCGCCAGTTCCGCCGTGCGATCGCTCACCAGTCGCTCGAGCTGCGCCGCATGTTGCTGAGCCAGGTCGCGCATCGAGAGCATGCCCACCAGCTCGTCGTCATGCACGACTGGCAGGTGGCGGATGCGATGGGTGTTCATCAGCTCCAGCGCGGTTTCCCAGGGCGCCTCGGCCGCGACGGTGATCGGGTTCGCGGTCATCGACGCTGCAATCGGGGTCGAGTTCCAGTCTCGCGTATCGGCGGCCGCGAGATGTACCAGATCGCGTTCGCTCCAGATGCCCACCACCCGGCGCTCGTCACAAACCACCAGCGCGCCGATGTTGTGCGCTCCCATCAACCCGGCGGCTTCTTCGATGGTCGCCTCCGGCGCGACCGCGAACGGATCGGGGACCATGATCTCCCGCGCGAGCAGCGGCGCGCTGTCGGCCATCGACTAGTCGCTCGCCTTCTTCAACTCTCGAGCAAGTTTCCCCAGCTGCTTGGCCTCGATCTGGCCGGCCAGATGGCGCAGGTGCGCCAGCCGCGCGCTCGCTTGCGCGTCAGTCCAGCTCGGCGCCTTCCAGGCCTCGGGTTTTTCGGCGAGCGCCTTCCAGTTCGCCAGCGCCTTTTCCCGGGCCCCGCCGGGCCCCTGACTCCGGTAGACCGTAAAACCGAACGACTTGCCTGCCAGCGCGCGCAGCGACGTGATCGCCTCCTGACGCACGCCGGCCGCCCTGTCCTCCAGCAAGCCGACGAGTCGCTTCGCCGCTGCCGAACTCGGCACGCCGGCCAGCAAGGCTGCGGCCAGCCGTCGCTGGAATGGCGCCTTGGCGGCCTGGCTCAGGCGCTCGATCAACGCCGCCTCGGTGGCCGCCAGCTTGGACAGCGCAGCCAGTTGCTTGGCTTGCAGGCCCTGCAACGCACGCGTGGCCAGCTCGGCCTTCCAGTCGGCTCGCAGCTGGGTCAGGTTCTTCTTGCGCGCCGCCTCGTTCGGGTTTTCGAACAGGTAGACCCGCAAACCCTGGGGATTGCGCAGCGTGCCGGCGAGCGCCAGAAACGCTTCGTAGGCCGCGCGACGTAGCCACGGATTGTCGGAGGCCATCGGCTTCCAGCTCTGCTCCAGCTTGCTGGCATCGACCTGCCGCAGCAGCGCGCGGGCCTGCGCGAACTCCTTTTCTCGCTGCTTCTTCTCGGCCGCCTGGATCTTGAAGAAGGTCGGATTCGACTTGCGCCACTTCCGCCACTGCTTGACCGACGCGGCGCGTGCGGCGTCCTGCCCCCCAGCCCGAAAACCAAACTCCTCGCCAGTCAGCTTGTCCAGCCAGCTCGCCGCCTCCTGACGGTTGAATGGCACGCTGTCTTCCAGCGCGTTGATCAGCTCGCTCAGCCCCACTTCGTCCTCCGCCAGACCCAGCGCCATGATCGCCAAACGCCGGAAGCGCGCGTTCTTCTGCACCTTCGGGTCACGCTGCTTGCTCAGCTCGCTGATTCGCTTGCGCGCGATCGCCTGCAAGCGGCGCAAGTCCGCCAGCTGTCTCGCGGGGGTCGCTTCGCTCAGCTTGGCCTCGGGGTTGTCGCCGATCCACTTCTTCCATGCGGCCGCGTCGGTCAGTGTCTGTCCGGTCAACGCCTGCAGCGAGGCCAGCGCCTGCGCGCTGACTTGCTTGTCCTTGTCCGCCAGCATCTCGTTCAACAGGCCCAGCGCACTGCGCGTCTTCCGCTGTCCGAGCCAGATCGCCACCGCCTGTCGCAGCAGCGCATCCTCGCCCTTGCCATGCTTGCGAAAGCGGGCCGACATCGTATCGACCTCGCGCCGCAGCTGCGCCAGCCCATCGAGCAATCGCCGGTTCTCCGCGCGCGCTTCCTGTTCCAGCTCCCACGCCAGCTCCACCAGGCTACTCTGGCGCCGCAAACCCAGCGGCGCACCGGCCGCCTTGTAGCTCGGCCTGGCGCCTTGCCACGTCCCTGCCAGCTTGAAGAACGCCTCGCCCGCAGCTTGCCGCACGGCAAGATCCGGGTCGGCCATCAGCCGCAGCAGGGCATTGTTCGAGGCGGGCTCATCGAACTCGCCCAGAACCGTTGTCAGAAGCTTGCGTTCGCCGTCGCTGGTCTCCCGGTTGGGGCCCCAGCCTCCGCGGCCGTCGCGCTGCAAAAGACGCTCGATCAACTGCCCCACCGGCGGCGGGCTGATCTTGCGCAGCGCGTCCACCAGCGTCTCCAGCTTCGGCTTCTCGCTGCCCAGATGCGCCGCGATGGCCTGCGCGACCTTGCTGCGAAGCTGTTCCGCGCGCCACCACTTCCGCCACTCGGACTGGGATTGCCGGCGCTTTTCGGCCGTGTCCTTGGCCTGATAGCCAAATCGGTCGCCGCGGGCCGTGGAGCCAGCACCCGTCCGTCGGTCGAGGCTGCCGATGGCCGCCTCGCGAACCGACAACTCCTGGTCCAGCAGCAGCTTGATCAGCTGCTTGATGGCACCCTTGCCTCCGCTGAGCCGCCCCAGCGCGCGGGCTGCGGAGCTGCGCTCGAGCGTCTGATCGGTGCTGGACCCGAGCAGCTCGACGATCGCATCGGCCGCCGCATTCAGACCCCAGGCGCCAGCCAGTCCCATCGCTTCGGCGGCCAGCTCCGCCGGGCGGCTGACCTCCTTGTCGCGCTTGATCAGGCCGGGCAGCAGCTTGTCCAGACGCGCCCGGATCGGCGCCTTGGCCTGGGTCTCGCTCCAGGCCAGCGCCATCAAGGCATACAGGCGCACCTGTGCATCGCCCGATTGCTCCAGCAGCGTCACGTAGGGGTCGAGGTCCGACAGCGCCAGATCCCGCAGAGCACGACTCGCGCCAGCCCGAACCGGCGCGCTCGACTCGAGCGCCAACCGCTTGTACAGCGACGCCCAACCGGCATGACCGGCAGCCCGCGAACTGTCCACCAGCCGGGCCAGGGCCAGCGCATCCTCTGGGTCCTTGGCCAGCCGTTCCAGCGCGTCGTTCACCGTGGTCAGCACAGCGGCGCGCAATCCGCGCAGCTGGCCCGAGTAATGCGCCTTGTTCAGCAGACGCGACAGCCGGGCAGCGGACGCTTGCTGGCGGCTCGCGTCGCCATGCAGCAGCCCGTCAATCGCCTCGTCGAGCTGCCCACCGAGCGCCAGCTCGGCCTGCTGCTTGTCCCACCAGGCCTGCCACAGCTTCAGCGCAGCCTTGCGTTTTTTCGAAGCCGGGTCGAACTTCAGCGAGTCCGGGGCGTGTGGCTTGAGCACCGCCAGTGCGTAGCGACGCGTCGGCTTGTCAGCGGCGTCCAGCCACTTGAGCATTTGCGCGAGGTCGCGACGGTCCGCGACCGTGGCATACAGCCGGAGCGCACGCGGTCGCAGCACACCGCCACGGGCCAGCTCCAGCAGCGCATGGCTGCAGTGCCTGATGGCCCGCTTGTCCGCGTTCGCCAGCCAGTCGATGACTGCCTCGGCGATGTCCTCTTCACCCTCGGCCAGCATCGCGGCCAGCGCATCGAGCGCCGCCTGCTGCTGGATCCCGCTGGACAGGCGGTAGACCGCCCCCGCCAGCACCGCGCGCGAAACCCCTGCGGCCTGCTGGTACTTCTTGCCCACCAGCTCACGCTGCTTGGCGCCAGCCAGCCTGGCGAAAGCCGCCAATGCCAGCGGCCCGACGTCGCCGCCCTGATCGGACAGACGCGCGAGGCGATCCGCCTGCCCGACGTTGCCGTGCCACGCGAGCCACTGCAGCGCCGCAATCCGTAGCGGCAGCTTCTCGCTGCTGGACTCCGCCGCCTGTAGCAGCAGCGCAGCCGCCTGGGTCCCCAGCTTCTGCAACAAGGCGCGTCCCTTGGCTCGCTCGGCGACCTTGGCCGAGCGCAGCAAGGTCATCGCGGCTTCGGTCTGGATCCGCACCGCAAGCCAGGCGTTCCACTCTTCCAGCTTGCTCAGTTTCTCGCCCGACCGCGCGGTCAACTGCCCCAGCGCGACCTGCGCCAACGCCTTGTCCGTGCCGCCCGCCAGCATCACGAGAGTCTTGTACCAATCGGTCGACGGCTGCGCCGGGGTCCCCTCGACGATCGCGCTCGCCAGCGCGGTCCCGGTCTTCGATCCAACCAGCTGGGCCAGAGCGGCCCAGCGACCGGCGCGATCCAGTCGCAGCGCGCCGCGCGCAGCCGCGGCCCTCGCCTGATCACTGGCCTTGGCGTTGCTCGCCAGCGCCACCAAGGACTTCGCGTCGGTCTTGCCGCCGACTGCACCCAGCGCGTCGGCCGCCGCGATGCGCATGGCGGATGAGACCTGCGCCTGCGAGACCTGCTTGGTCAGAAAACCCACGGCCTCCTTGATTGCCAGCTCGGAGAAGAACCCACAGGCCGCGATGCGCACCGAGTCCAGCTTGCTCTGCTGCGCAGCCGCCAGCACGCCGCTGGCCGCGGCCTTGCGCTTGCCCTGGGTCAGCGAGACGATCGCCTTGACGGCATCACTCTCGACCGATCCGCTGGCCAGCGCCAGCAGCGCCTGCCGGGCCTGCGCGTCGTCGATCTTACCCAGACCGAGGATGGCCTGCGCGCGAGCGCGATCCACGCCCTTGGCTCGCGTACCGGCCAGCACCTCGCGCAACAAGCCCAGGTTGTTCTTGTCGGCCGCGTCAGACAGCGTGGCCAGCGCAACCAGGCGCTCCGCTGCCGAGGCCTTGGTATCATCCAGCAACTCGAGCAAGAAGCCGCGCACCGATGCGGCGTCGCCCAGCGCGGTCAGCGTGCGAGCGAGCGCGAGCTTCTCCGGCTGGTCGGCAGCCCGCTTCAGACGCGAAGCCACCAGCCCGGCGACGCTGCGCTGATCGAGCTGGCGCAGTCCTTCGATCGCCGCGAGGCGTACACCGCGGTCCGCATCATCGAGCAGGTCCGCCAGTTGCCAGGCGGCGCGCACATCGTCAATCGCGAGCAAGATCGTGATCACCAGCCGCTTGACCTGCGCCTTCTGGGTCTGCTCCAGCACTCGGGCCACCACAGGCAGCGAGTCGGCGCCGCCCGCCGAGAGCGCCTCGGTCGCCCGCTTGATCTTCGCGGGGTCATCGGAGGTCAGATCCCGGCGTGCCTGATCGAGCCCCCACCAGGCCTGCCACTGCTTGACGCCCTCGGCGCGAACGTCCACTGCGCCCCGGCGCGAGAAACCCTTGTCGAGCCCGGAGTATTCCTTCAAGCCCTCGTCTGCGGCGATGCGTACCCCCACATCATCGGACGAAAGCGCCGCCAGAAACAACAGCACCGCCCGCGCATCCTTGGCCGTGCGCACGCCCCAGAGAATGTCGGCCTGCACGCGGCTGTCGGTCTGCGACGGGTAGGCCGCCAGCAGGGCCGAGATTGCCTTGTTGCCTTCGATCTGCGACAGCGCGCGCGCGGCGGCGCTGCGCACCATCGTCTCCTTGTCCTTTTGCAGCGCCTCGCCCAGCGTCTCGACCGCCTGCTCGAAACCCCGTCGCGCCATGTGTGCGGCCGCGCTGCTGCGCAACTGCTTGTCCGGATCCTTCAGCAATACCAGCTTGAACGTCGCCAGGCCTTCCTTGACACCGATCATCGAAATCGCCCGCACGGCCGTGCGGCGCAACTCGGTCGAAGCGCCCTGGTAGGCTGCGTGGACCGCAGCAATCACGCTCTTGCGCCGCGCCTTGCTGAGCCCTTCCTGTCTGGCACAGATGGCGGCGAGCGCACGCAGCAAGCGCTGCTTGACCTTGTCCAGTTCCTGCTTGTCGGCCAGATGCGTGATCAGCGGGTCGATCATTGCCCCGTTGGCAATCTGCTCGCAGATCTCGGCCGCGCCGATGCGTACCGCCTCCGTCTTGTGGCTCAGTCCGCGCACCAGCGCCTTTTGCGCCAGCTCGAGCTGGGACTTGAAGCGCTTCGACACGTCGCGCTTGTCCTGCCTCTGCTTTGCGGGAAACTCGACGAGTTGCTCGACCAGTTGATCCTCGGTCGCGAGCGAGCCAGCCTTGTCGGCCCACCAGCGCTTCCAGCCCACGAGCGCCGCCTTCTGCTTGTCGGCGGGTTTGGCGGGATTGAACGGGTGGGCCTGGCTGTACTGCTTGAGCGATTCGAAGCCGGCCGTGCGTACCGCCTCGTGCTTGCTCTCGAGCGCCGCGACGAAACGCCGGGCGTCGGCGATCTGGCCGTACGGGCTGAGCGCGCGCAGGGCCTGCGCCAGTCGCTCACCGCTGGCCTTGTCCAGCATCGACAGCAGCCGAGCCCGCCCGCCGACCGGCATCGCGTCGCCGATCCAGCGCAGCACGCGCTTGGCCAGCGCCGCGTCCTTGGTACCGACGACGTCGAAGATCGCCTGCAGCGAGGCGGGATCTCGCGTCATCGGCAGCAACGCTTCGAGTGCGGCAACCCGCACCTTGGCCGCCTTGTCCCCAGCCAGGCGCTCGCGGAAGATCGCGCTGAGGTCCTCGTCTCTCAGGCTGCCGAGCCGCTCGACGACATACTGCCGAAGCGCTTCGTGCTGGCCCGCGAGCCCTTCCTTGAGCAGCGGCACGGCCGCCTCGAGATCGATCGCGACCATCGCCTTGGCCGCGGCCAGCCGGACCGCGCTATCCTTGTCGCTGGCGAGCGCCTTGCCCAGCGCCGGCAGCGTCTTGGCTTCCTTGTGCCGCGCCAGGCCAACCGTCGCGGCAATGCGCTGCTTGGCATCCTTGGCCGTCAACTGAACAAGCAGCTTCTTGACGGCGGGCTTTGCAGAATCATCCTGGGCATGGACCGAGGTTGCGCAGAGCAACCCGATCAGCAACAAAACCAGGCTATTCCTCATCAGAACATTCCTTAGATATATGTACGAGCCGGAGAAGTCGGGAGTCTAGCAGGTTGCTGAAGAAAGGCCATCAAGACATCCGCTTCCTCTGGGGTATCCAATTTGCTCAAGGTGCCAAGGAAGAACCACAGATTCAGAGACATCGCTTCACGCCGGTAGCCCCCATCCTGCGGATTTATCAGGCTACAGGGAACAGGGAACAGCGAACTGGGAACAGGGAATGTTGCTGGCCGATATTGGACGGGGTAGCTGTTGCACAATCGCACGTTGAGGGTGTCTTTGCCGTGTTTGGGGCTGGGCCGAAGCTCACGAGCTCTCCCTCATCCCTGCAGCCTCGATCAGGACAGCCTGCTCGAGCTAAATTTCGGCCATTTCAAATTCAAATCCCCAGTTCCCAGTTCCCTGTCGCCTGTTCACAAAAGCAAGGCTACTGAAGCAAGCGAAGCTGATCAGTGCTGGCACACCTGAGCGAAGTTGATAACCCGGATCGCTTCATTAATCGGTGCAAGTTGGGGGTAGCGGCCGTATTCTGGCCCGTATGAGCGAGGATCGGGCCA
>CAZMLI010000165.1:0-7327 GCA_964566865.1 uncultured Planctomycetota bacterium
GGGTGATGTGGTCCGCCACGTCTTGCTGGCGGGCCAGACCGAAGTCGGCCACCATCGGCTCGCTGCCGTCGCGCATCAGGATGTTGTGCGGCTTGAGATCGCGGTGAATCACGCCGTTGCGGTGGGCCTCTCCGACCGCTTCGGCGCATTGCCGCAAGATCTCCAGCGCGCGCGCCGGCTTGAGCAGCACGTCGTCGAGCACCTCGGCCAGACTGCCGCCGTGGATCAGCTCCATCACCAGAAAGAACAGGCCGTCCTGCTCTCCCACATCGATCACCGGAACCACGTTGGCGTGGTTGATGCTGGCGGCCGTGCGCGCCTCGGTCAGGAAGCGCGTGATCTCGGCTTCGCTGGCCGCACGACCCGAAGCCTGGGTCTTGATCAACTTGAGCGCGACGTGCTTCTGCAGCCCGGCGTGGTAGGCGCGATAGACAACCGCCATTCCGCCGCCGCCGATCTCCTCCTCCAGTACGTACCCGCCGATCTGAGGTAGGTCGCTCAGCTCCGTCGGGACTTCGATGCGCGCGCTACTCTGGCGACGCGCGCCCCGGTCGCCTGGCTCGGTCTGCTTCGGCGGCAAGGAAGCTGGCTCCGCCGGGACCGGCAGCGTTTTCGCGTCCTCGTCGATGTTCTCAAAGGCCAATGGCGCCCCCCATGTACACGACGCTAACAGATTGCAGCTAGCGGGGGCAACCTCCTAATCGCCGCGCTCCCAGGACTTGCCGGGCGAGTAGTTCTTCAGCGTCGGCACCGGCATCTTGCCGCTCAGCTTGAGACCTTTCCAGCGGGCCCGCTGGATCTGGTACTCGAACATTTTCAGCCACTGGGCTGGGGTGCCTGCCTGCCGGGTCTGGTCGACCCCGGCCACCAGCGTTTTCTCCGCTGGCGCATAACGATCAAGACCGAGCAGAGCCCTGCCCCGGCAATAGCTGCCAAACCAGCGGGGCAACGTCGCAGCATCAGGCATTTGTTCGAGGTCCGCCAGAATCCGCCCCCACCACTGGAGCCCCAGCAGGTACCGGAAGCGGGTCGAAACGATCTGGGGAGAAGCCTGCTGGTCGTCGGCGATGGTGTCCAGGCCGAGCAAGGCTTCCTCCAGCCGACCCGCCTTCACCGCCCGACGCACCAGGCCACCCAGTCGCGCACCGTCCCCGGCGACCGCCTCTCGCAGGGCGCCGACGAGCAGAGCCCACTGGGGCTTCGACAGCGCGAAGCTGCGCTCCAGCAGCGCGCTGTAGGCTGGGTCGGCCACCTGCTTCCCCGCAAGCCGCTGCCGAAAAAGCGCAACCAGCTGCGCCGGCTGATCGATCAATGCCCTGGCCGACACGGCCTCCGGTCGGCTGACCAGCTGCTTCAAGTCCTTGACGATCTGCAGCGAACGCGCCGTCTCGAAAGTCAGCCCCAGCAACTTCAGCTGGCCCAGGTTTGGACCCTTGCGACCGCCCTGACGGCCCATGTAAAGCCCCACCAGGTAGCGACCCGCGGGAACCGAAGCGCGCCTCCCGTAACGAAACAGCACCGCGTTGTCCCTCACCCGGCGTAGAGTCTGCCAGAGCACCCCGTCCGACGGTTCGTACAGCAGCTCTACCTCCAGCTCGCGCGTATTGACCAGCAGGCCCTCATCCTTCGCTCCCATCAGGCCCGGGATCTGGCTGTTCCAGTCTCCACCTTGTCGACGAAAGTTCACGGCGTTGACGGGGTTTGGATCCCCTTCACGAAACAAACCAATCGACAGCGCGTTGGACCAGTCGAACCGGCTGAAGCTGACGCGCGCGCGCAAGCGCCAGAGCCCACCGTCCAGCAACAGGGGCAACCCATACGCATGGGGCAGGCTGCTGCGGATCCACAGGCGTTGCCCAGACGAGTGAGAAGGCGCCAGCAGCGGGTCGGTGGCGAGGAAGTCCTTCGCCCGGCGAGGGAAGAGTTCACGGGCCTGGAGCGACCGGTAGCGATTGACCATCTGGCGTAGTCTCTTCGTCCGCGGGCCGTCTTCGCGAGGCAGGGCCAGCTGCTCTAGCCGATCGACATCTCTGCCAAGCGCCTCGTAGTCTCCGGCCGATCGGTGTGCCACGATACGCTTCCAGAGTGCCTGACGCGCCACAGCCGGGTGGTCTTCGATCACCTCATCGGCGAACTGGAGTGCGCGACTGAGGCTGACTCGAGCAAACAGGTCTATGCGTTCGAGAGCGGCGGCCCCCCCGACCCGCGTCCTTTCTGTCGACAACCGCTCGAGCAGCCGATGGGCATCGTCGAACAGCTCGAGCCGGATCAGGTCTCTGGCGAAGATCATCTCTCCTTCACCCGTGCCCGTCAGCGCCTTCGAAGAGACCAACGCGGCTCCGCCGAGCACCCGCCCGACCTTCTTCGGGTCGATCGGACCCAGTCCGAGCAGCTCCCCCCGTTGCGACTGCCAGCGGGCAAACAGTTCTGACCGACCGTCGCCGTCCAGGTCAGCAATCCAGTAGCACCACATATCGTCGATCTCGACCACCATCGCCGGCTCGAGCGCGCGCAGCCGCGTAATCCGTTGTTCGCGATCTCCCTTGAGCCGACGCAAGGTCGGCATTGAAACCACCCACTTGGTGCCCGCCCCAGCCAGCGGCACTTCGAGCAGATACTCGGTATAGGCACCCAGTCGCTTCTGGCCCTGCGAGGGCACCGGAACCAGGCGGCCGCCTCGGTCCTTGAGCACGGTCGCGCCCCGTGGAAGCAGGCTGCTCAGATCCGGGCCCAGAACCTGCGGGATATAGTGCGTGGCTCCGTCGTAGATCGAGATGACCACTTCCGACACGCCGTCGCGATCCAGGTCGGTGACGAGCATTCGGCGCACACCTCCCACCTTCTGCCGCCAGGCCAAACGCGCCGAACCGTCTGGGCTGATGCGGTAGGCACGAATGGCGAAGTCCTTCCACTCCGCGGCGCCCACCAGCAGAAACTTCTGCCCACGGATCTGCTGCACGCCGAGGGAATAGACATAAGACTGAATCAGAGGATCGAGCACTCGCGCCTGCCACCGGTCGCCGGACCAGCGAATGGTCCACAGAGCGCCACCGATCGCGCTGACGTAGACTTCCGCCCTGCCATCGCCATCGACATCAGCAACCATGTGGGCCAGCATGCGCCCGCCCCCAGGGATCCTCCAATCGAACAGCGTGCGCAGATCTCCCATCAGCGAACCGTAGAGTCGTACCCGACCGCTGCCATCCACAACGGAGAGGTCCATCGCCCCGTCGCCCGTCAAGTCCGCGACTTCCATCGGGCGGTGTTGCTTCGAGGGGTTGTACCGATGGAGGCTGGAACGTCCCAGATCGAGCGAGTGCTTGGTCAACAGGCGAAATCCCGTGCCTCTTTTCCAGTGCCAGATCTCCAGCGTCTTGTTGCGCAGATAGACCAGTTCATCACCCGCCTGACCATCCACATTCGCGATGGCGACCAGCCCCTCCTGGTCGTAGGGAACTCTGGTCTTGTGCTGCAGAGTGTCGGCTAACTGGCCCAGAATACCTGCCCGCGGAGAAAGTGGGCGTATCTCGCGAGCGGCCTCGAAGGTGGCCACGGCATCGGCAAACCGGTGTAACAGCAGGCATGCCGCGCCGCCGATTTCGAGGAAGGCGTGACGCGCATCGGGTCCGGGCGCATCCCGATAGCCGGCTCGGCAGATCGACAGGACCAGCTTCTTCTGACCTTTCTGCAGCAGTCGTCTGGCCAGCGGCGCCATCGCGCGAATGCCATCGGGCCCCGTCGGATCGAGACGGTAGGATTGCCCGTAGGCCCGGAAGGCCTGCTCTGGCTTGCTGGCGGCGCTCAGCAGGTCGCCGCGACGCCGGGCGCACAGAGCGAGCAGTTTCACCCTGGGTATCCGGCGTTGCGCATCCGCGAGCAGTCTCTGTTGAAAGGCCTCGGGCAGCGGTCCGCTGGCCGCTTTCCGCAGCTTCCGCAGCAGGTCGGCCTGGATTCCACTTTCGGAAAGTCGATCCTGCGCCAGCTTGATCAACTCGTCTGGCGAAGCGGACCGATCGATCGCCTCGCGAAACTCACCAGGGAGCTTCGCGGTTTGCGCGAGATACTGCTGTTCGAGCTCGCGCAAGCGGGACTCTTTCCACCGATCACGCACCGAAGGAAACAGCAGGGCACAGGCCACCGAAACGAGAACGATCGCAGCCATGCCCAGGCGACGCCGGTTGCGCCGACTCCATTTCTGCCAGCGGTAAACCCATCCCGCGCGCCGCGCAGCGACTGCGTAGCCATCTTGATACCGGCGACAGTCCTCGGCCAGCGCATGACCGTCCGGATAACGCTTGCCAGGCGACTTCTCGAGACACTTCAGACAGATCGCCTCCAGATCCGCCGGGATCTGCGCATTCAACTTGCGCGGCAGCTCCGGGTCGCTGGTCAGGATCAAGTTGAGCAGCTCGTAACTACTCTCCGCGCGAAATGGGGGGTGGCCCACGAGCATTTCGTAGAGGATCACACCGAGGCCCCAGACATCGCACGGCGGGCCCAGCTCGGTCAGGTCGCCCGAGGCCTGTTCCGGACTCATGTAGGTCGGGGTGCCGAGGATGTCTCCGGTCTGGGTGATGTGCTCGGCGACGTTCTGCTGGCGCGCCAGACCGAAGTCGGCCACCATCGGCTCGGTTCCGCCGCGCATCAGGATGTTGTGCGGCTTGAGATCGCGGTGGATGACGCCGGCCCGGTGGGCCTGCCCGACCGCCTCGGCGCACTGTCCCAGAATCTCGATCGCCCGTCCCGGCTTGAGCAGCACGTTGTCGAGCACACCAGCCAGACTGCCGCCGATGATCAGCTCCATCACCAGAAAGAACTGACCGTCCTGCTCTCCCACATCAATCACCGGAACGACATTGGGGTGGTTGATACTGGCGGCCGTGCGCGCTTCGGTCAAGAAACGCGCGATCTCGCCTTCGCTGGCCGCCTGACCGGTCGCCTGGGTCTTGATCAGCTTGAGCGCGACGTGCTTCTGTAGCCCGGCGTGGTAGGCGCGATACACAATCGCCATGCCGCCGCCGCCGATCTCCTCCTCCAGCACGTACCCGCCGATCTGAGGCAGTTCGCTCAGCTCACTGGGGACTTCGATGCGCGCGCTACTCTGGCGCCGAATTCCTCGTTCGCTTAACTCGGTCTGCTCCGACGGCAAGGAAGCCGGTTCACGAGGAACCCGCAGCGTTTTGCCGTCCGCGCCATCGCCGTCACCGCTCAACGCTGTGCACCATGAGCACGCACGCTACCAGAATTTGGCTGCCGCGGGCAACCTACTAGCTCAGCTGATACTCGGGGGTGCTGGTGATCAGCAGGATGACCCGCAGGATCAGCGCCTTGGTCTGCTTGCGCTTCGGATCGAACGCACCTTGCCGCAGTACGCCCAGCAGCTTGGCCCGGCGCGCGGGCGTCAGCGGCCTGGCCAGCAGCAGGCCGGCCAGGTAGTCGAGCGTGCCGGCCGCGGTCCGCTGCGACTCGAGCCGCTTCAGCAGTGGCAGCGCCAGCAGCGCCTGGGTGTCCCAGGATGAGGCCTTGCCCTGCAGGCTCTGTGGCAGGTAGGACTTTCGTAGCTGCATCGCGTTGGGCTTCTTGTTCAGCTCCTGTCCGCCCTTGACCAGATCGGCGAGGAAGTTGTAACGGGCCATCATCGTCGAGGCGTTGATCCAGGTCCGGCCGCCCTCCCAGCACTTGACGTTGGGTGGCCGGAACAGATCCTGCCCCATCTTCGGCAGCAGGTTGCCGGCGATCGCCAGTCCTTCCAGGGGCATGCCGAGCTGACGAATCGTGCTCACCGCCAGCTGGGCCGGACTCTGAATCAACGTGCCGACGACGGGCTCGCTGTAGAACCAGCGGCTGCTGAAGAGCTGGCGCAGCATCGGCTTGAACTGATAGTCATGCTTGCGCAGCGTCGTGGCCAGGCCGTCGACCAGCCGCTGGTCCGGCTTCTCGGTGACGAAGTAGCGGCAGAGCTTGCGGCTGATGAAGCGCGCCGTCTGCGGCTTGTCGAAGATCATCTCGACGATGTGGGCGCCATTGAAGTGTCCCGTCTGGCCCAGGAAGGTCTTGCGCCCGTAATCGTGCTGCTGGCGGTTGAAGTGGAAGATGTGCGCCACGCTGGTCCAGCCGGTGAAGGCCCGCGCCGCCTCCTTGACGTCCTGCTCGGAGTAGTGGCCGATGCCGAGGGTAAAGAGCTCCATCAACTCGCGGGCAAAGTTCTCGTTGGGCTGACGCTTGGTATTTCGGTTACCGTCGAGGTAACGCAGCATCGCCGGGTCGCGGCATATGCCCAGCACCAGCGCCTTGAAGTTGCCCGTCGCCTGCCGACGGAACAGGTCGTTCTGCAGCTTCAGGTGATACGGATTGCGCACCGTGTCGTAGCTGGTGGCGAAGTGTCCGTGCCAGAACAACGTCATCTTCTCCTCCAGCGGACGCCGGGTCTGGCCCATCCGGGCCAGCCACCAGCTGCGCAGCTGGAACTGGTAACGCTTCAGCAATTTCTGCACGACCTGATTGACCGCGCGGTTCTCCGCCTGCCGCTGCAGATAGGCCAGCACCTGACGCGGCGTGGCGTTCTTCAGCTTGCGCAGCTCGGGCCGATCGGTCGGCAGGTTCTCCGGCGTCTTCAGCTTCTTGTCCGGGTTGTTCGCCAGCTCCTTGTCGATGTCGATCTTGTAGCGCTGCATCAGCTGCCGTTTGTACTGTGCCAGCAGAGGCGGCAGCGCGCGCAGGACCATCCGGTCGACCTCCGGGTTGCGGTTGTAGTCGGCTGGTTCGAGCTTCAGTGCTGGACCCTGCGGCAGCTTCTCGTAGTCGACGACGTGCGCGATCGCCTGCGCGAACGACATCTGGGTCAGCCGCGCGACCTCCTCGGGCGTGCCGCCGAATCCAGCCCGGCGCAGCAAATGCGCGGCCTTCTGGGCGTCCCACTGATCCGCCGGCAGCGGACGAAGCAACGCCGGGGTCTCGGCCAGGGCGGGTGTGCAGACCAGCAACAGCATCAAACAGCAACGTCTCATCGGAGATTCCTCAGCTTTGGATTCAGGTCACATTCCGCGAGCGGGGTGGTGCTACCGGCAGATACGGAGCGAGCGCTGGAGTTCTCGGCTATTTTTGAAATCCCTCTCGCGCCCCGACGATCAACTCGAGAATGGGCTGTGATTTCGACTTGGCGATGACCAGCCCGACATCCCGCAGATAACCCAACGTCTCCTTCAGCTCACCCAGATGATCATTCCCTACCTCCTCTAGCTCCCCGGAAAAAACCGCGATAAATGCCGCAATTCCTCTTCGTACTCGTTGTGGGAGGCGGCGTAGTCGCGCACCAGCTCCCGCAGGT
>CAZMLI010000165.1:7427-9827 GCA_964566865.1 uncultured Planctomycetota bacterium
TCCTCTTCGTACTCGTTGTGGGAGGCGGCGTAGTCGCGCACCAGCTCCCGCAGGTACTCGATCAGCTTCTGCTTTCCACGGTGGATGTGGTTCTTCAACTGGCTCGGCGACTGGCCGGTCTGCTCGGCGATCTGCGCGTAGGTCTGGCCGGCGAGCAAGAAGCGCTGCAGGGCGTCGTGATAGTTGGCGTGCTCGCTGGCCAGCCGGGCGAGGGCCAGCGTGATCAGGTGGGCCACCCACTCGCGATCGAAGTCGTCGTCCTTGATCGGGCTGGCCATGTCGATCTCCCCGAGCGCCTGGACCTTGCCGCCGCCGCGCTTCTGGGCCATCGCCTTCTCGACATGGTTGCCGATGACGTGTCGGGTGATCGCGATCAGCAGGCCGCGAAATCGGCCGCGCGCAGGATCTGCGCGCATCAGCACCTGGTCCTGCCACAGCCGCAAGAATACCTCCTGCGCCAGGTCCTCCGCCTCGGAGACCATGCCGCGGCGACGGCAATAGGCGATCACCGGCGCACGGTAGCGACCGACGAAATCTCGCAACGCCAGCTCGTTGCCCTCGCGCGCACCCTGGATCATCGTCCACATCGTCGACTGGAACTCCATCAACGCACCCCCGCCAGGCGCTTCGCCCGATCGATGTTGCGCTGGAGCTCAGCCCGCATCGTCGGCTGCAGGCTGCAGGCCGCCTCCCAGGCATCGGCCGCCTCACGATACTGCTGCGCCAGAAACCGCTGCCAGCCGAGCCAGTAATAGACCGCAGGCTGGCGCGGCGAGAGTTTACGGGCGCGCTCCAGATAGTCGCGCGCCCGCTTCATCTGCCCGCCACTGAACACCTTCAACCGGCTGGCCCGCAGCAGATGGATCATGCCCAGCCCGAGCAGCGCGCCAAAGGCCATGCGATCGTCGTCGGACGTCTCGAGCGGCTTGAGCGCCGCCACCGCTGCCTTGCGACTCGGCATCGGGTCCTGCTTGAGCAATCCAAGCTGCCAGCCCTGCAACAAGCAGGCATAGCCGTAGGTCAGCCGAACCACCTCCGACTTCGGCAACAGCTCGGTCCCCTGCTGCAGCGTGGCGACGATTTTCTCGACGAAGGCCGGCTTGATCGCGACCATCGTCTTGTTCATTTGCTCGACCGAGGTGGCCAGCACGCTGCGGCAGAGCAGGGTGAAGCAGAAGTAGCTGTCCTCGTACCAGGGATTGATCTGGATCGCCTTGAAGGCGGTGCGAAAGGCGCGCTCCAGGCTGGCGATGCCCTTACCACTGAGCAGGTAGGCCAGCGCCAGACCGTTGCGCGCCTCCAGGTAATGATACCGACGATCGATCGCCCAGCGGTATTCCGCGATCGCGCGATCGGTCTGCCCGGCCATCAGCTGCATGTCACCGACAAACTTGGCCACCTCCTCGATCGGTTTCTCTGGGGTCTTTCGTAGACGGTCGGCCGTCTCGAGCGCGCGGTCACGAACCGCCTGTTGCTCACCGCCAGAGGCCAGCAGGTGCAGCGTCTGTGCCAGGTCGCGCAGCCAGGCATCCTCCAGGCCGGCCCGCAGCGCAAGCGCCAGGTCGGCCGCGACCCGCTGCTTGCGCACCTGCGCCTGCGCCTTGTTTCCCGAGAGCGACTCGCGCAGCATCGTCTCCCAGGAAATTCGCGCCCGCTCGAAGTAGCACAGGCCCATGCGCGGGCCCTCGCCGATCTCGATCGCGGCGGTCAATTCAGCGGTCGCCTCGCGCGTCCGGCCCATCAGCAAGTGGGCGTGAGCAGTGGCGAACAGCCCCAGATGCCGCAGCTTGGGCGGCAGTTCGTTCCAGTCGAGTTCCAGCTGGATCTGCACGATGATGCGCGCGAGCTGCGTGTGGGACAGGCGCTCGGATTTGCGATAGAGGTTGGACTCCCAGTGCTCCAGCTTGAGCAGCTGGTCGTAGATCCGTTGCTGCGCATCGGCGATCCGCTGCCGGCCTGGCGCGTCCCGCGGCGGCGGCTGCTGCTGCGTCTGCGGTTCAGGCGGCGGGGTCGGGGCGCGGACCCAGCGCCGGACAAACAGCCCGAGCACGCATAACAAGATCAGGCTGATCCAGACCTGCTTGCGACGAGCCCAGGCGGGCAGCGGCAGCGACCTCCGCGCACTGATCGGCCGGCCCTCCAGCCAGGCCGCGAGGTCCTCCGCCAGCAGTGTGGCGGTCTGGTAGCGGTCCACCGGCTGCTTGGCCAGCGCCTTCAGACAGATCGTCTCCAGGTCGCGTGAGACCTGCGCGTCCGGCTTCCGCGGCGGCGCCGGCGCCTGGTGTTCGATCGCCCGGAACAACTCGACCAGGCTCTGGCCCTGGTAGGGCAAACTCCCGCTGATAGCTTCGTAGAGCATCACACCCAGCGCGTGCACGTCCGTGCGCGCATCGACCGCCA
>CAZMLI010000166.1:0-9779 GCA_964566865.1 uncultured Planctomycetota bacterium
AGGAACTCCTCGTAGGCTTCCCCCGTGTCCCTTCGCACGATCGACCGCAGCGCTGGTGCTATCCTCCGGAAGGAGGGAAGGTGAGAGGGCACAGCGGCTGAGCAAAGAGATCTCCCGATGCGGCAGAAGCAAATGCCCGCTGCAATTCCTTCTTTAACGCAAAGGCGCCAAGACGCAAAGACGCTGAGAACGAAGGGAGAAGAGCATGACGGAGAACGAGATCAGTCAGATCGCTGTGGACGCTGCAATCGAGGTGCATCGGACGCTGGGCGGGCCTGGGTTGCTCGAGAGCGTTTACGAACTCGAACTACGGGGTTTGACCGTCGAGCGCCAACGTAAGGTGCCTGTCGTTTACAAAGGGCAGCGCCTGGCAACGAATCTGTCCATCGACATCCTCGTCATGGGGCGCGTCGTGGTTGAGTGCAAGGCGACGACATCCGGACAACCCGGTGTTCAAGGCTCAGGCTCTGACCTACCTGCGTCTGCTGGACCTCAAGCTGGCCCTCGTCATCAACTTCGGCAGGAGGCTGGTAAAGGACGGCATTCAGCGAGTCGTAAACGGACTCTGAGCAACCGCTTTGCGACTCTGCGCCTTGGCGCCTTTGCGTTAAAGAGAGAGGGAACTTTGTCCACAGGCTGCTAGTCCCGCACCCCATAGCCCAGCGTGGCGCGCCAGTGTTCCATCTCGGCGGCCAGCTTCTCGTCGGCTTCCAGTTCCGCGCGCGCCTTGCGCAGCGCCGAGGAGACCGAGCCTGGCTTGAGATCGAAGTAGTCGGCCAGCTCGATGCGGGGGATTCCCGCGCTGTGGGCCAGCCAGAGGGCGAGGCGCCGGCCGGCGGCGCGGGTGCGTGGGCCGCTGCGCTGGTGCAGTGAACCGGCGGGCAGACCGCGGGCCTGTTCGATCAGGGCGCAGATCGGCCCCAGGCTGGGGCCGCCGGCGCCGATCGGTTCGCCGCTCTCGTGACGGGTGAGAACCTCCTCGACCAGCGCCCGGCGCATGGGGGCGCCGCTGCGTGCCAGGTGGGCCAGCACCTCGCAGATCGCCTTCAGCGTACCGGTATCGGCGATGCGTGCGGCGATCAGGGACTGCAGGGTGGGCGTCAGGCGTACCCCGAGACCGAGAAACTCGCGGTGCAGATAGGACTGGCGAGTTTGCAGGCTGGCCGGGTCGACGCGGATCAGCAGTCCCTGGTGCAGGCGGCTGGCCAGCTCGGGGCTGAGGCCCTTGATCGTGTGCGGCGTGTTGCGCGCGGTGAGGACCACCTGCCCGCCCTGGCTGCGGATGCTCTCGATCGCGCCGGACAGCAGGTGTTGGGTCGCCTTGCGGCGGGAGAGCTGGTCCAGGCCATCGACGAGCAGCACCTGGAGCGCCTGGAGCTCCGCAGCCAGGGCTTGCGGCTCGCGCCGATAATGGGACGCCTGGCAGGCGCGGGTTAGCCGGTCGGCGGTGAAGTGGCGCTGTTCGAGCGTCGGGTGGCGTTTGCGCAGCGCGGCCGACATGCCGCCGAGCAGGTGGGATTTGCCGCTGCCGGACGGGCCATGCAGGACCACGGGTGAAGGAAGCGAGTTGGGATCTTCGACGAGATTGCAGACGGCCGACCAGGCGATCTGGTTTTCGGTGCCGGAGATGAAGTTCTTGAGCGGGGGACGACGATGCCGCTTGCGCGCCACGTCCTAGCTACTCTTCGCGAACCGCACGGATCACTTCCAGGCCCTCTTCCTGCCGCAGGTTGAGGTACACCGGCTGAGTCAATGGCGCGCCCTTGCTGTCGCTGATCAGCTTGACCACCGGTCGCTTGGGGCTCTGCGGATCGGAGGCGACCACCTTGGCGGTCTCCCCGGAGGCGAGTTCGACGAAGCTGCCGATCGGGTAGAGCGACATCGCGCGGACGAAGACTTGCACCAGGTCGCGGTTGAACTTGCCTTGCTGGGCACCGTGGATCAGGCGTGTCATCACGTCGTGCGGCAACTGGCTCTTGCGGTAGACGCGCGGCGCGGTCATCGCGGCGTAGGAGTCCGCGATCAGCAGGACCTTGGAGAAGTCGTGGATCTCGTTGGCCGTCTTGCCGTGCGGGTAACCGCCACCATCCTCGCGTTCGTGATGCTCGCGCAGCACCGTCGAGACCAGATCGCCAACGAAATCTCCCTCCGCGGCCATCTCCTCGAACAGGTGCACGCTTTGCACCGGGTGCCTGCGGATCTGCAGCAGCTCTTGCTTCTCCAGCTTCCCACCCTTGCGGAAGACCGCGTCGGGCACGGTCAGCATACCGATGTCCTGCAGCAGGCCGCAGAGTCCCAGTATCTCGAGCGCGGAGTCGCGATAGCCCTTGTGCATCCCGAGGTAGATCGCGAGTCGGGCGACGTTGAACGAGTGTTCCTTGAGATAGCGGTTGGAGGAGTAGTAGCGCAGATCGAGCGCCGACCCCGGATCGCTGCGCAGCGACGAGATGAACTTTCGCGTCAGGCTGCGCAGGTTGTTGAAGTCCAGGAAAGGATAGCCGTGGCGGAAGTTGAACAGATAGTCGAAGTGTGTGGCCAGTGCCTCGGCCACCTCTCGATTGCCGTTCTCGAAGGTCTTGAGGATCTTGCGCCCCGCCATCGGGTACTTCTTCTCGAGCCGCCTCTCCAGGATCACCAGCCGCTCGATCGTCTCGTGTTTCTCCTGCCGCTCGCTGTCGAGGGATGTGCGCAGCGACTCGAGCTCGGAGGTGGCGCTGTGGAAGGTATCGAGCCGGTCGTTCACCTCCGTGCGCGCGTTTTGCAGTTCTTCGGAGAGTGAGTCGCGGCGCTGGATGGTCGTCTCGAGCCAGTGCTTCAGCGAGGCGATCTCCAGCTCCGACTTGCCCTTCTCGTGGCGCAGCAGCTCGAGCTCATCGGTCTGGCTCTCCATCGCGCGCGTCTGCTCGCGCAGGCTGCTGAAGTTGAACTCCAGGTCGATCTTGGCGCGCAGCACGCGCATCAAGGTCTCCTTGGAAGTCGCCAGCGCCTGTTCGAGCTGGTTGCGGCCGTCGATCGTGTCCTGCAGCTTCTTCTCGATCTTCTGCCGATGGGCCTCCGCGCCGCTGCCGCGCTCGAGCTTGAGCGCTTCGATCTCGGCGCGCAGCGCCTCGGTCAGCGCCAAGTCCTCTTCGGGGCTCGGCGCTTGCTGCTCCCAGGCTTCCTTCTCGGCCAGTAGCTGATCCATTTGCTGCTGCTGCTGGTTGAGCATCTGCTCCAGGGAACTCGTCCGCTTGCTGATCAGGCGGGAATGGCGCTGCTCATCCTGCAGCTCTCGCTCGAGCATCTGGCGCGTCTGCTCCAGCGCGCTCATCCGTCGCTGCGCCAGTCGCAGGTCCGCAGCCATCAACTCGGGCGGTTCGATGGATTCGTGTTGCGGCGGTGGGGCGAGCTGCTCGAGTCGCTGCAACGCCTGATCGAGCTGGTGTTGCGTGCGCGCGAGATCCTGCGGCAAGTCGATGCCGGTCGGGTTGATCGGCGGGGATGGATCGGGTTGTTCGGGCGGCGACTCCTGCCGCGTCTCGATCGGTGCGGGTGCGGGCTCGGGTGGCGTCGGCTGGGTCGGTTCGGGGACCGGGGGTGGGCTCGCGAGCACCAGATCGCGGGCACGCTCGATGTTGCGCATCGCATCGAGCGCGCGCAGCAGTGCGGCCTCCATCTCGCCGTTTGGCGGCTGCAGAACGTCCGCGTCGACTGTGGCTCGGATCCGTGACAGAGCGCAAAGTCTGCCATTGAGCTCGCTGCGGCCACGACGGACTTGATCCATCGCCACCTCGGCTCGTGACATCGTGCTGTCGAGCTGTTCTTGGTTCATCGGTGTGCCGAATACCCTCGTGGGAGACACTCGTTCCAGATGAGTCTCGTGAGGGGACTCCAGCCGGCCCGTCCCGGCGGCCAGCGCGGGAGGTCGTTCATCTATGTTCTTACGCATTGCAGGACTGGTCCCCGGGAAACACTCGAGAGACTCTCCTCTGTGGCTGGATACACCAGCCGCTGCTATTGTGCGGCATTAATCGACTTCGTCTAGCCCCGGGTTTCCAATGAGTCGGGGAAATTATCCGCTCTCGTCTTCCGTGGCGGCTCGATTACTGCCCAGCAGGGTGCGAAAGCGGTCTCGATCGGTCCTCACCAGTCGGATCTCCTCGCGCAGCGCTTCCAGGTCGCTTCTGAGTCCTGCAAGCTCATCCTCGTCCATTGCGTGACGGGCCTGGATGTTCTCTGCGGCCTGACGCGCCCTCTGGTCCTGTCGCTGCAATGCTGACGCGTGCCGTGCCTCGGCATCCTCCTTCTCGCGCTGGAGGCGCTTTATCCGCTCCTTGCCCATCTCGAGTTCGGCCTGCAACCGGGCGGTGGTGGCGACCAGGGTCGGCGATCCGGCCTTTTCCGGTTGCGACAGCGCATTCTGCAGGGACTGCTTGATCTCGAGGATCTCCGCCAGCGACGCCTCCGCGGGGTCGAGGATATCCTTCACGACGCCGTCTGCCGTCTTGCGCAGCTCATGCTCTTGCTGCTCCAGGCGACTGCGCTGTTGCCTGACGTCATCGAGGAACTCGTGATACAGGTGCTTGGCCTTGCCGATGTCGTCGAGCGCCTCACGGGCTGTGCGCAGCGCGTCGTCCAGCATCTCGCTGGTTTTGCTGGGATCCCGTGATCCGTCGCCATTTTCAGGCATGAAAAATCGCCATCTTGACCCGCCTCGCGCCTGCTGCGGCGAGGGACTGTCCTGGTCTATCCAGTCGTGAGTCGTGCAAACTCAGTTCTTCTTGTACAGCGTGAGCTTGAGATTGCGGAGTTGAACCTTGCTGCCGCTCTTGACGGCAAATCCGCCGATGCCCTTTGCCGTTTTTGCGTCGAAGGTCTGCTTCTTTCCCAGTTGCGGGAGCTCGATCGTGAGCTTGCCGCCTCGCGCGGTCACCGTGACGGTGTACCAGATGTTCGAGTTGGGAAGCAGGTTGTCCTTGAATGTCACCCCTGAATTCTTATTGCCCTCCAGGCGCGTGACGACCGTCAGGGAGCCGAACAGTCCCTTGACCTGGACCGAGACCTGGTAGTCGCTCCAGTCCGGGTCGCCGCGGAGGATGAAGGCGTCCTGACTGGCCTCGATCTCGATCACCCCGCCCGCGCCGATGCGCCACTTGCCCTGGACTCGCCAGCCGTCGAGGTTCTTGCCGTTGAACCAGTCCGTGGGGGACAGGCCCTTCTGGCTGCCCTTGCCGCCCTGCGCCTTTGGGGTGGGGTTTTTTTTCTGGGGCGGCAGCAGGTCGCCCTGATTGAAGATCGACAGCTCGATCCGGCGGAGCATGAAGTGCGCATTGGGCTGCGCCATGAAGCCCACGCCCCCCTGCGGGGAGGTGAAATTGGTCGCGGTGGTCAGGCTGACCGCCTTCTCGACCCACCACTCCGCCATGCTCCCGCGCACGATCAGGTGCGCGCGGTACCAGCGGTTGGACTCGAAGGAGCTCTTGAATAGATCGAACTGGACGATCTTCGGGCCTTTCGCCACAGGAATGCGTCCGAGCACCGCCATCGATCCGGATTGCAATTGCAGATCGAAGGCCAGGTAGAAGTCCTTGTACATGTGCCTCTTGTCGGCGATCTCGTGCATCACGAAGCCGAAGGTGTTGTTCTTCGAGTCGTTCCGGTTGTCGACGCTCAATACGCCCGAGAGGACGGACCAGCCGCCCCGGCCTCGCGGAATCGACCAGCCGCTCAAGGAGCGACCGTCGAAGATCGCGACTTTCTTGCCGCCGGTCGGGATCGTCCCCCGAGTGAAGCTGTTCTCGCGGGCAATCTTCTGCTGCACCAACAGCGCCTTCTTGGTTTGCTTGATCCGCTCTTTCCAGGTGCCGGTCAGCAACTCCTCGCTGAACTCGTCCCACTTCTCGATGGCCCGCTGGAACTTGCCCTCCGCCACCAGATTGTCGGAGCTTATCTTGAGTTCGGCGAAGGCCGCCCGCGCCTCCTGTTCGAGCGCTTTCTGAACTTCGCCGCGGATCCGCATCGCCATTCGTTCGAACTTGCTGCCCTGGGCGTCGGCCAGGTACTTGTCCAGCTTTCCGAGCAGCGTCATGTGCTGGGCTGGATTATCCTGGCGGAAGCTGACCAGCTTGCGGTACTCGCGCGCCTCCAGGCTGTCTTCCTTCTTGGGGGGCGGCGTTTTCCGCTTCAGGTCGATCTTGGGCGGCTTCTTCTGGTTGCTCTTGGCCGACTGCTCGTTCTGCTTCTGATTGACCGGCGTCTGTTCGGCTCTCTCGTTCGGATCGCCGCCGGAGTTGAGCAGCAGCAGCAGGACGATCAGGGCGATCCCACCGCCCACGCCGCAGACGATGTAGGTCAGCTTGTTGTCTTTCGCCGAGGGGCGGCTCTGCGAGGCGCGCGCGCTGGGCGTGCCCTGGCGATTGCCGCTGCGCTTTTGCATCACGCCGGATGGGCGCCGGGTTCGGCCACTCGCGGTTGCCCCGCGGGGCATCTTCATCATGCCCGAGCTCGGGCGCTGGCTGCTGCGCCCGGCCGCCCCGCGCTGCCGGTTCTTCTCGAACTCGAGGAACTCGGGGTCCTTCTGCAACTCGGGAAGGATGACATCCTTGCAGGTCTTGCAGTAGCTCTCGTCCTTGAAGTGCAAAGCATCCCCGGAGACGATGTCGTCGGGGGCTACGCGTTCCCCACACTTCTCGCAGTACTGGATGATCAGGGACAAGTTACCAATTCCTGGGAATGGCGAAAATCACACTCCGCCAGTGTACTTTCTTACCACATTCGGCGTCAAGCGCACTATCTGCTGAGCTTTTCCAGCAGACGCTTCGCGCGGGCGTAATTGGGCTTGAGCGCCAGGGCTTCGCGGACCATGATCCGGGCCTTGGCCAGCTGGTCCAGACCGTAGTAGGACTCGGCCAATCCGGTGTAAATCCGGTGCATCTGGTTCTTCGGCTTCAGTTGCTGAGCGATCTGCAAGTGGAGCAGGGCCCGCTGGTATTTCTTCAGCAGCACCAGGTTCATGCCCAGCATGATCTCCGGCTCGGGCAGGAAGGGGTTGATGTTGACCACCTCGGTCAGGTAGCGGGTCGCTTTCAGGTGGTTCTTCTGCTCCTGGTAGTACTTGGCAACCTCCATCCGGTTCTTGATGTTGTCGCCGCTCTGGTGGATCACGCCCTCGAGCTCGGCGATCCACTTGTCGAACTTTCCCTGCTTCTTGTAGACCACAGCCAGCAGGTGGTACGGAGAGCCCTTGCCGATGTAGAACGGGTTGCAGGACTTGGCCTTGACCCACTGCTCGGTCGCCATCTCCTGGTTCTTGTCGACGTTCTTGTAGAGGTGTCCGAGCAGCAGGTGGGCGTGAAAATCCTTGGCCCCCAGCTTGAGCGCGGTCTCGAAGTGATGCTTCGCCTTGACCCAGTTCTTGCGGCCATAGTTGATCCGGCCGAGCACCAGGTGCGCGCGCAGCGCTTTCGGATTGCGCTTGAGCACCTGCCCGGCCTTCATCTCGGCGTCCGAGAGCATCCGGCGGGCGAAGTAGGCCAGCGCCAGCTTCTCGCGGATTTCCAGGTCGTCGGGCTCGTCCTCGAGCTCGTCCTTCAGGTCTTCGAGCTGGTCTTCCGAGAAGCTCGGCAGGACCTGGATCTTGCTGAATACGTGCTTCTTGATGTAGGCCAGTGATTGCTTGTCGAACTCGTCGAGCGACAGGCCGAGCGCCTCGCGGATCACCTCAGGCGTCTTCTTGCCCTTCGCGTAGAGCCGCAGCATCTGCGGGATCTTCTTGAAGCCGAAGGTCTCCGCGATGTAGCGGCAGAGCAGTCCGCCCTGGAAGTAGCAGACGCCGACCTCGCCGCCGTACTTGGGCCGGCTGAAGCCGGCGTTGAAGGTGCGGATGCCGCGCATCGCGCCCCGTGTATAGGCGCTGTAGAGCAGATGGTGCATCGGCCGCACGCTCGCCTTGTCCCGGACATACTCCTCGTATTCCGAGAGCCCCTCGGTGAACCAGCGCGGCACGCGCATGCCGGACAGTTGCAGCGTGACGACGTGGGCGAACTCGTGCCAGGCGGTGGCGGACCAGTTGAACGGGCGTCCGAACCCCTTGGGCGAGATCATCGTCACCACCTTGCCGAAGCAGGCGCCGAGCGCGCCGAGGCCGGAGAGGCCGATCGTGCGCACGGCGAAGTCGTCCATGTTGTCGAACATCTCGAACAGGATCGGTCCCTCCGGCTCGAAGCCGTAGCGCTCGCTGAGCGTCTTGTGCGCCCCCTCCAGGAACTCGCTGATCAGCGTGCGCAGGACCGCGTTTTCCGAGACGTGCAGCCGGATGCGGAAGTGGTCGGTCTTCTTGACGATGTACTCGTTATAGCTCTCGAGCAGCATCAGGTAGTTGCGGCTCTGGACGTGGAAGAAGTACTCCTTCTTGACCACCTCGAGCGCCTTCTTGGCCTCGTCTTCCTTGCCGATGCGCAGCAGGTTCGAGGCCAGCGAGATCCAGGCGTGCCACAGCTTGGGGTCGAGGTCGAGTGCTTTGCGACAGAGCTTCGCACCCATCTCGAACTGCCGCTGCGCCCCGATCACGCCGGAGCAGATGTAGTAGAAATCGCCGTACTTCGGGTTGATCGCGAGGACCTGCTTCTCGAGCTTCTCGTAGGCCGGTTTCTCGTGGCGCAGCAGGTGGTAGCCGGCGCGCACGGCCAGCGTCGAGAGCCGCTTGGGGTTGACCGCCAGCGCGCGCTTGATGTGCCGGTCCGCCTTGGCGTAGAGCTCGTCGTTCAGATACAGACTGGCCAGCGCCTCGTGGGCGTCGACCAGCTTGGGGTTGACCTTCAGCGCGCGGTGGAACTCCTCCGGGGCTTTCTTCAGCGTGCCATAACTCTGCGCGTAGACCATGCCCAGGCCGGCCCGCAGCCAGGGGTGGCGCGGATTGATCTTCAGCGCGTCGGTGAAGTTCTTCTTGGCGTGGGAGGTCTGGTAGGCGTCGAGCAGGATCGAGCCACGCAGCCAGCGCGCCATGTGGTTGTACTTGTCCGCCCTGAACGCTTCGGGCAGGATTTGATTGATCAGCCTGCGCAGGGTTTCGGTGCGGTCGACCTCGCTGGAGCGCATCGCCAGCTCGCGAATGCCGATCGCCAGGTAGACCAGTTCGCGAGAGGTGTACTGCCGGGCAGTGGGATCGTAGTCGTCGAATATCTGATCGAAGCGCTTCTGCGCGCGTGCGATCCGGCCGACGGCCTGGTCGAGCCGCCCCAGGCCCACCTGCGGCTCGATCATCAACCGGTCGCGCCCCGCCGCAGCCGTGAACTGCTTGCGCGCCTCGTCGTGGCGACCCGTGTCCAGCGCCAGTTCGCCGGCCTCGACCATGAACGGCGCCGCCGGCTTGCCTGCGAGCGCCACGCCCTTGGCGATCAGCTTGGCCGCGGCGTCATGCTTGCCGGTCAGTCTGTAGAGCCGAATCAGTCGCAGAGTGGCCTTGCCCGGTTGCTTCTCCTTGGCGACCAGGGCCCGATACTCGGCGGCGGCCTTGACGTAGACGCCGGTTCCCTCGAGCTTGGCCGCCTCTTCGAGCGCGTCGCCCGAGAGGTGGGGGAGGGTGGAGATCAGCAGGACGCAAATCAGCAACGCGGTGCGGCGCATCGGGTATTCCTATCTGAGGACTGGAGCGTTGGGGGGCTTGAAAAAGTCTAGCAGTCCGACCCGCTGAATACCACTCCTGGGGCGCGTCTGCTGTCTGGTCCCTGAGCGGCCAGCGGAGCCTGGCCGGCGGAAAAGCGCCCCGCAAATGAGGTGAGATCATGAGTAGTTCGGGCTAT
>CAZMLI010000167.1:0-9724 GCA_964566865.1 uncultured Planctomycetota bacterium
GACAAGGGCGCCGAGCGCGCCATCCGCGCCCTGGTCGCCCAGCGCTATCCCGAACTGGTGCGTACGCTGGCCGTCTGCAACTGCCCCCATCCTCGCGTGCTGCTGCGTGCCCTGCGACGCCCGCGGCAGCTGCTCAGGTCGTGGTATATGTTCGCCTTTCTGCTGCCCGGCCTGCCCGAACGTCAGCTGTCGCGCAACGCCCGCCGCTTGATCCCCTCCATCTTTCGCAGTGGTGCTGGCCCCGACAAGACGCTGTTCAACGACGAGGCGCTCGCCCCATACATCGAACAGGCCAGTTGCGGATTGACCGGCGGAATCAATTACTACCGCGCCGCGTTCCGTCAACCGCCCGCTCGGTCTCGGATGATCAAGGCGCCCACACGATTGATCTGGGGCATGGAGGATCCGGTTCTGGGCTGGGAGCTGGCCAGCCCCGAGCTTTACCGAGGGCTGGTCAGGCAGCTCGATGTGCTCTGGATCCCCGGAGCAGGGCACTGGGTCCAGCAGGAGGCGCCTGCCCAGGTCAACGCTGCACTCGAGGCCCACTGGCGCTCCCCGATTCGCGCGAACGACCTAATCTAACAAACTCTCTAATATTATTCTTGTAATCTTAAGGCAATCTCACTATATTTTACTGACTGGACTTTCAATAGAATTGAGGCAAACGTGCAGATCCACCACTGTCAAGGCTGCGGTAGCAGACTGGAACTAGGTCACTGCGAGCCATGCGAGAAACCAGACAACACTGACTTGATCACAGGCGTGCTGGTCTTTGGCATGCTGGTGATCCTGTGCGTCGGTCTCATTTTCGGCGGATAACCAGGCCCCGGACAGGCATCCGCGCGGGCTGATGCCAATCAACGCCGGCGCCGCAGTGTAGAATGCGCCGACATGACCGCACGCCCCCCCACCCGCTGGCCGATCGGCCTGGTGCTACTGCTCCTGCTGTTCCAGCTGGGGGTCTCCGCCTGGTGGCTCTCGCAGGATCAGTACCCCAGTGGCTATGAAGTGTGCGAACACCTGCTGTACACCCGCCGGATGGCCAACGAGTTCAGCGGCGCGCTCGATGCGCCGGACCGATCGGCCGCGCTGCAGGCCTGGCTGGGCGCGAACCGGCGCGTTGGTGGGCGTACCACGCTGCTGCACATGACGCTGGCCATCCCGATGGCGCTGCTGCCGGGCGATGCGATCGGACCGCTGAGCTTCGCGCTCGGAGCGCTCTCGCTGACCGTGCTGGCCGCCAGCTGCTACTCACTAGGGGCACATCTGGCTGGGCCCTGGACCGGTGCGACGGCCGCCGCGCTGGTGCTGCTGGCCCCGCCGATCTGGGGTTTTGCGCGCCGCTTCGGCACCGACTTACCGCTGACCGCGGGCGTGGCGCTGTTCGCGCTGGTGCTTTGCCGCTGGCCGCCCTGGGGCAACTGGCGCCGCGCGCTGGCAACCGGCTTGCTCGCGGGCCTGCTCTGCCTGATCAAGAACGCCTTCGTACTCTGGGCCGGCGTGCTGCTGCTCCCGGCCCTGCTGCTGGCCTGGAAAGCAGAGGTCCCACGCGCGCGCATCGCCAGGCAGCTGCTGCTGATCGGCGTCGGCTTCGCCATCGGCACCGCCTTCTTCTGGTGGGGCGCCTGGAACGAGCTGCGCCACTACATCGACTTCCATGTCGCCTCGGGCAACCCCCACTCCGCGATCACAGAGCGCTGGTCGCTGGCCGCGATCGCCTTCTACCCCACCGGCAGCTGGCGCTGGCTGGGCCTCCCGCTCAGCGCGACGCTGGTCGCGGGCCTCGGCTGGGCCGCGATGCGTTCGCAGCGCAAGCTGACCCTGCTCTGGGGCTGGGTTCTGCTGGGCTACCTGGTCTTCACCCTGATCGGCACCAAGTGGCTGCGCTACATCCTGCCGGCCCTGCCCGCGCTGTGCATCCTGGCCGCGGTCGGCTATTCGAAAATGCACCGGCTGGTCAGCCTGCCGTTGCTGCTCGCCGGCATCGCAGTCTCGAGCTGGCTCTCGGTCGTGGGCTCGATCGGCCCCCCGCCGAGCTGGACCACGCTGGACCCGGAGCTGTGTTATCCGCCTGTGCGCTCGGGCTGGGCCGATGTGGCCAGTCAGATCGATCGGCAGCTGGGTCCCATCCGTCCCCGGGTGATCGCGCTGATCGGCCCCGAGAGCTGGCACGGGGACGATTACAGTCGGATGGAGTTGCATCTGCTGCGCTACTTTCCACTGACGGAGGTCTATCGGGCCTCGCGATCCAGAATCGCCGGCGAAGCCCGGGACTTCGAGGCCGCCGCGGGCCGCTTCGAGATGGAGGTCCGGATCAGCGATCCGGAACTGCCCGCCCCACCGCCGCAGCTCCCAGGGAACTGGATCGAGCTGGGAGTCTGGCCCATGACGCCCGCGACGCAGCCGTCACCCGGCATCCCGCCCGGGACCCCGCTAGAGGTGCGGCTGCGGATCAAGAAATCGCTCCTCGGACCGGTGCGAAATCGCTAAGATGAATCCATGAGATCGATGGCCTGCCTGATGCTGGCGCTGCTCACCCTCCCAGCCGCAGCCGAGCAGGCGGTCACCGACCGGTTGACGATCGAGCTCGGCCGACCCGCCTTCCTCGGAATTCGTCTGGCGCAAAAGGCCTCCAGCGAAACCAGCTTGAAGGCCTCCAGTTCCGACCCCAAACTGGTCAGCGTCGCGCCGAGCCTGCAGCTGCTGGCCGGGCACCGACTCGCTTTCCTGACGCTCACCCCTCACGCGATCGGCCGGGTCACGATCCGGGTCGGCAAGGCCAGCTGCAAGGTCAGCGTGACCGCGCAGGCGCTTCCGCCGACCGTGCAAATCCTGACGCCCGCCCCCGGCGCCGTGCTCTGGGGCGAGGTGGCGTTGCAGGCCCGCGCGTTCGGGCAGAGCGAGATCGTGCGCATCGAATGGTGGCTCGACGGCCGGCTGTTCCATCGGACTCAGGGCAAGCCGCTGGCCGATGGCAGGTTGTCGGCCGAGGGAAAGCCGGGCGCGCACGAGCTGGTCGCCCGCGCGATCGACGCCGCCGGCCGAGTGGGACAGATCAGCCAGCAGGTGATCTTTGCCGACCCCGGCCTGGGCGACCCGAAGCGATCGGTCAAGATCGAGGCGGAGGCGATGGGCCAGGCGACTGCCGCCGCCGGCATCAACCCGGTTGCGCCGACAATCAACCAGGAACGGGGCGCCAGCGGGGGCAAGGTCGCATCGCTCTATTCCCAGGCACAGCTGCTGCAGCACACCCTGACGGTGCCGCAGGCGGGCTACTACCAGCTGATCCTGAAGGCCAGGGCCGATGTCTATCTCGCGGCGCCATCGGTCACCCTGATCATCGACAACAAGGCCACGCCCTCGCCCGCCTTCGGACCGATCACGGCGGCCGGCAGCCTGGCGCGTCACGGCGTCGGCGCCCCGTTCCTGCTCAGGCCCGGCAAGCGCAAGCTGACGATCTACTTCTACAATGACGCCTACGATCCGGTCACCCGCTCGGACCGCAACCTGCATGTCGACCAGGTCGAGATCCGGCACATGGGCGCCGTGCGCCCGGATGCGATCGCGCCGACGGTGGTGCTGGCGACCAGCCTGGCCGGCCAGGAGGCGGGCGGCGGCTTCACCGTGCTGGCGACCGCGCGCGATGATTCCGAGCAACTCGCCGAGCTGTGGCTGCTGATCGACGGCGTGCGCGTCCCTGGCACGCGCACCGGCGAGTACCTGACCTACCAGGTGCCGGCCGATGCGCTGACGCCGGGCAACCACACCTTGCGGGCCGAGGCGCGCGACCACTCGGGCAACGTCGGCCGGTCCGCCCGGCTGCTGATCCAGCGCCTGCCCTACTCGGGTGCGGCAGCGGAAGCGCATCGGCTGTACGCCTCGCAAGGCGTCGCGTCCGGTCGCAAGATCGCCTACGACCGCGGCGCAATCGGCAGCCAGAGCTGGATGATGTACTCGGGCGGCAACCCGGTGCGCTTTCCGCTAGAGATTCGCAGACCCGGCGAGTACCAGCTACAGCTCTACGCCCGCGCCGATCTGTACCAGGGCCCACCGACCGCGCGCATCATCGCGCGCAGCGGCGGGAAGGAGGTGGCGCGGGTCGAACTCGACGTGACCTCGACGGTCTACAGCATGTCCGCGGCCGCCACCTTGAAGCTGCCGCACGGCCAGTACCAGCTCTCGGTCGAGTTCATCAACGATCAGTATGGCGGTACGGCGGAGACCGATCGCAACCTGCACCTGGCCGGCCTGTCGCTCTGGCGCAAGTCCGCGGACCGACAGGCGCCCTGGTCGGAGATCATCAGCCCGGCGCCGGGGGCGCTTCTGCGCGGCTCCGAGATGATCGTCGCGCGTGCATCTGACAACGGCCAGGTCGCGCTCGTCGAGTTGCTCGTCGACGGCCAGGTCGTCAGCCGATCCGGCAACAGCGGACGCGTCTGGCTCTGGCTGCACGGGGACCGCCTCGAGCCGGGCGAGCACACCTTGCAGTTACGCGTGACCGACCGCCAGGGCAACCGGGGACTCTCGGGCCCCCGCCGAATCCGACTGGCGCGAGGAAGCGCGGCGCTCTCGCGCACCGAGCGCGGGATTGCGCTGTTGCGGCGTCTCGGACTCGGCGCCAACCCGGCCGACCTGGCCGACCTGCTGGCCCAGGGAGAAACGCGCTGGCTCGAGCGCCAGCTCGCGCCGTCGGGCATCGACGACAGCTTTGCCGACTTCTGGGAAGCGACGCTCAACCGGAACAACCTGGTCAACCAGGCGCAGCTGCGCTACGCAGTGATCGCCCACGCTCTCTATACGCGGCGGCCGGTGCGCGAACGGATGGCCCACTTCTTCGACAACCACTTCAGCACCTGGATCGGCAAGACCGGGGTGACCCGCGAGTGGATCGAGCTGTACGCCTTTCGCGCCCTCTCGCTGGGCAGCTTCCGCAACATGTTGCTCTCGAGCGCGACCAGTCCGACGATGCTGGCCTACCTGGACAACACCACCAATCGCCGCGGAAAACTCAACGAGAACTACGCGCGCGAGATCATGGAATTGCACACGCTCGGCGTCGACGGCGGCTACTCGCAGCAGGACGTCGAACAGGTCGCGCGAATCTTCACCGGCTGGACCGCCACGCTGGGACATCCCTACTTCCACTTCGCCTTCGACAGCGGCCATCACGACACGGGCCCCAAGCTGGCGCTGGGCACCCGCTTCGCCAGCGGCAACAAGGGCCAGGACGCACAGCGGCTGATCGGGATCCTCGCCGCGCACCCTGCGACCGCCCGCTTCATCGCCCGCAAGCTGATCGCCACATTGATTGCCGAAGACCCACCGCAAGCGCTCGTCGCGCGGACCGCGCGCAGCTTCATGCGCAGCGGCGGCGACATGGCCAGCGTCCTGCGCAGCCTCGTCGCGGCCCCGGAATTCTTCGACCGCAAGCACTTCGGCACGAAGATCAGCGACCCCTTCGAATTCGTCGTCGGCCTGGCCCGCAACCGCCACATCGGCGCCGATTACAGCGAACTGGACAACGCGATGAATCGCATGGGGCAGCCACTGTTCGGCCGGGTGACCCCCGACGGCTACCCCGAACGCGGCGGGGACTGGCTCAACGCCGCGACCTTGCTCACACGCTGGAACTTCGCCGAGCACGCGGCCGGCGAATTCCTGCTCGACGCGCCGGTCGGACCGCGGGTCAAAGGACAGACGCTCGAGAGCCTGGCCGACGACCTCTCGATGTCACTGATCGGGCGGCGACTCGGTCCGGGCAGCCTGAAGATCCTGCGTGCCGCCTTTCCCGACCCGTCGCCCTGCAATCGCCTGGCGCGCATCCGGGCTGTCGCGGCGTTGATTCTCCAGCTACCGGAAGCCCAGAGGAACTGAGATGACCGATCCGTATTCGTGCTGTGAAGGCACCCGCCTGGCGGGCTACAGCCGCCGGGACTTTCTCTGGCAGACCAGCATGGGCGCGCTCTCGCTGGCGCTGATCCCCGCCCTGCTCGCCGACGATCAACCCGGCCAGGCAGGCGCCTTGCGCAAGCGCGCGAAGCAAACGGTACTGGTGCCGATCTTCCTGCGTGGCGGCGCTGATGGCCTGAACATGCTGGTCCCGCACGGCGACAAGCACTACTACCAGCTGCGTCGCTCGATCGCGATTCCCGCCAACAAGGCGCTCGACCTCGACGGCTTGTTCGGCCTGCACCCTGCGCTCGGCGCCTGGATGCCGCACTTCAAGAACAGTACGCTGACCGGCCTGGCGGCGATCAGCCACGCCAAGGCTGGACGCTCGCACTTCGACGAACAAGACATCTGGGAAACCGGTGAGGTCGGCAACTCGGTCCGCAGTTCCGGCTGGCTCAACCGCTTCCTCGCCGAGCACGCGGCCGAAGGTCCGATCCGCGCCGTCAGCTTCGGTTCGGTGCTCCCCAGAATCCTGCGCGGCAAGGTGCCGGTCCAGGCCGTGCGCAGCCTGGCCGAACTACGGCTGCTGACCAAGAAGTCCCGTCGCGCCCGGACACGGGCTGCGCTGGCCGAAGCCTACGGCCAGGCTTCCGAGCTGCTCAAGAACACCGGCAAGGAAACGCTCGACGCACTCAAGGTGCTGAAAAAACTCGATCCCGAAGCGTATCGGCCGGCCAACAGTGCGGTCTATCCCAAGACAGCGCTCGGCATACAACTGCGCCAGGCGGCCCAGCTGATCAAGGCCAGGATCGGCCTGGAGGTGATCGAGCTGGAGCTCGGCGGCTGGGACACGCATCAGAACCAGGGCGGCATCCAGGGCGCGCAGGCCAACCTGATGCGCAACCTGGCGCAGTCGACCGCGGCCTTCCTCAAGGATCTCGGCGACGACGCGACCAACGTGCTGGTGATGACCCTCTCCGAATTCGGCCGCACCGCAGCCGAGAACGGCACCCGCGGCACCGACCACGGCCACGGCAACTGCCTGTTCCTGCTGGGCGACGGTCTGCAGGGCGGAAAGGTCCACGGCAACTGGCCCGGCCTGGCGCCCGAGAAGCTCAACGAAAAACGCGACCTGGCCCACACCGCCGACTTTCGTGATGTCTTCAGCGAGGTGCTCGAACGACACATGGGATGCGCCTCCGCCAGCACCGTGCTGCACGGCTACAAGGCCAGCAAACACGGGCTGTTCAAGAAGGCCTGAAAGGCGTCATACGACCGGCCGAGGGCAACCACTCGAGCCCAGCAAGGGAGGGCGAGGCTCCCGCCGAGCCGAGGCCGAAAAGGGGCTGCTGTTTCCCGATACGGCGCAGCGAACTGACCTCTGCCGGCGCTTCGCGCCGCGGCTCGGCAGGAGCCTCGCCCTCCCAGTCACTGGTGCGGTGAACGAGCAGTATTGTCTAACCGGAGTCGCTGCTGCGGCTATCTACCTGCATGATCAAACTACTGCTGCTGCTCTGCTTCGCCGCAATCCCGCTCCAGGCCGACTCGCGCAGCGAGAAGGACTCGCAGCGAATCGCCGGCGAACTTCGTGCGTCGCTGAAGAGTCTCGCCCCCCACCTGCAGGTCGGCTGGGAGGTTCCGTTGAAGGATACGGTCGTGCGCAATCTCTGGCTCAACAAGCATGACGTGCTGGTCGAGACGCAGAAGTTCCGGCTGTGGGCCTTCGTTCGCAAGTCGGGCGACAGTCGCTTCGTCTTCGCCCAGCGCATCGGCAGCAGCCGGCGGACCTTCAGGATCGAGACCCGCCCGGTGCGCAGCGCCAATCAACTCTACTTGATCGGCAAGGGCTACCTGTTCGTGCTCGACGACTACGGCAACCTGGAGCGTTATGGGCAGCTCGGCTTCAGCCCGGCCAGCGAGCCGGCTGCGACGGACGGGCACCTGTTGATCGGCACGCACGAGCGCTTCTTCTATGGCTACAATCAGAAGTCCCTGCAGTACGATCGCCGGGTCCGGCTTGAGGGCCCCGCACCGGTGCGGCCGGTCGTTTCGGCAGACCGGGTCTACTTCGCCGCCAACAACCCGGGCAAGATGCGCATCAGCGCGCTCGACCTGAACACGGGCAAGTTCTTCCGGACGATCTGGTCCCGCCGGGTCTATGACCGGATCAGCGCACCGCTGTCGGTGCACCCCCACGCGGGGCAACTGTATGCGGCGGGCGAAAACGGCACGTTGTTCTGTCTGAGCAAGCACTCGGGCGAGATTCTCTGGAGCCACGAGGCGGGCGGGGCGATCAGGCAGATGCCGGTGGGCCATCGCGATCGTGTTTTCGTCGTCGCCGAGGAGGGTGAGAAACCCGGCTTGCACTGCGTCAAGGCGATCGACGCCAAGGGCGGCAGCGAGAATACGTTGCTGTGGCGTTACGCGGCCGCCAAACAGCTGCTTGCGATCGGCAAGCAACGGCTGTACGTTCGCAGCACCCGGAACGGCAAACCGTCGATCGCGACGCTGCGCATCTCGGATGGCCGGCTGCTGGCGAACCAGAGGATCGACAGCCGCTTCACCCTGTTCCGGACCAACCTGCACGGCGCCCAGATCATCCTGGGCACGCGCGATGGGTTCATCTTCGAGCTGAGGGAACTGGAATAGATCGCATCTTGCTGGCCCATCGCTGGCGGTTGTTTCGCCGCCGGGCGGGCAACCCGCTGAGCCTGCTGATCGGCGGGGGTATGCTCTGGATCGTGCATCACCTGATCGGTCGGATGAAGCCGCACTGGCCACTGACGATTGCCGAGACGCTGTCGATTGGCCTGGGCCTGTTGATGCTGCTCTCGATCGGCCTGGGCTGGCAACGCATCCGCCGGACCGAGCAGGAGAACGACTTCTATCTGCTGCTGCCGATCCCGCCTCGTGCGCTCTGTCGCCTGTGGCTGATCGAACTGGGCGTCGCGCTGCTGCTGCCGACACTGGCGCTCTGCGTTGCGCTCTGGCGGCTGACGTACGCCTGGCCGTCCGCGCTGACCCCGCTGGCCTGGCTGCCTGGCATCGTGGGGATCGGGCTGATCGCCGGGCTGCTGCCCGCAGTCGCGCCACTGGCGCTGGCCTGCTGTGCGCTGGCGCTGACCGGCGCGAACCCGTTGATCGCCGGCCTGCTGCTCGCGGCAATCCTGCCGCTGACGCTCCGGCTGTTCGAGCGTCGGTTTCGTCAGAGCTACTCCCACCGTCGACAATCCGGACGGGTTCGGCAACACGTCGGCAGTCAGCTGATTGCCACGCTGCTACGCCCGCTGCCGCGACCGATGCGCGCCCTGCTGCTGGCCGACATCCTGTTCGTCGCGCGCGGCAGTTTCATCCGTGGGCGCGTGGCCCTGGCGCTGATGCTGCCGGTCCCGCTGACCTACCTGGCCTGGCCCATTCCAGCGCGCCTGGCACATGCCCCGCTGGTGATCAGCAGCATGTTGCTGACCTTCATCCTGGCCGGTGTGGGATATGTGCTCGGCGCCGACCTGAGCCTGGCCGAGAAACCACATCTGCCGCTCAAACGACTGACGCCCGTCTCGGGCAAGACGGTCTGGTGGGGACGGCAGTTGCTGACGCTGGTCGCCTGCGCGTTCTACACCGCGCTGCTCTGCGGCGTGCTCGGCTGGCGTCATGGCGCGGCCGCCTTGCCGCTGCTGCCGGTGATGCTGATCATCATGCTGGTGGTCTCGAGCTACACCGTCGCCTTCAGCCTGGCCGTCAGCGGTCAGGTAGACATGACCGCCGCCAGCTCGATCGCCTTCGGCGCGGTGGTGATGGCCTTCCTGGCGCTGACGATCTACCTCTGGATGCC